>NZ_CP041036.1:0-309902 GCF_006385555.1 Shewanella polaris | reverse complement strand
AGTTCAACCCTCCGCTAAAGCGTGTTTTTTTACCCCACTCTCGACATAGCAACCAAGACAGGTTTAAACCGAGAACGTTCACTTTTCATCACTCGTTTCCGCTGATTTAAGTAAGTTTTTTATTGGAGATATTAAGGTGTAGTCGCACTTTTGATATCACATACGCCTTTCATTAACGTATTAGGTTTTTTAACTACTAGGTATCTGACAACCCATTGTTCTCGTGAATATTAGATACAAGGTTTAGCCCGAATTCATCATAAAAACTAGCTATCTATAGAGTGACTCACAACCGTTATTGTTGGGTGAGGTTACATTTTATATAAGAGGTTTTGAAATTTATCTACCTTTATAAATTGCGCTAACATTTATTGATGAAGAAAGTTACTGATAAAGAAAAGTCACTGTTGGCCGATTACTAAACATGCGATATTGAATTATTGATTTCGACCAATAATCTATTTATTGGACTATTCGTACCAACCTTATTTTTACGGGCTATATTGTACTAACCATAATATTTTTATAGAGAGCATGTTTTTACAATAACAGAGTGAATAGCATTTTAAAGTACTAAAATGATTGTAGTTACACCACGTTAGTATCACGTGGTTATACACATTGTATGAAATAATAACTCCGGGTAAAGACGACAGGATTTAAACACTTACCGCATCTTTAACTAACTGATTAAATTATAAATATAATCATTAACACGATAAAAGAGGGTAAATATGTTTGTAGCATGTCAAAAATGGATAACACAGTCTTGTTTATCGCTGGCCTGTTTGGGAATATTTTTCTGTTCATCTGTATGGGCAGAAAATATTATCATTGGCGGTACAGGAAACGCACTAGGCACAATGCAGATACTGGCTAATGCATACCAAGAACGTAATCCAGACATACACATTACTGTTTTGCCCAGCATTGGTAGTAGCGGTGCAATTAAAGCTGTACCTCGTGGTAAAATCGATATTGGGTTAAGTACTCGCGGATTCAAAAAAACGGAGTTTACAGCAGAAGCTAGCGTAATAGAATATGCTCGTACCCCCACAGTAATTGCGGTATCAAATAATTTAGATGTTACGGATATTTCTATTGATGAGCTTGTTGATATTTATAACGGTAAACAAACAATATGGCCGAATGGAGATTTAGTTCGCCCAATCATCCGCCAGCATGACGATGACAATACCAAACAACTGGAAAAACTTTCCCCAGAACTTAAAAATGCTATCCAATTCGCAGAAAAGCGCACAGGGCTATTATTTGCATCTACTGATCAAGAAACCGTCGAAAAAATTGAACAAACCCCTGGTAGTTTCGGTGTAACTACTTTGGCACTAATCCTTTCTGAAAAAAGATCTATTCATGCCTTAAAGTTAAATGGCGTAAAGCCAACAGCAGAGACTTGTATTGCAGGTAGCTACCCTATGATCAAACATTTCTACTTTATTCTTCCTAAAAACATTCCGATTTATGTTGCTGACTTTATTAGTTTCGTTAACTCTACAATAGGAAAAGAGATTTTGGAGAGCAATGGAAATTATATACCTGAATAGGTTGAATTAGATGTTATCTACTCAAGATACGCGACTGGCGAAGACGTTAACCCATTATGCACTGTTAATATCCTTACTGGTCGGTATTAGCCTGCCTGTAGGTTACACACTAACGGCATATAACGACCTAACAAAATCACTCAGCTTTAAAGCTAAGATTAAAGCCAATGCTCAGGCTGATTTAATCACAACTCTTCCCGATACGTGGATGTATGCTGAGAACCGCTTACAAGGTGTACTCAGTAGAGAGCCAGTGCGATTAGACAACGAATACATCCAGATACTCGATTCAGAAGGAGAAGTCATCACTTCATCCGGAGAGGCTCTAACTGGTTTTACGGTGCAACGCAGCTATCCACTTTATGATATTGATAAAGTTGTTGGGAATATCGTTGTTAGTGCATCACTTTCGACGCTATATAAAAATATACTTTTGGCCTTTGTACTTGGTTTCGTCTTAGCCTTACTCATTTTACTTGTTCTACGTTTACTACCGATAAGGGCGCTTCAACGAATTTCAGACGAATTATATACCGAAAAAGAACGGGCAGTAACCACATTGCATTCTATTGCCGATGCAATATTACTATTTGATATTAATGGTAATCTTATCTATTTAAACTTGCCAGCAGAGAAAATGCTGGGAAAATCATTAGCTGAGTTACAGGGTGAGTCCATAGCAGATCATCTTCAGCTCACAGATATGCATACTGGATTTGCAATAGACAGTGCCCTACAAGAAACATTAGATTCTGGAACTGTGGCAACTTGCAACCAACGTAGTATGCTCGAAATATCAGGAGACCTTAAAATCGCGGTCGAAGAGCGATCAGCCCCCATATTTGACCAGAGAAAGAAGCTTATTGGTGGTGTTTTATGTTTACGTGATGTCACTGTCGCCCGAAAACATCTTGAAAGACAATCCTGGGAAGCTACACATGATTTGTTAACGGGATTAATCAATCGCCGTGAATTTGAAAACCGAGTGACAAAAGCCATAGATAATACAATTGACAATGGTCAAATATATATCATTTGCTACATGGATCTCGACCGCTTCAAAATAATAAATGATTCATGTGGGCATAGTGCCGGAGATGATGTGCTCCAACAATTATCTCGCATCATGTCCTCCCAAATACGTGCAAACGATACTCTAGCTCGTCTTGGTGGTGATGAATTTGGTTTAATTCTTGAGTGTTGTGATGAAAC
Source organism: Shewanella polaris (assembly GCF_006385555.1). NCBI lineage: Bacteria > Pseudomonadati > Pseudomonadota > Gammaproteobacteria > Alteromonadales > Shewanellaceae > Shewanella > Shewanella polaris. Next base: position 307,125 of record NZ_CP041036.1, on the reverse strand, counting down.
TAGAGGAAAATTAATAGCTCAAGCGTTACTCAATGCGATTGAAGAATTCCAGATTGTCTGGGAAAAGCAAATATATACGGTTGGAATAAGTATAGGCTTTACCGCAATAGTAAATGACAGTTTTAGCTGCAAAGAAATTATAGGTCAGGCTGACTCCGCGTGTTACTGGGCTAAAGAGCAAGGACGCCATCAGGTATGCCAATATAAAGAGAGCGATATAGAATTAGCCGACAGACGAAGCCAAACTGGATGGGTAGGACGTATTAATTCAGCCTTGAAAGATGATCGATTCGTTCTATACCATCAAGTCTATCGTTCCCTTACTTCAGATGACGAATCATGCTTACACCTTGAAGTCCTTTTAAGGATGGTATCGAATGAAGGTGAAATCATTCTTCCTGGTCATTTTCTTCCGGCTGCAGAACGATACAATCTAATCAGGGAAATTGATCGTTGGGTAATCAATAAGGTGTTGTCTGGATTCCACCTTTTGCAGCAAATTCATGAGAACAAGACATTGATAGTCAACATCAACCTGTCAGGATTGTCTATTAATTCATTGGACCTATTTGAATATATCAAACAGAAAATTATAGAATATAATATCGATCCACAATGCCTTTGCTTTGAAATAACAGAAACAGCAGCGGTGAAAGACATGCACTCTGCAATCGAGTTCATCACAGCATGTAAAGAAATAGGTGTTAAATTTGCGTTGGATGATTTCGGTACAGGCTCTAGTTCTTTTGGATACCTTAAAAATTTACCCGTTGATTATCTGAAAATCGATGGTAGCTTTGTCAAAAATTTAGAAAATGATGCGGTCGACCGTGCGATTACTCAAACTATTAACCAAATCGGTCATATCATGGGAAAAATTACCATTGCCGAATTTGCCGAAAATCAATCCATTATAGAAATCCTAGATGAAATGGGAGTTGATTTTGCACAAGGGTACGGAGTATGTCGACCGATCCCATTGTTTCCTGATAACAACTTAGAAAAGGGATAATTTACCTGAGTAGCCCTTAACCTAAATAATGGCCATTTAGAAGTGAGCCTTAAATTGAAAAGCTTGCACCACTCTTAATTGTTCAGAAAATTATTGAGCATGGCATTAACACCCTAAGCGTGATGTACTTCTAGACAATAGGAGGACATGCCATCGTTGAGGCAACAACATGGCTTATCCAAGAAAGCGTTTAGCTTGTTGTAAAGCAGCCAATTCCGCTTCTGTTGGATTAAGCGCAATCACACTCTCAATTTGCATCAATAACGACTGCCATAATGGTTCGATGACTTGTCGTTGAATATCATCAGCATGCAAGTTTGCTTGCTGTAATAAATACGCAGCTTGCACCACATCAATACGACCTAAAATTCCGTCAGCTAAAGCCACACTCAATTCAATCATTGCGGTGACATTACGGCCATACTTAATCACTTGATGTAAATAGTGTTCAGCCGTTTCAAGTTGTTGCTGACTGGCAGCGTCATCATGCAAAATATCACTACCACAGCGTAACATTGCATCTAATTGACCTTGCTCTGCGGCTTCTTGCATCCATTGCTGACTTTTAGTTATATCAACATTACAACCTTGACCTTGCTCCAACATTAACGCCAAATGATATTGTGCATGAGGATAACCTGTTTGTGCTGCTTTGCTTACCCATAAGTAAGCCTGCTCGAATTGCTGGTTTTGATAGAACAATACCCCAAGATTTGACATTGCTTCAGCATTTTCAGCGTTCGCTGCCAAGGTTAGTAATGTTTCGGCTTGACTAAGATCAACCTCGAATTGGTCACTTCCCACCAGATAGAAGAAACCCAATAAAGCTTGGGCATTAACCACGCCTTGCTCTGCGGCTTGTGCAATAAACTGTTCACCCTCAGCTGAATTGACCTTACCGCTATAACCATGCAATAAGCTCACACCATGCTCAAATAATGCAGTTTGATGTTGCCCTGATGCAAGACTAAACCAGTGAGCAGCTTGCGCAAATACATCGGCTGATGTTTGCTCGCTTGCCATTGAAGCGTTTGAGGTTGAGTTTTTTGATATTGTAGAACTTGCTTCGTCAATGGTTTGTGCCAAAGCGCGTTCCTGCTCTTGCAGCATCACCCCTTTGGCTTTAAGTGACATACCAACTAAATACTGGGCTTCGGGGTCATTCTGCATCACTGCGCGATAGCATAAGTCGCGACCAGCATATGAGTCGAAAGCTTCAAATTGATAATGGGGTGCAGTGCGATGACGTAAAGGTTGATACAGTTTTTCAATTAACTGCAAAATATGATGAATCGACTTTTCAGCTATATTAATAAGCTGAACTTGAGTTAAATGATATTTTTCAGGATGGGCGCCGCGATTACCGTCAGTGCGGAGACGGTGTAACGCCCGCACGGCTGCAACATCAATCACCCGCTGCTGATTTAGCTGTTCGATACGATCATATAAATTTGCAGAGGTAAATGTTATATCGTGCAGTTGAGCCAATTGAGCGGCCAGCTTATGGGTAAAACTCCTAATATAAACGAGCGCTTGAGTAGGAATATCGCGGACATAGCTTTTAGCTAAACGGTAATCATCACTCAACTCAGTAGAAAAACCATCAATAAACTCAATATCATTTAACAATGGCCTCTCCTTTTTGATCGTTAATGGAATGCTTATCCTTCAGCGTTATCAACATCCGGTGTTTTACGATTAACCATATACAATCTAAACAAAGCTATATTAACAAACAAACCTAAGAACGAAAAAGTCACCTCAACCACTAGCTGCAGCGGAAAGCCAACTTGCACCGCAACTTGTGAAAACATACCCGCCAATAGAGACAATGGTACGTATAACATTAATACCGCAATGGTTTTAATGGTAATTGGCCCACTAAATTTAAAGCTACTCTTAATCGCTTCAAATGGCGTTAAACGCTCAACCACCACCATAAAGTTCACATAAGCTAAGCGAGAGAAAAGGTACAAGCTTACAACTAAGCCAATCAACCACAATGGACCAAATGCAGCAGAAATCATTACTGGCGCTAAAATAGCTAAGCCAGAAAATACCCCTGCCAGTAATAGCGGTGGTACAAACGGAAAGCTCGCTTTTAATATTTGTCCTGGCGCAAGATCATGGCCTTGAGAGCGTAATTCCAAATACAGAGTTAAAGCAGCAATTAAAAATGAAAAGACCAACAATAGCACCATCATTGCAGCAGCATGTATCGCGCCAAATTGCGGATTTTCGACATCAGCCTGGATCATTTCATTACCAAGCCAAAGTTGAATAGCGACTTGGATTAACAGTAATGGCAAAGTCAGTACGGCAAGCTGACGGATATGGTTTCGAAAAAAGTTAAATGCTTCAGTCAAAATGGCAAACAATGACATTTGGGTTCCAGTAATCTATTAACGGTGAATATGGCGCTTAGGATACCCAAAAAAAATCTATTTTGCACAAGTCTAATGAGTAAAAAGTGTGATCTGTTGTCGTATTTATATAAATCAGGTTAAAATGACGCCTAAGTTTAGCTATTAAAACACATTACAGGGCACGAATTATGAAATTAGCATCCGCATTACCGGTACTTGTTACCGTCTTGGTATTTTCTACACCAGCCTCAGCGGGTTGGTTAGACAGCGTGACTGAAATGACTAAAAAACCAGTAACAGAACAAGCTCAAACAATAGTGCAATCTGAAACCACCGAGCAATCAAGTGCCTTAGTAGGCAGCGTCATGTCACAACTTGGTTTGTCTCAAAACCAAGCAGAAGGTGGATTGGGGTCGTTATTGAGTTTAGCCCAAACCAATTTAGGTGATAACGATTTCAGCCAATTAACCAGCAGTATTCCTAATGCAGACAGCTTACTGGCTGCGGTACCGGCATTATCATCAGATAGTGGAATGTCAGGATTATTATCACAAGCGGGTGATTTAGGCTCAGCATTACAAGGCAGCGCCATGGTATATGATGCTTTTGAAACCCTCGGTATTTCAAAAGAATATATTACCCCTATGGTTGATATTGCTAAAAACTATCTACAACAAAGTGGTGGTGATGGCACTGTTGACTTATTAATGAAAGGTTTAGGTTCAGTCTTATAATCTTCATTAAGATGGCTAATCATAAGTGGCTCACCAGTAGCCAACAAATATTGCGTTAACATTATTTAATCCCAAGCCATTCGCTTGGGATTAGCATTTTTGCTAGCATAAAAAATGAATAGTAACATTGGACAGAATAATTATGATCGCCAAACTAAAGCAATTTCTCCAATCTCATACTCAAGAAAGTAGCCCAGAAGATAAACAGAAAAACCTCAACCTTGCTGCCGCAACCCTATTGCAAGAGGTTGTGTATGCCGACGAAAATTTGGCTGCTGCTGAAGCTGCTTTACTGCCTGAAATGCTCATAAACACGTTAGGCATTAACTCAGAAGAAGCGATAACCCTTATAGAAGAGGCAAAACAAAGCCGTAAAAATGCCACATCTCTATTTGAGTTTACCGCCGAGATTAATGCTCAATTTAGCATTGATGATAAACAAAAATTACTACTTTCAATGTGGCAACTAGCGTATTCCGATGGTGAATTGTCGCAATATGAAGACCAAATTATTCGTCGCACAGCTGATTTACTCCACTTAAAGCACAGTGAGCTCATTCAAATGCGCAATATTGCGATTGAATCCAACGATTAAATATTTGCTGAATTAACCCTCGTTATTATGCAGCAAATATTTTCGAGTGAGATGTGCTTTTTGCCACCACATAAAAGGGGCAATAACCAGCACCAATACCAGTGCATAAATCATATTAGTACCCAGTGCGATACCCAATCCAATGCAAAACAAACAACCTGCAATAACTAATGGTAAATATCGCTTGCTGAGTAACTTAGCTGCTGACAACATGGCCAATAAATAAATAATCACAAACACACCATTACTCCACGCGATTAAGTCTTCTAATTCATGTTTGCTATAAAAGGTCACTACAATGACAATTGCCATCGCGCCTAAAATGGCAAACAAAGCTCTAAAAGGTACACCGTGTGGATTTAACTTATCAAAATAGCGTGGCAAAATACCTTCTTTACTAAAACTCCATAACAAACGAGCTGCACTGGCGGCATACACGTTCACCGTGGCTAAACCGCTGGCTATGCCCAGTATTCCAATAATATTAGCGCCATACCCGCTTAAAAAAGTATTTGATAAGAAATAATCAAATGCCAATATCATCGCTAAGCCTTCACCTTCAATAGGCACCATAAGTAATAGAAAGGTACAGGCTAAATAAATAACGCCCACTAGCACAGTGCCCATCATCATCGCTGGTAACAAGTCTTTTTGAGGTTGGCGGAAGTCACTGGCAAGATGGGTCATGGCCTCTATACCTAGAAAGCTCCAAAAACCAATCCCCATTGCCAGCATTACCCCACTAAATTGTGGGTGACTACTATGAGCAAAGTTTTCTAGCTGATCCACATTTAATCCACTGGCACCGAACAATATGGCCACGACAGCAACAATCAGCAAAGTGAGTGCAAACTGTAATTTTGCCGACACTTGAATACCTTTGATATTCAACAGCAGTAGTACCGCGACAATAACTAACTCTGCAACTAATTGGCCAATCCCAGAAATCGACACCAGCGCATCTAAAAATTGAAAAGTCATTAAAATGGCTGCTGGCGCACCAATAGGAATAACCAATAAAAAGATTAACCCAATGGTTCTTCCCGCCGTAGCACCAAATGCTTTTTCAATAAAGTAAGCGGGGCCTGCTGCGTGTGGGAACCGACTCGCAAGTAAACCAAATACTAATGCAACGGGGATAATCGCAACCGTGAGTAATAGCCACGCCAATAACGAGGCTGAACCCGCTACTTCAATGGTCATTTGCGGTAAAATAAACACCCCGGTTCCTAACAAAGTGGTGGCCATTAAACCAGCACCTTGCCAACGCCCTATTGTTGCTGTCATTTGATTCATTATCTTATTCTTACTGTGATATATTGCGATATTATAAAGCTAAACAAGCAAACATTCTGCGGGTTAATTCGTGCAACTTGCTTTGCAAAACCGACAAATTGACGGAAAGAAAGCAAATTACCGACAAAATGACTGCGCGTAGTGTTAGTACTCAAATAACAGGAAATGATTCATTGGATAAATTTGATAAAGCGATTATAAGCGAATTACGCCTAAATGCTCGACAGAGTATTTCGTTTATTGCCCAACAAGTAAATTTATCACGCAGTGCAGTCACCGAACGGATTAAAAAACTCGAACAAACAGGCATTATCCGCGGTTATCAGGTATTACTGAGCGAATCGCAAAAACAAAGCGTATCTGCCTATTTTGAAATTCAACATCGTTGTGCTCGGTGCGCTGAAGTTATTCATATTTTTACCACAATACCAGAAATCATTACCTGCCAAGGCATTACTGGTGACATGGATTTATTGGTTTATGTGCATGCCAATTCAATGCAGCGACTGCATGAAATACGAGAGTATATTGATGCTCAAGCTGACATCATCAAAATTAAAACCCATGTCGTATTAAGTGAGTGGATTAACAATCAACCATAACCACCGTTTATTTGCAGCTTTACAATAAAAATCTGCGCTAAATCTTAGATATAACGCTAACTTGGCGTTACACTAATATTCGTTATTTATATAGGTATGAGCCATTATGCAACAACAGACCAGCGCCGATATGAATTTGTTATGGGGTCAATTGATCCTCGAAGAACTTGCACGCTTAGGCGTTAAGCATGTATGCATGGCGCCAGGTTCTCGCTCTACTCCGTTAACACTGGCAGCGGCTAGCCAAACCCAACTCACACGTCATATTCATTTTGACGAACGTGGTTTAGGGTTTATGGCCCTTGGATTGGCAAAAGCCAGCAATGCGCCAGTGGCCATTATTACAACGTCAGGCACCGCGGTAGCAAATCTGTATCCGGCTATTGTCGAAGCGTGGTTAACTCATGTGCCCTTGATTGTTTTATCTGGCGATAGACCGCCAGAACTGATTGATTGTGGTGCTAATCAAGCGATAATTCAGCCAGCCATTTTTGCTCAATATGCTAAGCAAATTAACTTACCAACGCCAGATCTCGGTTATCCCGCCAATGCATTATTAAGTACCATCGATCATGCGGTAGCCAATCAACATCAGCCAGTACACATAAACTGTATGTACCGTGAGCCGTTATATCCAACAGAATTGATGACATTAGCCCATGTTAAAAAAACGGCTAGCGTTACCACAGCAACCTATCTTGCACCGTTGAATCAGTGGTTTGAAAATACTAAACCATTGACTCATTATGCGGGCCTTAATAGAGCCGAGTTACCGACTACAGACGCTTTAATGCGTTTTGTTCATGGTAAAGGCGTGATAGTAGTTGGCACCTTAGCCCCTGAAGATAATCCTCAGCAAATTATCACATTAGCCCAAAAACTAGGCTGGCCAGTATTAGTCGACGCGCAGTCGCAGTTACGCCAGCATCCTGGTGTCATCGGCCACGTAGACCAGCTACTGTTAAACCCTAAAGCCAACAAACAGCTTGAACAAGCCGAACGGGTGTTAGTGTTTGGTGGGCGTTTTATTTCCAAACGTTTAATTCAATTTTTGGCCCAACAATCTTGGCATAGCTACTGGCAAGTGGTTAAGCATGGCGATCGCTTAGATCAGAGCCACCAACCTAAATCATTATTTCAAGCCAGTGTGCAGGCAGTTTGCCAATTACCTTGGTCGCGCTCATCACAAGCCAACTGGGCACTGCAATTATTACCAATAAATGAATCACTGGAGTCGCTGTTTAAACAACAAATCGACCACACCACTTTCGGTGAAGCTCAAGTCGTGCGCACTATTGCTTTGGCTCAAACAGATAACAACATACTGTTTATTGGTAATAGTTTACCTATTCGGCTTTATGATATGTATGCGCCAATTGCCACCAATACTCCGGCAATTTATACCAATAGGGGTGCATCAGGTATCGACGGTTTAATTGCAACGGCATGTGGTGTTGCGGCAGGCAAAAAAGCACCCACCACTCTTGTTATTGGTGACATATCCTGTTTACATGATTTCAATTCATTGGCACTGTTAAAACAAATGACCCAGCCATTTGTGCTGGTTATTCTCAACAATGACGGCGGTAACATATTTAATTTATTGCCAGTACCGAATGAAGAACTTCGTAGCGACTTTTATCGCTTAAGCCACGGTTTAGAATTTGGTTATGGTGCCGCCATGTTTGGTTTAGCCTATCGCCAAGTCGATGACATTGAATCGTTTAATGAAGCTTATCAGGAAGCTTTTGAATTTAATTATGCCTCAGTGATTGAGGTCAATGTCAGCCCGACACAAGCAAGCGATCAAATAGCTCAAATTAACCAGTGGGTGAAACAGCACTAATGGTGAAAATTCGTCGTTTTGGCCAACCACAATTACCGGCATTGTTGATGTTGCATGGTTTTCTAGGCAGCAAAGACGACTGGTCTATTTTGATGCCACAGTTAAGCCAATACTTTCATTGTATTTGTATTGATTTACCTGGTCATGGTGGCAATGTTGACACCCTCGACTCGCCTGGTTTGCACCAAGCAGCTGAGCTAATAGTTAATAAAATGCACCACATGGGCTATCAACAATTCCATTTATTGGGCTACTCACTAGGCGGTCGTATAGCGCTGCATATAGCAAATGACTTTGCAGACTCGCTACTGAGCATCACACTAGAATCAGCTCATCCAGGCTTGCAAGATGCCAAGCAGATAGCAGCTCGAGCCCAAAGCGATAATCTTTGGGCTAACAAACTCCAACATTTACCACTAACAGACTTTCTCGGCCTTTGGTATCAGCAGGCAGTTTTCAGAGACTTAACTGAACATCAAAAACAGCAACTTATTACTTTACGTCAAATAAATGATCCACTTCGTTTAGCAAATTGTTACCTAACAACCTCACTGAGCTTGCAACAAGATTGTCGCAATGTGCTGGAAAAGCTGAGCTGTCCATGTCACTTTATTTATGGTGTTGATGATAAAAAATTCGCCCAAGTCGCGACTGATTGGCAGGCGACACTCGCCGATACTAGTTCTAGTTCAGCAAACTTACAGTTACACCCATTGCATGCTGCTGGACACAATATTCATAGCTTACATCCGCAATTATTTACCGACACCTTACTGACATTATTGTGCTTAGATCCAATAGCGACTCTAAAGGAGTAACGATGCCACCTTCAGACGAGTTAACAATAACAAGTTGTACGATTTATCAATATCACATTGATCTCAATCCTAGCTTACCTGTGGGGATACAACGGATTGATTCTCGAAAAGGTTTAGTGCTCTACATCCAACTCAATAACCATCAAACAGCTTGGGCTGAAATCGCGCCACTGTCAGGCTTAGATATTGATAACCAAGCAATAACCGGGTTTAGCCAAGAATCCCTTGATGAGGTGCAATCACAACTGCAACAATTATTAGCCTCTTTTATCGATCAACCCTTGGCGATATTAAATGACATTGCGAAACAAACGCAGTTACCCTCGCTAGCATTTTCCTTAAGCTTATTAGATGCAAAATTGACCCAAACATTGCCAGTTCGGATTGAAAATCCGCGGATTCAATCTGCTGTGGTGCCGTTGCTTTACGATGGTATGTCAACACAAGTCGTCAACCAAAAACTACTGACACAGAGCAGCATCAACAGCGTTAAAATAAAAGTGGCACAGACCAGCATAGCAAGCGAGATCCAATTTATTTATCAGGTACTAGCTATCTCTCCACACGTCACATTACGTTTAGATGCCAATCGTGGTTTTAGTCTTGAGCAGGCCATCGACTTTTTAGCCTGTTTACCAAAAAACAAAATTGAATACATTGAAGAGCCTTGTATTAACCCTAGCGATAACCCCCAAATATTTCGCCAACTAGGGATTAAGTTCGCCTTAGATGAATCCTTAAACTCACCAAAATTTGATCTTAGCTTAGCCTTACTGCAACCCGGATTAGGGGCATTAATCATCAAGCCAATGTTATTGGGTTCGCTAGAAAAATTACAACATATGATTAACCAGGCTCATCTTGAAGGTGTCCGCTGTATATTAAGCTCAAGCTTAGAAGCTGATATGGGCATAAACGACTTACGCTTAGTTAGCCAAGCATTAACTCCAGATGAATCACCAGGCCTTGATACCTTAAGCGCCTTTAGTCAATCATTGCTGTCAGCAAGCTGCGGATTAACGCCGCAATTAAACCATAAAGCATTACGTCAACTGGTCCATATCGGTCAAATACGTGATTCAAACAAGGTAGATGAACAATGATGTCTCCTTTGCATCAAGCTGCGATAACTTATCCAGATGCGATTGCGATTCAAGTCGCCACCAACGACACCACAACGGGTGTCAGTTCGCTAAAACGCCCTGTTAACTGTACTCAAATAAATTACGCCCGCCTAAGTGGTTTAGTCCATCATCTAGTACAACAATTGCAAGCTCAAGGCGTTAAACAGGGTGATATTGTCGCGTGTGTATCACACAATAATATTGAAATGATTTGCCTTTATTGGGCATGCATAGATGCAGGCTGGATATTTTTACCTTTATCACCGCGATTTGCCGATTTACAGATTAATCAGCTTATCGAACGATTTTCACTACAATGGCTCTGGACCGATACACCAAAGCGCAAAGCGACAATTGACCATGTAAATTGGCTAGATATTGATCTAGCTAAAAATGTGCCTCAACCAAGTAGCCATAGTGTTGAGATATCACCCTATCAAGCTTCAAATATTATTCTCACTTCTGGTTCAAGTGGCACGCCTAAAGCTGCGGTACATTGTTTAATGAACCATGTGAACAGTGCCAAAGGATCTGCAACCTTTATTGCTTTAGCAGCATCTGACGCTTGGCTATTATCATTGCCACTGTTTCATATTGGTGGTCTAGCCATTATTCATCGTTGTACACTCGCGGGTGCATGTATTGTACTGCGAAATCCGCAACAATCTTTGGCAGAGCAGCTCACTAACAGTCACATTACCCACGTATCATTAGTGCCAACCCAAGCAATACAGATACTGCAACAGTACCCAGCTGCCTTAGCCAATATAAGCGCGTTATTACTCGGTGGCGGAGTGATAGAACCGGCACTTATTGAGACATTACAACGCCAACATATTAATGCTTTTACCAGCTATGGTATGACAGAAATGAGCTCGCAAATTACCACAGCAAAGGCCAATTTATCAGGCCATCATGGTAAACCTTTACCTTCAAGACAACTGACCTTGAAAGAAGGTGCTATTTGGGTAAAAGGAGATTGCTTATTTTTAGGTTATTTAACCGAGCAAGGATTAACATTACCGTTAGATGAACATGGGTGGTTTTGCACGAATGATAAAGGAAAGTTAGATACAGATGGCCAGCTCAGTATTTTAGGCCGCATGGATAACATGTTTATTTGTGGCGGTGAAAACATTCACCCTGAACAACTTGAAGCCGTTTTACTAACCCACCCTAATGTCACCCAAGCCATTGTGTTTGCAGTAGCCGATCCTATATTTGGTTACTTACCCGCTGCTATTATTGATTATGGTGTAAATTCTACTGAAACTTTGGATATTGAAAAAATTAATGGTCAGCTATGTAAGTTGGTAGAATCGACTCTGGCACGCTTTAAACGACCAAGACAGTTTTTTACTTGGCCAAAAAATGTTGCCTATAGTGGCTTAAAAGTCCCAAGAAAAAGCATTATTGCATCGATTCAAGCCCAAATAAGTACCTCATAAACAGTACAATAAATTGGGTTATTATCTTCTACGATTTAGGCTAGTTTGAGTTGGATTATAATGAAGCAGTTTAGATTGGATTTATCTCGAATATTAGTTATAAAAAAACCTGCCGTAGCAGGTTTTAATCTCTCTAAATCGAATACGCTAGAGTGTTACTCCATACAAGATTTAAGCTTGTTCATGGCATTCTTTTCTAGCTGTCTAATTCGCTCAGCAGAGACTTCATAAGTCGATGCGAGCTCCTGCAAAGTCACTTTAGTATCATCTAACCAACGCGCACGTAATATATGCTGGCTACGTTCGTCTAACGTTTTGATTGCTGATAATAAACGTGTTTGAGAATCGGCTTCCCAATCGGCGTGTTCAACTTGATCTGCCACATCAGAAGAATGATCTTCTAAATATAATGCTGGGGCAAAATCATGGTGATCATCGTCGCTGTCATTGGTTAAATCGAAAGCAGGATCTTGGGCTGCCATTCGAGATTCCATTTCGGTTACATCTGCTTTCGATACCCCTAGGTTTTCAGCCACCATGGTCACTTCAGCGTCGCTGAACCAACCTAAACGCTTTTTAGACTTACGGATATTAAAAAATAATTTACGCTGTGCTTTGGTGGTAGCCACTTTCACGATACGCCAGTTTTTCAACACGTATTCATGAATTTCTGCCTTAATCCAATGCACTGCAAAAGACACAAGACGAACACCGACATTAGGATCAAAGCGTTTAACCGCTTTCATCAAACCAATGTTACCTTCTTGAATAAGATCTGCCTGCGGTAAACCGTATCCAGAATAACCTTTCGCCACATGTACAACAAAACGAAGATGCGACATAATTAATTGCTTTGCAGCTTGTAGATCACCATTTTCTTGTAAACGCTTGGCGATGTCATACTCAGTATCGGCGTCCAACATATTGATGCTGGTCACTGACTGGATATACGCTTCTAAACTGCTTGCATTATGCGGAACAGCTAGAGCCATTGATTGCGTTTGATAAGTCATTCGCTCTCCTACTACATTCAAAAAAATTATTTCAGTTAACTCAGTACGATAAGTAACCTTGTTAGGTTCACAACACTACAAGGTTCACTTGAATTAGCTGAAGAACTATCAACTATATGACATCATATGTCAAATAAGGTTCTATTTAACTAACATTTTTACCGCATACAAACAACAAAGCAAGTGAACAAACGTTCATTTTGTATGACCCGTTAATTATACACCTGCAATTATGACGGTTCAATGTTACGCAAGTGCTGGCGCACAGATAAATATGAGCCAAACCAACCTAAAAATGATGCCAGCATTACTAATTTAATCAGCTCCGAAAATGATAAACCCTTTATGGTCAATTCACTGCCGTATAACCCCAACAACTCAGCTAAGGCACTGTCGAGATACCAGACTAAGATATTAATAATAAGCCAAGCCAAAATACCGCCAATGACACCGTACCAAATCCCGGTGTACAAAAACGGCCGCTGAATAAATGCTTCTGTCGCACCGACCAACTTCATGACTTCAATTTCTGTTCGGCGGTTCATAATCGCTAAGCGAATAGTATTGCCAATGACTAACACCACAGCTAGAACTAGCAAAGCAGCAATCGCGAGTACGGTTTTTTCAAGTAATTTAAGTAATGCTTGCAGACGTTCTAACCATTCAATATCTAAACGGCCAAAGTTGACTTCGGGTTCGCGTTCTAACTTTACTAATAATTCACGAGCACCAGTTGGACTCGAATATTTAACCGAAGGGGTTACGGTAACCACTGCAGGTAATGGGTTCTCATCTAAGTATGACAGCGCCTCACCAAAACCAGATAAGCGCTGAAACTCCTCTAATGCTTGATCGCGACTGATGTAAGTGACCGATTCAACTTCACGAAATGTTTTAATACGCGACAATAAACTTTGGATAGATTGTTCACTGCGACCTTTATTAATAAATAATGAAATTTCAGCGGCACTGTTCCAAGATTGAGTAATATTTTCGGCATTTTTAACAAGCACCTGCAATGCAGCCGGTAAACTTAAACTCACCCCTAAAACAGCCATGGTCATGACCGATGAAACGGGACTACGCCAAAGTTCGCCCATACTTGACATGCCTTGCTGCACATGACGAATAAAAAACATCACAATGCGGCCACTTAACGGTAATTTACTTTGAGTAATATTCGGTTTTTTACTCATCGTATATTCTCCCCTGCAGGCGCAGTGCTTTCGCTGCCGAGCATACGTCCTTGACGAAGGGTAAAAGTGCGATATTTCATTCGTGCAATTAGGCCTAAATCATGGGTGGCAATAAGCACGCTGGTACCTGAGTCATTAAAGGCTTCAAATAAACGTAAAATATCCATCGATAATTTAGGGTCTAAGTTACCTGTTGGTTCATCAGCCAGTAATAGCGGTGGTTTATTCACAATGGCACGGGCAATCCCGACTCGCTGTTGCTCTCCACCAGATAGCATTATTGGCAAATGACGCTCTTTGCCATATAAACCCACCATATCAAGCGCACCCGCCACCCGTTTACGAATTTCGCCATGGGTGAACCCTTCAATCACTAACGGTAGGGCTACATTGTCGAATACTGTTTTATCCATCAGCAAATGGTGGTTTTGGAAGATCACTCCAATATTGCGACGCAAATAAGGCACATGTTTTCGGCCTACGTTGGCAAGGTTATGTCCATTAATGGAAACCTTACCTGCCGTGGCACGTTCAATCACAGTAATGAGTTTGAGCAAGGTACTTTTACCCGCACCAGAATGGCCGGTTAAAAAGGCCATTTCACCTTGTCGGAGGTGAAAATTGACATCCATGAGGGCCTTTTGGCCTCCTGCATAGATTTTACTGACCTGCTCAAATTGGATCATAAATTATTGGTCCGTTTTATCCTGGCTAAATAATGCTTCAATAAAGTCATTAGCGTTAAAAGTACGCAAATCATCAATTTGCTCCCCAACACCGATATGACGAATAGGAATAGTAAACTTGTCGGCAATCGCAAAAATCACTCCACCTTTAGCGGTACCGTCTAACTTACTAATGGTAATACCTGTGACACCTACAGCCTCTTGGAATAGTTGAGCTTGGCTAATAGCATTCTGACCCGTGCTGGCATCTAAGGTTAGCATGACTTCATGGGGGGAATCTGGGTCGAGCTTTTTCATCACTCGCACGACTTTCTTCAACTCTTCCATTAAGTGGCTTTTGTTTTGTAAACGTCCCGCCGTATCAGCAATTAATACGTCGACCTTGCGTGCTTTAGCCGCTTGCAAGGCATCGAATATAACTGAAGCACTGTCTGCGCCAGTATGCTGCGCGACGACTGGAATATTATTGCGTTGGCCCCATACTTGTAACTGTTCTACAGCTGCCGCGCGGAACGTATCTCCAGCGGCTAACATGACAGATTTCCCTTGGCTTTGATACTGTTTAGCCAGCTTACCAATGGTCGTCGTTTTACCCACACCATTGACACCAACCATTAAAATGACAAATGGGCCATTTGCATTATCGGGAATCAAAGGTACAGCAACGGGGTCGAGCATTTTTTGCATTTCTTCACGCATTAAGTCATACAAGGCTTCAGCATTCTTAAGTTGTTTACGTGATGCATGTTCAGTGAGGCTTTTAATCAGTTTAGTGGTGGTTTCTACGCCCACATCGGCAATCAATAATTGTTCTTCGAGTTCTTCAAATAACTCATCATCAATTTTTTTACCACTGAATAAACCAATAAAACCTGAACCAATATTTTCACTGGTACGCATTAAACCGCGCTTTAACCGAGTGAACATGCCTTCTTTGTGTGGCTTAGCTTGAGGTTCATCTTGCAACTCTAAGTCAACAGACTCTATTGGTGTTTGTTGCTTGGCTAATTCTTGTGCAGCTAATTCCTGCGCGGCTAGTTGTTCTGACACCAGCTTTTCTGCAGCTAATGCGTCTAGTACTAATTGCTCTGCAGCAATACGCTCCGCTTCTAAACGAGCTTGTTCTTTACGTTCATGCTCTAATCGTTCAGCCTCTAAGCGGGCAGCTTGCTTTTGTTGCTCCGCTTGTTCGGCTGCGATACGTTCGGCTTCAAGGCGTGCTAATTCAGCAATTTTAGTTTGTTGCTCTATTGCTAACTGTTCTGCTGCTAACTGCTCTGCTGCCAGCTTTTTAACGGCTAATACTTCTGCAGCTAATTTTTCTGCATCAATACGAGCTTGCTGCGCGCGTTCTGTATCAATACGCTCTTGTTCAATACGAACAGCATCTAGACGAGCCACTTCTTCTGCTTGTGTCTGCGCTAATTGTTCAGCCGCTAGCTTGTCAGTATTGACTTGTTCGGCTGCAACTTGCTCTGCTTGCGAATTTTCAGCTACATGCTCTGTGGTGACATCAACATCATGGAGTTGTTCTTCAACTTCAGGGACGGGCTTATCTTTACGAAACCAAGAGAAAAAACCTTTCTTTGCCATATTTGTTACCAGTATTTATATGCTTAAAATTCAGATGACGCCGTTTGTTGCATCTCTAACCAGTAAAATGATGAATACTCACATTTAATCACAAGTTTGATATAAAATAACGACAGTTCAGATTGTGGCATAGTCTACCACTTTCTTTTTTCTTTGTTCAGGCAAAATGACGAGGGCAAGATGGCTAAAAAAA
Source organism: Shewanella polaris (assembly GCF_006385555.1). Classification (NCBI taxonomy): domain Bacteria; kingdom Pseudomonadati; phylum Pseudomonadota; class Gammaproteobacteria; order Alteromonadales; family Shewanellaceae; genus Shewanella; species Shewanella polaris. The sequence goes on along the minus strand of NZ_CP041036.1, from coordinate 290,603 downwards.
ACACCAGTAGTGGTCAGGTGCGAATTATTTCAGGTCAATGGCGTTCTCGTAAACTGCCAATCCATGATCTCGAAGGCCTGCGACCAACCACCGATCGCGTTCGCGAGACCTTATTTAATTGGCTTGCTAACGATATTCGTGGTGCCAGAGTACTCGATTGCTATGCTGGCAGTGGTGCATTAGGCCTCGAAGCATTATCTCGTTATGCTAATTTTGCCACCATGATTGAGCTGCAAAAAAACGCGGCTAATCAGCTAAAACAAAATCTCGCCACACTGCAATGCCAAAATGCAGAGGTTGTAAATGCAGATAGTTTGCAAATGCTTGCTAAAGGCACAGCTACAGGTTTTGATATTGTGTTTATCGATCCTCCCTTTCATAAAGACTTGGCAGGTAAAACGGTTGAATTATTAATGACTCATCAGTGGTTAAACAATGATGCTCTTATTTATGTTGAAACCGAGTCAACATTAGCCTCATTCCAAGTACCCGCTACTTGGATTGCACTAAAAGAAAAACAAGCAGGACAAGTCTGTTATCGACTCTATCAATACCAACCAGACATCCTTGGACAATCTGCAGACGAATCTGTAGACGAATAAATGCCCATGTCTATCAATGATATTACCCTAATGGGAAAAGCGGCCACATTATCAATGTGGTGTGTAGTGGCTTATGGTTTATGTGTCTTTAGTCCAGAAGTGTCTGAAACCCTCAATTTGCTTGCTAGTATTACTGCGGTTATGCATATTTTAATGGCATTACTGACAGGTATCTTCTTGTCCCATAAAAATAAAAAAATCACAGATTACGGTGCAATTTTATTATTTGGGCTCTTTGCGATACTAGATCAATACCATAGCCAGAATGCTGATTAAAAGAATCTACAACGCCTACAATAAATCTATGATCCGATCTTCCCTCTAAATTAGTAGGCACTTATTACTTGAGAAATTGGCATAAAAAAACCTCGTTAATATAACGAGGTTTTTATTTATCTAATTAACGCATTACTTTTTAGGGTAAGGATGCGCGACACCTTTATGACAATCGACACAAGTCTTTCTCTTTTCTGGTGCTTTCTTGAAATTCATGGTGTGCATTCTTACAGCCATTTTCTTCATCGTATCAGGTTGATCTTCATAAATACGAGTATGACAATGCTGACAGTTAGCTGAATCATTGCTGCGGAAATATTTTAACGCTAAATCCGCTTGTTCTTTACGATTTTCATCTAACCATTCTTGAGTCATAAAGCCATCAATGGTCATCAAACCAATAATATCTTTAGAAACAATGATTTTCTTCATTAGATATGCAAATGGGCCATGTGGTAAGTGACAATCTTGACATTGCACTGTAACACCAGCTCTACCACCGCCATGAGCTGATTCCATGACTTCTTTTCTTAACGAATGGTCACGGTGACATGTCATACAAAAAGCATCACTACTTGTTGCATGCAAAGTTTGTTGAGTTGCGAAATAACCTACGACACCCACAACTACACCCACAACAATAAGTGCAATAATTGAGTACTTCGCGCTTGGTTTAAATAGTGCACGCCAGTTCATTGTTCAATCTCCGTAATAGCAAAATGGAATTCTTAATATTTATATTGTTAGTTTAAGATTTTTTATAGTTAGAAAATTGATTCTAGTCGCTATTCTGATAATTGCTTGTCAAAAAATTATTGAAAATGAGAGGTGGATCGCTATTTTACTGATATTACAAAAAGAAAAGGACCGATTAATTTCTAGAAGATTTATTTGAACCCTACTTATCTGATCAAAAGAGAAGATGGACCAAGCTGTTTTTTGGTATAAAGACATGCAGAATTGATTGATAAATGTCTGTTCAAATACAAAAATATACGGTTTAACATCTCCGACATCTTACTTGCCATCTTTTTACCACCAAGGCTCATAGAGTTGCTTATACTGCACTCAATAAGTCGCTCTTTTAATACTGTCTACATTAATGGGAGCATTCTCACTTTATGATGACCTTTAACGTTAACGAATTCGGATGGGTAGCATTTTTAAATAGAGTAGGCGTTCTTTGTTTAAACGATTTGTTGAAATATAAATAATATCAACCAAGGTCCAGCAAAAACTCACTGGCTTTGGTGTTAGACTTATCTACATTAATGAAATGGAATGTGCATCACACGATTGATAACATAAAAAAGTTATTATCATCTGGGTTAACAAAATTATTTGAAAGATGTTTACTGATGTAAAGGTCTGTTAAGCTATCTACACACCACAAATTAGTTAAGGTTAAATGAAAGCAAAACTGTCAAATTATTGGATCATCACTATCACTTTGTTCGCACTTGTCGGACAGGGGTTATTGACTAATGACAGTTTAATGGTACCGATGGCCAATGCCCAAATGACCCAACTAACAATGTCTACTCAAACAGATGACGCAACTGACACCACGGTATCAATGTCACACAAGGCGATGATAAATTGCCACGATAATGTCTCGAATATTGTTAATAATATTGATGAATCAGTGACCTCATCACTTCCCAAAGCCAGTTGTTGTAATGGTTCAGGCTTTTGCAGTATTGATTGTAATCACTGTTTGACCATTTCTCTGGTAGCTAACCTTATCGATATTCAATTGCCGATAACCAACATCCCGCTTTTTTCGGCCCCCATTACTATGGTTGTTAATCGAGTATCAATCGCCTTCCCACCAGCTTTTCGCCCTCCTATCGCTTAATTCAATTGATCATCCTTGTGCCTTGAGCACATTCAACATTATTGTTTTTAGCGTTTATCATCATGATTGTCATGATGAATATCGAGGTTATTATGAAAAAAATTACATTCTCTAGTGTAATCTTAGGCGCGTTTGTCGGCGTTTTTCTCCCATTGGTTCTATCATCACCAATCGCTTATGCCGTCGAGCACGACCATGCCCAACATCAGTCACAAGCCAGTAAAACCTACACTTGTCCAATGCATCCTGAAGTGATTAGTGATAAAGAGGGCCGTTGCCCCATCTGTAATATGTTTTTGGTTGTCAAAGATGAGCAACAAGAGTCCGCCACTAAAGACACTATGCATCCAATGGTTAACATGCAAAGTTATATTCCAGTAGAAAAAAACCTAGCAGATTAAGTTCAATTGATCGCTATTGCGTGTTGAACATATCCAATATTATTATTTTTTAGCGTTTATTCATCATGACGATCGTCAGTATTGTCATGATGAATATCGAGGGTTTTATGAAAAAATTTCCACTCTCTAGCATGCTACTGGGCGCATTTGTTGGGATAACCATCCCAGTTGCTCTGACATCACCTGCCGTTTATGCTGCTGAACACGACCATGCCCAGCATCTGTCACAAGCCAGTAAAACCTATACTTGCCCAATGCACCCTGAAGTTATCAGTGATAAAGAGGGAACCTGTCCCATCTGTAATATGTTTCTCGTCGTCAAAGAGGAGGAAGAAGAGTCCACCGTTGACGACACTCAACATCAAATGCCAAACATGCAAAATACGACCCCTGTAGAAAAAAGCCAAGCCGATAAGGTATTTAGTCAATCTAAACCGGCATTGCTGCCTACGGCAAATCAGGACGATAGCACCAATGTAAAATATGTCTGTCCAATGCATCCTCATGTGGTGTCCGATGTCCCTGGCACATGCCCAATCTGTGGCATGAACCTTGAGAAAGTCACCGTTGTTGATGCAAGCCAAGAAATTGTTGTTGGCGTTTCTGGCGGTATGCAACAAGCATTAGGCATGCGCAGTCATATTGTTGAAAAATCAAACTTATCCCGCCAAGTGAACACCATAGGCACAGTGCAATATAACGAAGATACTATTGGCCATGTGCATACCCGTGCAACCGGATGGATAGAAACGCTCATGGTGCATAATGTTGGTCAAAAGATAAAAAAGGGCCAATTGTTATATGAGCTTTACTCGCCTGAATTGGTCAATGCCCAAGACGATTACTCTCAAGCACAAGACTACCTTAAACAAGATAAAAAACGAGGCAGTAGTTTATTACTTAAAGCACGCAAGCGCTTAGCATTACTGGGTGTTGATAGTAAGGTGATTAACCGTTTAGAAAAAACCGGTGAAACCATTTTTAAAGTGCCTTTTTATGCTCCGCAAGATGGTTTTATCAGTAAGCTTACAATTCGTCCTGGTATGTATATTCAGCCAGGGGATACCCTATTTGAAATCGTTAATTTAGACAGCATTTGGGTTATTGCTGATGTATTTGAAAACGAGCAAAGTTGGCTGCAACAAGGTCGTAAAGTCACTGTGAGTGCGGCGGCTCAAGGGCTGTTTGATATTGATTCAACGATTGACTATATCTACCCCGAATTAGACCCCGTTACCCGAGCAATGCGAGTACGGATTAAGCTTAATAATCTTAATGACAAACTCAAACCGGGTAGCTTGGTTGATGTAACCTTATTTGGACTGCCTAAGAATAACGTGCTTACGGTACCGACCGAAGCGCTTATTCTCACCGGTCGCGAGAATCGTGTTGTAGTACAGCGTAGTGATACTAGCTTTGCTTCCGTACCAGTAAAAATTGGTATCATGTCGGGCGGTAAGGCTGAGATTTTAGAGGGGCTCAATGAACATGACAAAGTCGTCATATCTGGGCAGTTTTTACTGGACTCTGAAGCCAGCATTCAAGGTAGTTTACAAAGGTTAAGCAATAACACTTCGACCAGTGAAAATGCCACAACCGATGCTCACCAGCACTAAGGAGCACTGTCATGTTAGCAAAAATAATTAGTGCCTCGATAAAACAACGCGTGATGGTGTTAATATTCACCGTCGTTATAGCGTTAGTGGGTTATCAAGCCATGCGCACGACACCGCTCGATGCGCTGCCTGACTTATCAGATGTGCAAGTCATTGTTAAAACGTCATATCCAGGTCAAGCACCACAATTGGTTGAAGATCAAATTACCTATCCTTTGTCCTCTGCCATGCTTGCCGTGCCAGGTGCTAAAACGGTGCGTGGCTTTTCGATGTTTGGTGATTCGTTTGTGTACGTCATTTTTGAAGATGGCACCGATATTTATTGGGCTCGCTCACGGGTTTTAGAATATTTATCGCAAACCCAAGATCAACTACCAGCAGGTGTCACACCAAGCATTGGCCCTGATGCATCTGGTGTGGGTTGGATTTTTCAATACGCCTTAGTCGATCGCAATGGTCAATATGATTTAGCCCAATTACGTTCGTTACAAGATTGGTTTTTAAAGCTCGAATTACAAAGTGTTGCTGGTGTATCAGAAGTTGCCACTGTTGGCGGTATGGAACAAACATATCAAGTGGTTGTCGACCCGCATAAGTTGGCTCTGTACCAAATAGATTTAATGACCATTAAAAATGCTTTAGATAATTCCAATAGCTCGACTGGTGGTTCAGTCATTGAAATGGCCGAAGCTGAATATATGATCACCTCAAGTGGTTATCGTCAAACCATTGCCGATTTTGCTGAAATTCCATTGGGTATTTTATCTGAAACTGGCACCCCAGTATTAATGAAAGATGTAGCCCAACTAAGAACCGGACCAGCGGCCCGTCGTGGTATTGCCGAACTGAATGGTGAAGGTGAAGTCGTCGGCGGCATTGTAGTGATGCGTTATGGCGAGAATGCACTTGAAACCATTAATAATGTTAAGCAAAAACTCAAGCAAATTAGTAATGGACTGCCTGATGGAGTTGAATTAGTCACCACTTATGACCGTTCAGACTTAATCTTACGCTCAGTCGATAATCTTACCCATAAAGTGCTAGAGGAAATGCTGGTTGTCGGGCTCATTTGCTTATTATTTTTACTGCATGCTCGCTCAACATTAGTTGCTATTATCACTTTACCTATTTCGATTTTGATCAGTTTTATCGCCATGAATCTCATTGGTGTCAATGCCAATATTATGAGCCTAGGGGGCATTGCCATTGCCATTGGTGCAGTGGTTGATGCGTCGATTGTGATGGTTGAAAATACCCATAAGCATTTAGAACATTATCGCCACAAGCACGGTAAGGCTCCCGAGGGGGAAGACCATTGGCAACTTGTAAAAGAAGCCTCTATTGAAGTCGGCCCAGCATTATTCTTCAGTTTATTGATCATTACCTTGAGCTTTACGCCGGTATTTGCCCTTGAAGCACAAGAAGGGCGTTTGTTCCACCCGCTAGCCTTTACCAAAACCTTCACCATGGCGGCATCGGCAATCTTAGCGATTACCTTGATCCCGGTATTAATGGGTTATTTTGTCCGCGGGAAAATCCCTGATGAACGTAAAAACCCCATCAGCCGAGTACTAATAGCAATGTATCAGCCATCACTAAAGTGGGTACTTAATTTTCCTAAAATCACCATTGGATTAGCCATCATTGTGTTGTTCAGTGCTTACTATCCATTAAGCCAAATGGGATCGGAATTTATGCCCACCTTAGAAGAAGGTGATCTGCTTTATATGCCGACAACGTTACCTAGCGTCAGTGCTGGCAAAGCAGCGGAGATATTGCAACAAACAGACCGTTTGATAAAAACCGTTCCAGAAGTTAAGCGGGTATTTGGTAAGGTCGGTCGCGCAATTACCGCTACAGACCCTGCACCGCTAACGATGCTCGAAACTACCATTATGCTCAAACCGAATACTGAATGGCGTGAAGGCGTAACCTTAGAAAGCATTATTGCAGAACTGCAAAAAACCGTGCGTATTCCAGGAATGACCAATGCCTGGGTGCAACCGATTAAAACCCGCATCGATATGCTATCCACAGGTGTTAGAACGCCTGTTGGCATAAAGATATCGGGTTCAAATGTTGAGGAACTACAACGCATCGGTGCTGAAATAGAAGCGGTTGTGAGCCAATTACCCGGCACGGCCTCAGCGTTTTCACAGCGCAGTAGCGGCGGACGGTATATTGATATAACACCCGATCTTAAAAATGCCGCACGTTATGGCATGACCTTAAAAGACATCCAAGATGTAGTCAAAATGGCGATTGGCGGCATGACTATTGGTGAGTCGATTCAAGGTCAAGAACGCTATCCAATCAATATACGTTACCCGCGAGAGCTACGTGACAACATTGAGAAACTCAGAAATTTACCTGTGATGACCAAAACGGGCAAGTACTTACCCTTAAGTTATTTAGCAGACTTAAACATTAGTGATGGCGCCCCTATGCTGGCCAGTGAAAATGGTCGCCTTATCTCGTGGGTGTTTGTCGATCTGAAAGATATTTCAATTGGTGAATACATCGTCACAGCAGAAAAGGCTCTCAAGCAACAGATTTCCCTTCCGCCACGCTATAGCTATAGTTTTGCTGGACAGTATGAGTACATGCAACGAGTTGATGCAAAAATGGAAATGGTGATCCCATTAATGCTTGCAGTAATTTTTATGCTGCTGATGATGACATTTAGCTCAGTAACCCAAGCATCTGTGATCATGTTAAGTTTGCCCTTTTCATTGGTTGGTAGTGCGTGGTTGCTTTACGGGCTGGACTTTAATTTTTCAGTTGCGGTATCGGTCGGCATGATTGCATTAGCAGGGGTCGCGGCTGAGTTTGGCGTGGTGATGCAAGTGTACCTTAATAATAGTATTAAGGCCTATAAACAAGCCGATAACTACCACAGTAAAGCGGATTTAACAGCAGCATTAATTGAAGGAGCTGTAATGCGAATTCGCCCTAAAGCCATGACAGTCGCGACCATATTTTTTGGTTTACTGCCTATCATGTGGGGCAGTGGTACGGGTAATGAGGTGATGCAAAAAATTGCTGCACCTATGGTGGGCGGTATGGTGACTGCGCCACTATTATCGCTATTTGTAATTCCAGCGATATATTTACTGATATATGGTCGTAAACTGCCTAAAAATTAAGACATTACGAATGACAACATCCCTAAGCTATTTAATAGGTTAGGGATGTTTGTTGTCGGGGTGGACAGGATTACTTAATCTGAACTCGGGACAGGAAATTAATTATATTTAGTCTTGTTGCTAATTGACTCATTAAGTCGATCCACTTCATCTTGTTTCTTTTCACGACACGCCACAATATCGTCAGGATGCCCATATTTGCATGGATCGCTGGTTAAAATTGCTCGAGAGACATTATTACCCGTGATTATGTTGTCGGATCCAATAACGTAATAATTGAGAAAAAACCGCCTTGTGGATCATTAAGAACAGAGAAACGACCTACATCAGGAATATCGGTCGCAGGCACACAGACAGTAGCCCCTAGACTTTGGGCTTTTGCAACTGAAGCATCGCAATCGTCGACAGCAAAATAATTCATCCAATGCGCAGGAGCATCGCCCCATTCGTCGGTCATCTCTAACATGCCACCAATAGCTTGCTCGCCGACATACCATTGTGTGTATTCAAACTCAGCCATGTCAGCTAGCTTGGTTTGGTAGCCTAATACATGGCTATAAAACTGTTTCGCTGCAGCGGTATTTCGACATGCTAACTCAACCCAACATAATGTATTGGCCTCTTGTGCCCGCTTGATACCAATGTGATCTTGTCCTTGCCACAATGCAAAACGGCAGCCTTCTGGATCGCTGCACAATGCCATAAGACCCGCATCACCAACAGAATGAGGGCCAGCTAATACTTCACCGCCACCTTGCTTAACTAACTCAGCTGACACATTGACATCGTCGACAGCAAAATAGATTGTCCAGTGGGTCGGTAAATCCTGCATATTCTCTGGCATGGGGTACATTGCACCAATATCATCACCGTTAATTTGCAACATGGTGTAATGCCCTTCTGGCATAGGCGTATCATCGGCCCCCCAGCCAAATAATCCTTGGTAAAATGCTTTACCCGCTGCCCAATCGTGGGTTGCTAGTTCAAGCCAACATGGTTGTCCTTGTTGATATTGTTGTACTTTCATTGTGTTAATCCTTATAAAAATGACAACCTAAAATGCAGGCCAAAATAAAATGGAAAGTGAATAATGATTTGCGCTAAGTTAAGTCGATATTCACTAAAAAGCAAAAAGCCTTCATACGAAGGCTTTTTAATCATCTGTTAGTTTATTATCGTAATTAGCGACTACTTAAATACCGGTAAAATATCCGCCATAGCCAATAAGTGACAAGTTGCTGTAATAACACCAAATAATATCACAACAACAATAAGAGGTGTTCCACCTGGTACTTTAAAGCCTTTTGAATTTGGGTGTTGCTGCCGAATTTTGTAAGCTAATAATGCAGGCACAATCACCGCCCACACGGTTGCAGCTAATGCAGCAAAACCAATAGCAATAATAAAACCATTAGGAAATAATAATCCCAAAATAGTCGGTGGTATAAAAGTAACCGCTGCAGTTTTAAAACGCCCCTTACGTGAGTCATCAAAACCAAATAAATCAGCAAGGTAATCGAATAAACCCAATGTCACACCTAAAAATGATGATGCCACAGCAAGATTGGCAAATAGGGATAACATGTTATCAAGCCAGTGACTGGTAATCACTCCCGACAACGCAGCGACTAACACACCAATATTACCGCCTTGTTCAATGATATTAGTAAACTGGCTCCGAGGAATATTCCCCATTGTAGCCACTAACCAACACACATAAATAACCAATGCGATACTGGTGCCAACAATAATAGCCTTCACGATAGTTCGGGCATCTTTACCGTAATACTTTACTAGGCTAGGTACGTTACCGTGATAACCAAAACTCGCTAAGCCAAACGGAATTGCGGCAAGTAAATAAGGTAAATACCGCGACTCGCCATCGGGAGATGTTAGCTTTATCGGATCGATGTCGATTAATAAATTACCGATAGCCAAAAAGAAAGTAATGACCATACCACCGAGCATAATCGTGGTGATCCGATCGACCGCTTTGGTGCTGATAAACACCACAAGAGCCAAGACGACTGCAAATACCAAACCAGCCACACTCTGGGGTAAACTTACGCCAAGAGCAGATAAACTGTGATTAACAATCGACCCACCACCACTAATATATGCATAAGTTAAAATATACAACACAAAGGCAATTGATAAGCCGTTAACCACTCGCCAAAACTGCCCTAGAGTCACTCTAGTTAAGGTGTCAAAACTGTCGCCCGGTTCAAAATGCAGATTGGCTTCTAGTAACAGCAATCCCGACATCAACATGCAAAACCATACGCCTAGTAACATCGCTATTGAATAACCAAACCACATCCCGGCTCCAACTACGGGTAACGAAAACATTCCCGCACCAACCGTTGTTCCGGCAATAATCATCGCCCCGCCCAGTACAGATTTACCGCCGACACGATGCTTAGCTCCATTCATATGGTTAGCCATTATTATCCGTGCTCCGTTTGCACACTATCAACAATGGTTTGCCTTACTGAAGATCCTAGTAATTTATTAACATTATCTCTTATTCTGATTACTTCAGAACGATGTTCGTCACTGCTTAAATAACCCAATTCCTTCAGTTTCACACTCAAGGTGTTATACAGCTTTTTATCATAAAACTCTGGAGCAGTAATGCCATGTAATGCGCCTAATCTCTTGGCTAATAAATGACTATCGGTTTCAAGTTCTGAACGTTCCAGATCAGGCTTGATCGCCAGTAAATTGAAGATAATGGCATATCGCTGCAAGGTTTCATTTATGGTTTCAGCAAGAAGCAACACTTGCGTGATATGACGAGGTGTGATGACAAAATCATCTTCACCACTCAATAAACCTTGTTCAACCATAAATTCTAAAATGCTATCTATATGCGCAGGTACATCATCAATGCCCATAAAAAGCTCGGCTTTAAGTAACGGATATAAATCCATAACAACCGCATGGATGCGTTTACGATCGCATACATCATAGTGAGCCAAACAGCTGGCAATTAATGAAGGAAGCGCCATAAGGTGAATAATGTTATTACGGTAGTAACTCATAGTAATAGCAATTTTCTCATCGACCGAAATAATTTCGCCAATAGGATCTTTGCTACTAACAAACTTATCTAACGACAAGCAATGATCAACAATCGATTTACCATTACCTTCTGCTACAGATGTGAAATCGGTATATGGCACGGTGTTAAGTAAGGCTAAATACAAATCAAGCTGACGTTCTAACTGGCCTCTTTCCAACGCATTTTGCTCTGATGCCAATAACACCAAACTGGTCAATGCCACCGAACTGGCGGCGGCTGCACCATTAATATTAGTCATCACGCGGTTAGCTAATGAATTAACCGATGGCGTAAACCACGACGGTTTTTGATCGGGATCTTTTGCAAGCTCAGCACGCCATTCCGGTGCCTGCTGATTTAAGAAGTGCTGTAGATTAATGGGTTCACCAAAATTGACATAACCTCGGCCAAAATTACCTAATCGACTAATTGCCCCAAATACCTGCCACACAGATTCTTTTTTCTTTTTCTTACCACTTAATTCTTTATGATAAGTAGCCACTTCCATAACATGGTCATACCCTAAATACACAGGTACTAAAGTCACTGGACGCTCTATCCCACGTAACACACTGTTAATAGTCATGGCCAACATACCCGTTTTAGGCGCCAGCAAGCGTCCGGTACGCGAACGACCACCTTCAGTGAAATATTCGACGGAATAACCCTTAGCAAACAACTGATCTAAATATTCACGAAAGACTGCTGTATACAGTTTATTGCCATTAAAACTACGGCGGATAAAGAATGCCCCACCACGACGGAACATCGGTCCTGCAGGCCAGAAATTAAGGTTAATACCCGCGGCAATATGTGGAGGAACCATGCCCTGGTAATACAAAATATACGACAGTAATAAGTAATCCATATGACTGCGATGACAAGGCACATAAACAATCTCATGGCCATCATGATGTAACTGTCTTACCTGTTCGGCACCTTTAATATTAATGCCACTGTATAATTTATTCCATAACCAAGTCAGAAAGCGTTCAGCTATGCGCACTAAGCTATCGGAATAATGAGCAGCAATTTCGTCAAGATATTCAATAGCAGTTTCGCGAGCTTTCTCCACCGAGACTTTTTTGCTTGTCGATTCTTCTTCTATCGCCTTCTTGATAGACTCAGATTTTAGTAAAGAAGCAAACAATACGTTTCGATTAGGTAACTGTGGTCCTGTCATTACCTTGCGTTGACGGCGAAAATGCACTCGTGCAACACGGGTTAACTTGTGAGCAATTCTTTTATCTGTACCGTGTTCATCGGCCATATAACGAAGCGATAATGCATTAGAGAACTGGACAAAATTATGTCGTCCTAAAAATAAAATCATTAACCATTTACGTAGCCATGTTGGATTTTCTCTTTCAAATACAGCCGCTTTCATGCTGTCATCTTCTTTCCCTGGGGTACGTCCCCAATAAAGACAAACAGGAACCAACTGAATATCTAATTCAGAGTTCTCACGATGAAGAGATAATAGACTGGTAAAATAATTAATGAATTTTTCACCACTTTCGCGTTTACCAAATAATGGTTTGCGCCCCTCTAAACAAACAACACGAGGCACTTGCAAGCCATCAAGCTTTAATGGTTCATAAGGACTAGGCATACCAAAGCCCTCTGTGATTTCGCTCAAGGCGGCAATATCACTAATAGATTCCGTTTTCATCAAATAAACTAAAGGTTTAGTCGGATCTATATTGAGGTCATCAAAAGGATCATGTGGTACAACAATCGTTTGCACCATCCATTTTTGAATCCACTTTAATGTTCGTAAAAATATTGAATCAGGTTTTGACATGGTTATTTTCGCAACATAAGCCACTATAATATTGTTGCATAGGATACCAGAAACAACCCCGCTTACACTATCTGGCTTATTTATCTTTACATTTTGGATTTCTTTAGAAGTCACACCCCAAAGTTAAAATATAAAATAATGCTTTATAACAGTAAATTAAATCAATTTGTACAAACAAATAACAAAAAACAGTTGGTTAATACTTGCGCGAACAGAATCACTGTATATAATGACAGTCACTGTATAAAAAGACAGGAATTGTCATGAGACCGTTAACGCCGCGCCAAGCTGAAATATTAGACTTAATTAAAAACAATATCGCCGAAACAGGTATGCCACCCACTCGAGCTGAAATTGCGAATCGTCTTGGCTTTAAAAGTGCTAATGCCGCCGAAGAGCATTTAAAAGCATTAGCCAAAAAAGGCTTTATCGAGATCATTCCTGGTACCTCTAGAGGTATACGATTACCTCATGAAGAACAGATTGAAACCGGTCTACCACTCATTGGGCAAGTTGCTGCTGGAGAGCCTATCTTGGCCCAAGAACATGTGGAAAACTATTATCAAGTTGACCCCAATATGTTTAAACCTGCCGCGGATTTTTTATTGCGGGTTCGTGGTGACAGCATGAAAAATATCGGCATTTTAGAAGGCGACCTCCTCGCGGTACATAAAATGCAGCAAGCACGTAATGGCCAAGTTGTGGTGGCACGAATAGACGATGACGTCACCGTAAAACGATTTGAACAAAAAGGTAACGTCATTTATCTGCATGCAGAAAATGAAGATTACAACCCGATAAAAGTAGATTTAAGTTGCCAAAGCCTAACTATCGAAGGGCTTGCCGTTGGTGTTATCCGTAATGGAGATTGGTTATGAACAAACTAATGGGCATCGCCCCACGCCACCCTGGCTTATGGGTAGATTTATCAGACACAGAACTTCAGGGCAACCAAACCATTCAAACATTGCAAACGGTTACCCAAGGTGAAGCAGAGCTGAGTCAATTGTGTAGTCAATTAGCAACGTTAAGCCAACAAGGCCGCTGGATTGTACTCATTAGCCCACCTCACATTGGTTATAAACATATGCTGGCAAGTGCCGGAGTGAGAATGGATCGCATTTTACTAGTTCACACCAAAGATGAAGTCGAGACATTATGGGCCATGGAAAAAGCACTCACTAGTGGTACATCTAGTGCAGTAGTAACTTGGACAAGCTCACTTGATGCTCGCGATAGTCGCCGTTTGGAAATAGTAGCCAAAAGCGCACGTGCATTAGGGATCATAATTGAAGATGTGAATACTCACTTACCTCACAAACATCAACTTGTTAGCCCTACCTTAGCAAATGGAACAAGTAATTTTTGCTCGTTTCACTAAGCACAAACCCTTAATTACCAAGCCCTGTATTGAATTCAGGGCTTTTTTTTCACCTTTTTCAGGCGATTAAGAAAAAAAGTGATCTTGATCAATCCTTAATCTACAAGTAATGTAATTAACAAGGATGAAACAATTTTTTATCTTTAATTTGACGTAAATGGCAGATTTAATAGTCATCGATGGGAAAACGTCAACACAAATTGATAAGTTCAGTCGTAGGTACAAGCGTGGTGCACAGCTAACAATAAAACCGTAGACCGTCTGTTTACAACCACCAAGGTACTTTGAGGTCATCAAACTTTTTTCGGGAACCGAAGAGTTTGCATAGAGCAGAGAATTACTGTGTGACTTTTCTTTGTAATTGCAATTTGCAATTAACAGAGGAGCAGTCTTGTGAAGCAATGGTTGTATTGTTTACTGGTTGTGTGTGTAGCACTTCCGCTTGGGGCAACAGCAATGCCCCTCAACATGACTCAAGGCGTGACAGATATCAGTGGTCAGGTTTATCACCTCCACATGACGATTCTTTATATCTGTTGTGCCATTGGGTTAGTGGTGTTTGGGATCATGATCTATTCAATGATTTACCACCGCAAATCAAAAGGCGCAGTCGCGGCCAATTTTCATGAAAGTACCAAAGTGGAAATTGCTTGGACCGTCATTCCTTTTATCATCTTAATCGCCATGGCTATTCCAGCCACCAAAACCTTAATTGCTATGGAAGATCCCAGCGATGCTGATCTCACCATTAAAATTACCGGGTCGCAGTGGAAATGGCATTACAGCTATTTTGATAAAGACATCGAATTTTACAGCTCATTATCTACCCCCAGAGAACAAATTGACGGTAGTGAGGCTAAAGGAGAACATTACCTCCTTGAAGTTGATAAACCACTAGTACTCCCCATTAACCAAAAAGTACGTTTTTTGATGACTTCTGATGATGTTATCCACTCATGGTGGGTGCCCGCTTTTGCCGTTAAAAAAGATGCTAATCCAGGCTTTATTAATGAAACTTGGACTCGTATTGATAAGCCCGGTATTTATCGCGGCCAATGTGCCGAATTATGCGGTAAAGACCATGGCTTTATGCCGATTGTAGTGCAAGCATTGTCGGAGGACGATTTTGATAATTGGTTAGTTGAACAAAAACAACTAGCAAGCAATGCCGCTGCTGCGGCGGCGGCATCAATGACCCAAACCCTGTCACTCGGAGATCTAACCTCACAAGGTGAACAAATCTATATTGCTAGGTGTGCTGCTTGTCACCAACCTAATGGTGCGGGTCTTCCTGGTGTATTCCCATCATTAATTGGCAGCCCTATCATAAAAGGCCCTGTTGAAGGCCATCTAAATATCGTCATAAACGGTAAACCAGGTACCGCAATGCAGGCCTTTGCAAAACAACTTAGCGCCCAAGAAATTGCAGCAGTGATTACCTTTGAACGTAATGCTTGGGGCAATAATAGCGGAGATCTTGTACAAGCTGCTGATATAGGGAAATTTTTAGGCAGTAACGAGGCAAAAACAGAAGCAAACAAAGCAGTTGCTGATGTCACAAGCACTATTGCAGCCACGACAACTGACATTACCGATGCGGTTACCGAGAAAGCCACTCAAGCTGTCGAAACCGTAGCAAAAGTTGCTCCAGCAGAAGATCTGCCCACGTTAACCATGGAGCAATTAATGACCGAAGGTGAGCAGGTTTATGCCACGACTTGTGCTGCATGTCACCAAGCCACTGGCGCAGGTTTACCTGGCGCTTTCCCTTCACTTATTGGTAGCCCTGTTGTTAGCGGACCGGTTAGCGGACATATCGATATCGTTATGCACGGAAAACCAGGTACTGCAATGCAGGCATTTAGTAGTCAATTAAGCCCTCGAAAGATGGCGGCAGTGATTACATATGAGCGCAATGCGTGGGGCAATAATTCTGGCGAGGCGGTGCAACCTGCCGATGTCGCTAGCCATGGACAGTAAGGGAAAACAATGAGCACAACAACGCACGATACAATTGCAACCGCCCATGATGATCATCACGGCGCTCCAAAGGGGCTAATGCGCTGGCTACTCACCACTAACCATAAAGATATCGGATCTCTGTATTTATGGTTTAGTTTCATTATGTTTCTCACTGGCGGCGCAATGGCAATGGTCATTCGAGCTGAGTTATTTCAGCCTGGATTACAGCTAGTAGAACCTAACTTTTTTAATCAAATGACCACTGTTCATGGTCTCATTATGGTATTTGGTGCAGTAATGCCCGCTTTTACGGGCTTAGCTAACTGGCTAATACCTATGATGATTGGGGCACCAGACATGGCATTACCACGAATGAACAACTGGAGTTTTTGGATTTTACCTTTTGCCTTTGCCATGTTACTGGGTTCGTTATTTATGGAAGGCGGTGGACCTAACTTTGGTTGGACATTCTATGCCCCGCTCTCAACCACTTACAGCCCTGACAGTACCGCATTATTTGTATTTTCCATTCATATCATGGGCATAAGTTCAATAATGGGTGCAATTAATGTCATTGTCACCATTGTAAACTTACGTGCTCCAGGCATGACGTGGATGAAGTTACCCTTGTTTGTGTGGACTTGGTTAATTACCGCTTTCTTACTGATAGCAGTGATGCCGGTACTCGCGGGTGCGGTCACCATGGTATTAACCGATAAGTTTTTTGGTACCAGCTTTTTTGATGCTGCTGGAGGCGGTGATCCGGTAATGTTCCAGCATATCTTCTGGTTCTTCGGTCATCCTGAAGTTTACATTATGATTTTACCGTCATTTGGTATTATCTCCGCAATAGTGCCAACCTTTAGCCGTAAAAAGCTGTTTGGTTACTCTTCAATGGTTTACGCCACTGCCAGTATTGCCGTGTTGTCATTCTTAGTGTGGGCGCATCACATGTTCACGACTGGGATGCCGGTGTTCGCCGAACTATTCTTCATGTATTGCACCATGTTAATTGCCGTACCCACGGGGGTAAAAGTATTTAATTGGGTGGCAACCATGTGGCGCGGTTCAATGACATTTGAAACACCAATGCTGTTTGCTGTAGCGTTTATTATTCTGTTTACCATAGGTGGTTTTTCTGGCCTGATGCTGGCAATTACGCCTGCTGATTTCCAATACCACGACACCTATTTTGTAGTGGCTCATTTCCATTATGTGCTCGTCACTGGGGCAATATTTTCCATTATGGCAGCCGCTTATTATTGGTTGCCTAAATGGACTGGCCATATGTATGACGAAACGTTGGGGAAATGGCACTTTTGGTGCTCGGTAATATCCGTCAATGTATTGTTTTTCCCCATGCACTTTTTAGGTTTAGCGGGTATGCCACGTAGGATCCCTGACTACGCGGTACAGTTTGCCGATGTGAACCAAATAGTGTCTATTGGAGGTTTTGCATTTGGTTTGTCTCAGCTGATATTCCTCGCCGTTGTGCTCAAATGCATTAAAGGTGGAAAACCTGCTGGAGATAACCCCTGGGGAGCAGCCGAAGGCTTGGAATGGTCGATTGCCAGCCCTGCACCATATCACTCGTTTACCACTCCACCGGAGATTAAATGAGATGACACAGCCAACAAAATCAAATCGTAAGCTATTAATCATCCTGATTGCTGGGTCAATAGGTATGTTTGGATTTGGTTTTGCGCTTGTACCACTTTATGACGTGCTTTGCGATACATTGGGAATTAATGGCAAAACCCAAAATAGCGCCAGTAGTTATGAAGCGGTGGTGGTTGATAAAAACCGAACCGTAACCATTGAATTTGTCACTCAAGTTCAGTCTGGTATGCCATGGGAATTTAGCCCTAAAGTGAACAAAATAAGTGTGCATCCTGGTGAGCTAACTCATGCACAATTTTTGGTTAAAAATCTGTCGACACGTGACACCGTAGGCCAAGCAATCCCTTCGGTATCGCCAGGGCAAGGGGCGGCATACTTCAATAAAACGGAATGTTTTTGCTTTAATCAACAACCTTTGGCTGCAGCAGCAACAGCAGAACTACCATTGATTTTTTACGTGGATCCTGACTTACCAGCGTCCATTAACACATTGACTCTCTCTTATACCCTTTATGACATCACCGACAGACAGGCGACCGCCATAGAGCAAGGAGCAGCAAAATGACGACAAAGTATCAAACTTATTATGTGCCAGCCCAAAGTGCCTGGCCGATAATCGGTGCTATAGGTTTATTTTTAATTGCGTTCGGAGCAGGCAACTACGTACAACAATTAGCCACTGAAAAAACCTCTGGCGGCTATATTTTAATAACCGGCTTGGCCGTGATTATCTTTATGATTTTCGGCTGGTTTAAGACCGTTATTGATGAATCCATGTCTGGACTGTATTCACCGCAAATGGATCGTTCATTTAGACAGGGAATGAGCTGGTTTATTTTTTCAGAGATTATGTTTTTTGGAGCATTTTTCGGCGCTTTATTTTATGCCAGAATGATTTCAGTACCTTGGCTTGGTGGCGCATCTAACAATGCCATGACCCATGAAGTCTTGTGGCCTGCATTTGAGGCCATGTGGCCATTGGTGAAAACACCCGATGGTACCGCAACCGAAGCCATGCCATGGACGGGTTTGCCGTTAATTAACACTATTATCCTGCTAACCTCGTCGGTTACCTTGCACTTTGCTCATACCAACCTTGAAAAAGCCAATCGTAAACCTTTGATAATCTGGTTAGCGTTGACGGTCATCCTGGGTATTGCGTTTCTCAGTTTACAAGTTGAAGAATATAGCCATGCCTACCAAGAAATGGGGCTTACGCTCTCTTCTGGTGTCTACGGCAACACCTTCTTTTTGTTAACTGGTTTTCACGGCATGCACGTAACAATTGGTACCCTGTTCTTGATTATTTTATGGCTCAGAATTGTGAAGGGTCACTTTACGCCCGATAAGCATTTCGCTTTTCAGGCAGGGAGTTGGTATTGGCACTTCGTTGATGTGGTGTGGTTATGCTTATTCATCTTTGTGTATGTGTTGTAAATCAACACTAATAAGGTCTGGGATTTGGCTGAATGTAGCCAAGCCCCAAGGCCACCAGTAATACCATTATTACGACAACAGAAAACAACACGCGCCGGCCAAGAAAACGACTCATTGATTGTTGATGCTCGCCCTTAACCATAATAAATAAGGCCCTACCTAAGTTAAATAATATGAATACAAGCAACGAGACTAAAACTAACTTAACGATGAAAGGTGTTGTCACAGGCAATCCTTTTAAAAGTGTGGGTGTGTCTCGGGTGTTATTCGTAATCATTACTTTGGTCGTGTTTAGCTTGTTGGTCAAGTTAGGATTATGGCAGTTATCACGAGCGACCTTTAAACAAGAGTGGCAAAGCTCACTACTTCAGCGCCAACAGCAACAAGCGCTCACTTATGAAGAAATGTTGGCAAAAGTTGAATTGTCAGAAGCATCAGCAAGCTCTCAACCGGAGACGAAATTACTCACGGGTTACCGTCTATCTATTTCAGCCAAACCGGCAAATAACATGATGTTGTTATTAGACAATCAAGTGTATCAAGGTCAGGTGGGATATTTAGCGTATCAAATTTTTGAGATAACCCCTGAACAGCCTTGGATACTGGTTGAGCTAGGATTTGTGCCTGCAAACAAGGATCGCCGAATTTTACCTGAACTAACCCCTTTAAAAACAAATTACTACACAATGGTTGGCCGAGTTTATCAAAAACAACCTAACCCATTAAGTGACAGGCTAGATGCAGAGCAATTAGCCAATACTCATGCTCCAGTACGTTTTCAAAATATCAATATACCCGCACTCACTGACATGCTTGGCCATACACTGACGCCTGTGGTGCTGCAACCCGACAATGTTCCAAATTATCATCTGCCTCAACCTTGGATACCCATTCCATTGTCGGCACAAAAACATCAAGGGTATGCCTTGCAATGGTTCACCATGGCAACAGTATTTTTAGGACTAATGAGTTGGATAGCATTTCGACAATTTCGACGCTAAGCACCGTCGTTCATAATTAACTTAACAATAATATCAAAATGTTAAAGAGGAGATAGAATGAACTCCCTACCGAAAAAAAGTAATAAAGCACTAATGGTCTTACTGCTGGTATTTATTTTACCGGTTGCCTTAGCCAAATTAGTGTTAAGCCTAGAGCTGTATAACGGAGCGGCAACCAACAAAGGAGCGTTAATAGCTCCCGACATAAACTACGCAAACTTAGCCATGGAAAATCCAAAACCTCATGCATGGCAAGTACTGTTTTTTTTACCCGAAACCTGCAATGAGCAGTGCCAAGAAAGGCTGTATATTTTACACCAGAGCTATATTGCCCTCGGCAAAGATAGGGATCGTGTTACCCCAATCATTGTAGTAAATAGCCACAGTGACACCCAAATACTCAAGCAATTAAATATCTCCTTTGACCAAGCAAACGCCAATGACGCACTTGCTGCACTATTAACCAATCAACAACTTATCATTGTCGACCCTCTCGGAAGCTTAGTGATGCAATATGACAACGTGATAGGCCACGACGCTAATATTGCTCAGGGCAAAGCCATGATTGCTGACTTACGTAAAATGCTTAAGTTGTCAAGGGTGGGCTAATGGCAATACAGCGATTAATCAAATTCACCTTAGTGTTTACCTTGGCAGTTATTCTAATGGGTGCCTATACACGCCTGTCTGATGCTGGGTTAGGTTGTCCTGACTGGCCGGGCTGTTATGGCCATTTAGCGGTGCCGAGTGCAAGCCATGATTTAGCCAACATTGAAACTCGTTTCCCTGATGCTCAAATTGAGCCAGAAAAAGCGTGGCTGGAAATGATCCATCGTTATATCGCTGGTACTTTGGGTCTAATGGTTTTAGCGATTTTAATTTTATGCCTAAAACAGCCTCAAGCACCCAAAAAGCTGCCCGTATTTATTGCGGCACTGATTTTGTTTCAAGCTGCACTGGGTATGTGGACTGTTACCATGAAATTAATGCCTATAGTGGTGATGGCGCATCTTATTGGCGGTTTTAGTTTATTTGCCTTGTTACTGCTGTTATATCTACGACTTAAACCTTTAAGGATCCCCGGAGGGGATACCTATGCGCGTAAGCTCATTCCATTAGCATTAGCCAGTTTTGGCGTATTAGTCATTCAAATCATACTGGGTGGCTGGACATCATCTAATTACGCAGCATTGGCCTGTACCACCTTGCCAATTTGTGAAGGTAATTGGGTCGATAACTTACGCTTTGCCGATGCTTTTTCACCATTTCAAGGCGATCACCCCAGTTTTGAATTTGGTGTTTTGGACTATGCCACACGAATGACCATTCATGTCAGCCACCGAATTTGGGCGGTTGTAACAGCCATAACCTTAATTCTACTTGCACTAAAATTACGCTTCGCACAATCACATATTATGCGCAACAGTGGTTATTTATTACTGTTTCTCGTCATCGCTCAAGTCGGATTGGGGATTAGCAATGTAGTGATGAATTTACCTTTAGGCATAGCAGTATCACACAATGGAGGCGCAGCCTTGTTGCTGCTTACCTTAGTCTTTATTAATTACGCCCTATGGCGTAAAGCATGAGTGAGGATCGACCATGACAAAACCTCTAACAATGAGTCAGGTTCAACCTAAAATAACCCTGCAATGGCGTGCTTATTTTGAAATGACCAAACCTAAAGTTGTAGCACTTATGCTACTGACAGTATTGGTCGGTATGTGTTTAGCCGTCCCAGGTATAGTGCCACTCAAACCTCTAGTTGCAGGGATGGCAGGCATTGCAATGATGGCAGGCGCCGCGGCAGCGTTTAATCACTTAATTGATCGTAAAATCGATGGATTGATGGCTCGAACGTATAATCGTCCACTACCTAAAGGCAAAATATCAACCACCAAAGCGGCCACATTTGCGGTGTCACTCGGAACGCTCGGCTTTGTGGTGTTATATACCTTAGTTAATCCCCTTACGGCTTGGCTGACCTTTGCCAGTTTAATTGGTTATGCCTTGGTGTATACCGCCTACCTTAAACGAGCGACCTCACAAAACATTGTCATTGGTGGATTAGCCGGCGCTATGCCGCCATTATTAGGCTGGACAGCAATAACCAATGAACTGCATGGTTACGCCTTGTTACTGGTTATTATTATCTTCACTTGGACCCCACCACATTTTTGGGCATTAGCCATTCATCGCCGTAAAGAGTATGCCAAGGTCGATATTCCAATGTTACCGGTTACTCATGGAGTCGAGTTTACCAAAACCTGTATTTTGCTTTACACCATTTTATTAGCTATTGCCTGCCTGCTACCCGTTTTGGTCGGTATGTGTGGTCCAATATATTTGGTGGGTTCAACGTTACTGAGTTGTGGTTTTATCTATAAGGCGTGGCAGTTAAAGTTTCATGACTATCCAGAACTGTCCATGCAAGTTTTTAAATTCTCCATTTATCATTTAATGGTGTTGTTTATTGTCTTATTAGTAGATCATTACTTTTGGGTAAATGCTTAAATTAGAAAGGAAAAGATATTGAAAATAATAATAGCGGTGGGGCTAATATTATTAGCCTTGGCGGGGGGCGTTGTTTATCAACAGACGCAAACAGAACCTATGCCACTGGCAACCAGTTATGTATTTGAACAACAGCGCGCTTTAGCACCGTTTACATTAGCAGACCAATACGGCAATGCGTTTACTAACCAAACGTTGCAAGACAAATGGAGCTTATTTTTTATTGGTTATACTGCTTGCCCTGATGTATGCCCTACCACGTTGAATAAACTCGCAGCGGCTTATCCACAACTGCAAAAAATAGCCAGCAATGTACAAGTGGTGTTTGTGTCAGCTGACCCCAAACGTGACACTCAAGCTAAACGATTAGATTACATAAACTTTTTTAATAAAGACTTTAAAGCCGTCAGTGCAGAACACACCGACTTATTTCCGTTTAGTCGTGACTTAGGCTTTGTGTATGCCATGGTTGGAGACAACAACGATTACCAAGTAGACCATAGTGCATCGTATGTGTTGGTTTCACCTCGAGGAGAAAAAATAGCAGTATTTAAACCCAAACCACAGCCTGGTCAACTAGCACAAATTCTTAATGCTGAGCTGATCGCTGACTTTGGCCAAATCGTTCAATCTTGGCACTAGCCATCCATATTATGCCGTTACTCTTCAAGCCACTGACCATTATCTTGCGGGCGGATCCACGCTTGCGAGAACCAATAATAGCCTGATTTGGTTTTACTCGGTGCGGTGCAATTATAACGTGACCGTCCGGGAGCTAAGTCTGATGATGCCTGAATAGATAAGCGATTCTCACTCAACCAAGTAGGCTTTTTAGAACCTTGCCCTTGAATAAAGCACATTACTTGATGGGGATAAATATCCTGAATATCGAGGGTTAATATCAACTTAGGCCGCCATTTACCTGATACCAATAATGGATCGCTTATATTTTGCTTAATAACCGGCATCGGTAAGCTGGAAAACTTTACCATTAAACTCGCTAAATCAGCATAAGCATTAGCTACTGGGAAACGTGGCAACGCCGTTAATGATGAATATTCTCCCGCCGCACCAGATTGTTGACCAAAACCAACAAAACCATGTTTAGCCAAAATAGCTTCCAACTTATTAGTGTATTCACCATAAGGGTAGGCAAACATTTTTACGCTTTGGCCAGTATGCTTTAAGATCTCTGCCTCAGTCGATAGAATATTATCTTCAACTCGCGCCTGCCATTGGTCTTGGGATTCTTTGCCTTGACGACGAATTAAGTGTTCATGTCCCCAGCTATGGTTTGCAATCGTCACACCTTGCTCCGACAGAGTATTAATATCTTGCCAACTCATCATGCCTTTGTAACCCGCCTCAATGGGCGCTACAGAAATAAACACCGTATATGGAAATTGATGCGAAGCCAAAATAGGCGCTGCATTGTTAATAATGCTGTCATATCCGTCATCGAAGGTAATCACGATACGTTTATCTGCAATAGGCGTGTTATGCTTTATTGAATTAACAGCTTCAGTTAATGACATCACGGTAAAATCATTATCGGCCAAGTACTGCATCTGTTCGGTGAACTGACTAGGCGTGACACTAGTACTTTTAGGCGTGTTCTCAGATACGTGATGATATTGTAAAATAACCACCGCATTTGCATCATAATGCAATAGACTCAAACTGAACACTGCCAACAATAACGCTATTTTCTTAACCATGAATATTCATACCTATGTCTGTTAGCTCACTACTGTTAAACCGCCAAAAAAATCGTCAATTATTGGCATTAGCAACACCAATGATACTGTCTAATATCACCATCCCACTTTTAGGATTAGTTGATACAGCTGTAATTGGACATCTAGGGCAAGCTTACTACTTGGGTGGCGTGGCCTTAGGAAGTACCATCATTACATTGATAGTATGGCTACTCGGTTTCTTACGAATGTCTACTACAGGGTTAGTTGCTCAAGCCTATGGTGCTAATGATACCTCAACTCAACATCAATTACTGATACAAGGCTGTAGCCTAGCATTAATCTTAGGCTTAGCTTGCGTGATCCTACAATCTCCACTACTTAATTTTGCGCTCAGCTTGAGCGATGCCAGCGAACAAGTGATGTTCTATTGCCGCCAATATGTCAATATTCGAATTTGGTCACTACCGTTTGCTCTTGTCAATTTAGTATTGCTAGGTTGGCTGCTCGGACGCCAAGCACCAAAAGCAGCCATGTGGCAGCTGATTATCGCTAATAGCGCTAATATTATTCTCGATATTGTGTTTGTCATGGTATTTAAATGGAATGTGCAAGGGGCGGCATTAGCATCAGTTATTGCTGATATCAGTGCATTTTCAGTTGGATTAGTCATGGTAAAGCGCCAACTGAAACTCACAGGCGAGCTGAATCTAAGCCACATGATTTCTCAATTAACATGGCGTGGATATGCTCGTTTACTCACCTTAAACCGCGACATTTTTATCCGTAGTCTGTGTTTGCAAGCTGCCTTTAGCTTTATGACTTTTTATGGTGCAGGCTTAGGCGACAACATTATTGCCGCCAACGCGGTACTGCTTAATTTATTGATGTTGATATCGTATGCGCTCGATGGCATAGCCTATTATGCCGAAGCTGAAGTGGGACGGGCATTTGGTAAAAAAGACCCCAAATTGCTTCATGAAAGCGTAGTGTTAGCTTTTTGCTGGTCTGCAATGGTAGCTGTTTTATTTAGCCTGCTATTTTGGCTAACAGGGCCGTGGATTATTCAGTTATTAACCAATATAGAGGCGGTACAAGATGCCGCAAACAATGATTTAATATGGCTGATTTTTATGCCTATCTTGGCATTTGGTTGCTACTTGTTTGATGGCGTATATATTGGCGCTGCTCGCGGAAATATTATGCGTAATAGTATGATAATAGCTACATTTGGAATTTACTTTCCATGCTGGTACTTATTGCAAGGATGGGGTAACGATAGTCTTTGGGCGGCAATGTCGGTATTTATGTTATGCCGCAGCCTTACCCTTGGCTGGCATTATTACTATAGGCTCAGGTTTCAACTGTTGACCACGTAATAGTATTTGTGGATCACAATTGCTTCACTAAATGATCGCCCTTTTCGCTTTAAGGCTGATGAGAATTTCAATTATGTTTCATTGAAATTCAACCTTATAAGCAAACATACGTAGTTTCGAAAGACTCGGCACACCAGTAAACTGTAAAAAATTAAAATGGTAATATTGCATAACCCAACTAGTCCATATTATTACAAACGAGAGTACCATGACCCAAGAATTGATTATCACAGATATTGAAGTTGGCAGCGGGAAAGCGGCCGTTAAAGGCGCATTAATTACTACTCGTTATAGCGGCCGATTAGCCGACGGAAGCCAGTTTGATGCTTCAGATGCATTTCAGTGTGTCATCGGTACTGGCAGAGTCATTAAAGGCTGGGATCAAGGTATTATCGGTATGAATGTAGGTGGTAAGCGAAAGCTATCTGTTCCAGCTCATCTAGCCTATGGAGAGCGCCAGATTGGCGATCGTATCCCGGCAAACTCAGATTTGTTTTTTGATATTGAATTACTTGAAGTTCTGACACGGGACGACTAAATAACCTCAACTCGGTATAACAAACGCCGCTCAAACAGCACTCTACCTTGCTAGCGGTGTAAAATGAACTTGCAATAAGTTAGTCGGTTAATATCTAATCGATACCAACAAAAAAACGCGACCCCATAATAAGGTCGCGTTTTCGTTTATTAGCAGTAATTCATCACGCGATTAAGCGTAAGAATGTTCGCCATGCTGATGTTCTGTTACATCACGAACGCCAGTTAATTCCGTAGGGAACATATCTAATAGTTGTTTTTCGATACCATCTTTTAAGGTGATATCAACTTGAGAGCAACCGTTACAACCACCACCAAACTGCAATACCGCAACACCATCTTCGGTAATTTCTACCAACATAATATTACCGCCATGGCTGGCAAGTTGTGGATTAATTTCAGACTGAATAACATACTCAATGCGTTCAACTAATGGAGCATCAGCACCAACTTTACGCATTTTTGCATTTGGTGCTTTTAAGGTTAACTGCGAACCAAGCTGATCGGTAACAAAATCAATGCTGGCGTCATCTAAAAAAGGTGCGCTTTTTTCATCAACCATGGCACTGAAACCATTAAAAGGTAATTCAGTATCATCAGCTTCAACCGCATCAGGTGGACAATAAGACACACCGCATTCTGCTTGCGCTGTACCAGGGCTGATAACAAAAACACGAATGTGAGTGCCTTCAGGTTGGTCGGCCAATAATTTGACGAAATGGGCCTGAGCTGTATCGGTAATGGTGATCATAAAAACCTGCTCCGTCAGGGTATACCTGAGTAATTTAGTAAGAATTAGGCCTATGATACTCTGTGTTGCATTTGCTTTGTAGTCTAGGGAAGCCTAGATTTCGAAAAAATGATCTAGTTCAACTTTTTTTAACCATAAAGAAACCGCAATACGCCATATACCAAGAGTTACAAGACATATTAATTAATTGTTTTTATTTATAAAAAAACTTGTTATTACTCAAATTAAATTAATCTAACCGCAACCTAGGTCAATCTATACTCAAATTGCTTTAATCTAACAATCCCGGCGCCTCTGCACGAGCTAAGCACCAAGTTTGCACATGGACAAATTGTGGCTTAAATAATTGAGCAATTTCATTTACAGTCGTCCCAGTAGTAACGACATCATCAATCAGAGCAATACGCTGATATGCCGTTTTTTGTTGTAATTTGAATGCATCATGACAGTTTTTGCGTCTCCGTTTACCCGCTAATCCTGTTTGTGGTGCTGTATCAATCACTCGGATTAAACAAGTGTCGTCTACAGGAATATCCATTAATAAACTGAGTTCCTTTGCAATTAACCAAGCTTGGTTAAAACCTCGTTGCCGTAAACGGTTTGGATGCAAAGGTACTGGAATTAACACTTGTGGCCGTTTAATAATGCCATGTTTAACTAATAATGCTATTCGGCAAGCTAATTGTTGAGCTATTGCTTTGAGCGGTGCGCATTGTTGCTGGTATTTAATCGCGGCAATAAGAGGCCCTAATCCTTGGTGATAGCTACAAGGTGCAACCACCCAATTGGGCTCTTGTTTCAAACACTTTCCACAATAAGCCTGCAGCAGAGCTATTTCGCGACCACAACCTAAGCACACTTCGTGCTGATACAAACTCGTCGCTAAACACACTTGGCAAACACCTGTGAGCACTTGATTAGGAAACAATTGTTGATAACCCGTTTGATCTATCCTTTGCTGGCACAGCAGGCAACGGTTGGGTAAACTGCCTAGTAAAATTACCCTGACACGCTGAACGCGTTTAACGCATAACGCTAATATATGGGTAATGTCGATTGAAATATTGATTAACGGCATTGGCTATTCATTCCATTAAATAGACTCAAAAGAGGTGTTAACTGTGAGTTTTCCTGCATTGCATATTGATACCGTAGGCTCACAAGGCCAAGATATAGTGTTATTACACGGTTGGGGGGTGAATAACCAAGTATTCAGTCCATTACAAAACGCATTGCACCAGTATAGAGTGCATTATGTTGATTTGCCGGGTTTTGGTTTAAGTCCCAATATCGATGGTGATATTAAACAGTGGACACAGGCACTTGCTACACAACTTCCACAGCAGGCTATTTGGGTTGGTTGGTCGTTGGGAGGATTAATAGCGAGCCAAGTGGCCATCGATTACCCTGAGTCTGTGGCTGCATTAGTCACTATTGCCTCATCACCTTGTTTTATGGCCCGCGAAAGTGTTATGACTCACGAAAAAGACTACTCAACACCATCTTGGCCAGGTATCCAGCCTGAGGTGCTAGCACAATTTTCCAGCCAATTAAGTCGTGATTTATCTCGAACTGTTGAACGTTTTTTAGCCATTCAAGCTATGGGCAGTGATAATGCCAAATCTGATATTCAACACATAAAAAGCTTAGTGTTAAGCAAACCATTACCGACACAACAAGGGCTAGCCCAAGGGTTAGACATGTTAGCGCAGGTTGATTTACGCGCCTCGGTCACTCAAATACAGCAGCCATGGTTACGAATTTGGGGGAAATTAGATGGATTGGTTCCAAGAAAAATTATCACGTCATTACCTAGCCGCGACAACATTGAAGATATGGTGATAAATAAAGCATCACATGCACCGTTTATTTCGCATCCAGAGGAGTTTTTAGATCGTTTGTTACCTTGGATCATAAAATACTGCTAAAAATAACTGAATAAGACTTTAGACTTGGATAGATATTGACTATAATTTAGCCAAGGCTTGGAATTGGCAGAGTCCACATGATAATTACCACTCATTATCCGCAAATACCGCTAGCAACTTCAAATGTTGCGACGGATCTTGCTCGAGTGGACAACCAACAAAAACCACCGATTATTCCGCCACAAGAACCCGCAAAAGGTCATCAAGAACGTTCATTAAATCCACAAAATGAACGCGCTTCGACTTATATCGTTGCAGAAAAAAAGCAGCAGCAAGAACAAGCTAAACGACAACAGCAAAGTACCACTCAACAATCGTTAGAATCTAAAGTCATTGCCTCGCCTGCAATTCGGCCTCAAGTGATAAAAATCTTGGCCAGCCAGACACCCGCACTGCAACGTAAAGATATTCAACTAAAAACCCAAGTAGCCACCGCTAAAACGACACCAGAGCCTCGTCAACGCCAATCATTAGACGCAAGCGAACCAATTGCTATTTATCAACAATTTGGCCAACGAATTGGTCAATTTTATCAACAACAATCCGTTCCCGACAATCAATCGCAACTAAAAATACTAGCGTGATGTTTCGATTGCAGTAATATCAGCAATGGTCGGTTTAACCACTGTATTAGCCGAGCGATACAACATTTTATTGTAAGCTAAGCTACCCCACAACGCCCAACCTAAGGCCGTTTCCGCTTGTGTTTCATCCAATGTCGTCGGTGTTAATTTCTCGGTAGCAAAGTCATAATTGCAACTTTCGGCAGGTAATTCAGGCTGCAAAATAGTCATCTTATTTCCTTCTAGCAAACCAAAGTTTTTATCGTATTGCATCATCGCTCTACCAGGCCAAGAATCTGGCATTTTGGTTAAATCACGACCTAACATTGGATAGCTATCCGAAATACCCAATAACGAAATTAACGTCGGGGACATATCAATTTGGCTGACAACACGTGGGTCACGCTTCGCATCAATCCCATCACCTAAAATAAGCCCAGGGATACGGAAACGAGATACAGGAACTAGCGCAGCACCACCAACACGGCTGTCATGATCGGCAACAATCAAAAATAGAGTATCTTTCCAATAGTCTGATTTTTTGGCTTTCTTGAAAAACTCACCAACGGCATAGTCGGCATATTTTACTGCATTATGCATGGTATATTGTGGCTGCTCATACAGCTCAATACGGTCATCAGGAAACTCATATGGATCATGGTTACTTGAGCTAAACACTAAACTAAAGAATGGTTTACCTTCTTTGTGCATCCGCGAAAATTCTTCATCTGCTCTAAACAATAAATCCTCATCAGACACACCCCAAGACGCCACAAACGCGGGGTCTTTGTAGTCGCCTTGATCAACAATATCGGTAAATCCATTGCCTAAAAAGAAGCTGCGCATATTATCAAAATGACTTTCACCACCATAAATAAACTGCGTGGTATAACCATGTTGTTTTAATAAATCAGCAATGGTAAAGAAACCTGTTTGGCTCTTACCTAGTTTCACTACGGCACGTGCTGGCGTAGGCGTAAAACCCGTTGTCACCGCCTCAATACCTCTTACAGAACGCGTACCAGTAGCGTATAAATTTTCAAAAAACCATCCTTGTTTAGATAACTCATCAATATTGGGTGTTAATGGTAAACCACCTAAACTCCCGACAAAACGCGCACCTAAGCTTTCTTGTAAAATAATGACAAGGTTCTTTGGTTTACCAGTATAACTGGCTTGATTAAATGACAGTGTCGGTATGGTCGATGAGGTAAATGCACTCAGTGGCCGACCGCTTTCACGGCGAACAATATCAATAACATTATCATCGGCAAGCTTGCCATACACTTTCGATGCATCTTCTTCATTTCCCATCTGTTTAATCGCAAAAATCAATGAAAATGAGGAGTTAAGCACTAAAGAATTAATTAAAGGATCATCAGAAAATGCCACCAGTGAAGGGTTCAGTGGTCTATGTCCTAACGATGAACGTGCACCCAAAATGGTAATAGCAATGACGATAACACCCAGTACAGGACGCCAATACCATTTTGGATAACGAATATTCTGAGTAAGCTTACCGCTAAGCCACCAGCCACCCCATAAACTACCAATAGTGATAAACGCAGAAAGGATAAGCTCGGCTTTGCGCCCAGCCCATAGCATCGACAGTACTTCTTTGGGATAAACTAAATATTCAACATATAAACGGTTAGGCCTAAAACCATATTCGGCTATAAATGAGGGAGATGATGCCTCAAGGAAAATAATCACCCACAACCCCAGAGTTAACCATACTCGCAATATTATTAGCCAAGCACGGCCCACTAAATGCTCGCCCGAAAATACTACAGTACCTAACGCTGCAATGCCCCATAACCAACATACTGAAGCAAAATCAACGCGTAATCCTTGCAGGAATATATAACCCCAACCTTGAGCATCACTAACACGATCTGCCTGCCATAAGGACAAACCTAAACGGCTCACAGTCAATATAATCAATGATATAACACTGAATATAATGATGACTTGGAGTAAACTTCGTGAAGGGTGTGCTCTTGATGGCAACGAAGAACCTACGTTATGCCTAAAGGAATTTACAGCCATTTACTGCTCCAATATTATTATTATTTTTACTATGAACTAACATATATTCAACAAGTTATGCCAAACGTAATATTTTTATTATTTACAACAGATTAATGCTCATATCTTAAGGTCCAGTTACGTTAATAAATATTGTCTTTACTATTTGATCAAGCCAATCAAACTAAAATGTATATTCATATATTTATCAACAAATTAGATAGCACTCATAATAAGTAAGACCTTGTACACTAAATACTATCCGAGCATAAGACCCTGATTAATGATCAAAGTTCAGCAACAACAGACTTATATTAACGTTTTACTAACAATTTACGTCAATGGTTTATGACTCCTATGTGATCGGCATTCAAATAATTAAATCTAACTGTCTGCTACTGCAGGAATATGCAGACTAAACATTATTTTATCTGTAGGTACCAACTCAAAGCCAAATTCAAAACCATTTACTTTGGCAATATTTTCAACAATGGCTAATCCCAATCCATGGCGATCACTATTTGAGCGCGACTGTTCAGCTTGAAATAACGGTAACGTGAGTTTTTCTAGATCATTAACGTTTATGCTGGTCACTAATTGGTTTTCAACACTGATCTTTAACCCTTGATAATCTGTGGCTAATCGTATTTGAATCACAGATTGTGGTGGACTGTAATACAGTGCATTGTCGAATAAATTGCTTAAAATAAGGTGCAAAGAAAACTCATCAGCAATACAACTAAGATCCGATGCTTGGTTATTGATATTCAAACGAGAATGAATAGTCGAATACTTAAATGCTAACTCTTCAATAACTTGATTCACTAAGGTATTAATATTGATATGTTGACGATGCAGGCTAATATTTTCAGACGAGGCTTGCTGCAATAATAATAGATTATTGACAATGGTCTTCATCCGTAAACTAATACTCAATACATCTTGTTTATAACTTGCACCAATACGCTGATCATCCGGATATCGAATATAAATTTCACTCAAACTAATCAACTCACTGATAGGTGTTTTCAGCTCATGAGCAATATCGGCAGTAATACGTTTTTCTGTTTGTAAGTATTGCTGGCTAATTTTGACAAACTTATTGAGCTCATTACGAATAGGTTCTATTTCAAGGTAACGTTCTGAATCGGTAGACAAAGGGATGTGTTTTTGGGTGACATCGACATTTTTTAGCGACATATTAAGGTCGTTTAATGGCGTCAAACCACGATGAATAACCTTCACTACAGCCCAACGGATCAACACAATCACCAGCAGTAAACCAATGGCTAGACTAGAATCAATGATCACTAATATTTGCGACAAATCTTCAGTAGTAATGGCTATTGTTAACCACATGGGTTCAACTTTACCCATTATTGAACGATTAACTTTCGGTACTTGCGGCTCAAAATACGACACCATCGCCCGACCATCTCGCCCATCGGGTAACACCACATCGGCAAAAAAGGTACTATTAACTGGTATGTCTTTTTTAAGTAAATCTACCCCCGCAAAAGCACGTAACGATTCGGAGCGTTCAAACACGTTCGAGCCTTGCCATAACTGGAAAAAACTCGCTTTGGTTGAAATACCAAATTCAGGCATAAATTCGCCAGAAAAATCAAACTCGGTGCCTTGCGGTGTTACTTTAACCAATGTTTTAAGATAGTTAGACTTATCAGTTAATGCGCTATCAAATTCAGCATCAACCCAGTTATCAATGCTGATATCAATAGCAAGAAAAACTATAATTAAAATAGCTGATACCACATAGGTCATAGTATTGACTAAATTAGTTGTTAACGACCTCATTAATGTTCACCCACAAAATAGCCAAAACCACGTTTATTTTTAATCGGTAACGTCGCGCCAACCGCTTTGGCTTTTTTACGTACTGACGATAAATGAGCCTCGATGGTATTTTTCGATAAATGGTTAAATGACCCCACTACCGCTTCACTAATTTGCTCAGGGTTGAGTATTTGCTTAGGATTATTAAATAAATATTCGACGATTTTAAATTCGTTTTTAGTCAAATCGATATTATGGCCATTAGCATGAAGTGACTTATTACTGGTATCGAGGACAAAGTCAGCAATACAAATCGATTTAACGTGTTGATTCAAGCCGCCACGACGGCCAAGGGTAATTAACCTTGCTTGTAACTCATCAAATGAAAATGGTTTGCACAAATAATCATCAGCACCCGATAACAAGCCATTAACCCGATCTTCTGCTTGAGATTTAGCGGACAAAATAATGACTTTAGCTTGATTGCCTAGCTTACGAATACTCTTAAGCAAACTGATCCCATCAACATTAGGCAGCATTAAATCTAAAATAATAAAGTCATACTGATTAGTTAGCGCCATGCTTAACCCTTCAGAACCATCGCCAGTTTCATCAACGGTATAACCTAAATGATCTAACCCCACTCTAATGCCGCGACGCAGTGCTTCAGAGTCTTCAATTAACAACACTTTCATTGAGTGTCCTTTATCATAATGATGCCTATATCCATATCACAATTGCCGCCTAAATGGAGAGAACTTAATGTTATTCCCTATGATGTGAGCACATAGATTATGCCCACAAAATAACCCACCAAACAATCGCTGCCATCAACATACTGACAAACACAAACGCCGAAGCTATATCTTTGGCTAAACCAGACATGGTATGAAACTCAAGACCAATACGGTCAACTACCACCTCAATTGCAGTGTTAACCAGTTCGGCAAACAATACAAATAGTAATGCCAGTACTAACAGAGCCGATTGCGGCGCGCTAATATTTGCCATACAGGCAAATACCGTTAACGGTATAAACAACAATAACTCTTGTTGAAACGCTGCTTCATTACTGCACATCCACTTTAGCCCATTAAAGGAATGTTTACAGGTATACAATAACCGCATAACTCCATGGCGTTTAACCACAATCTTAGGCTGCTTTGTAGTGGCATTATGTGTTGCACTATTATCAGATGTTGATGATGATGAAAAAGATGGTGTCATGTGAATGTCCCTAGCTAATTTTACAATCGGTGGTGATATCTAACTTAGGGTCGCGCACCGAAGTGCTCACACCGTAAAGCCCTAGCAATGTATGGAACAAGTTGTCATGGGAATATTCACCATTCATTGCATGATCCACAATACATTTACGATCAACCGCTTTTGCTTCTGTAAAATCTTGCGGTAACCACATCAACCATGGCACATGAGTTTGTTGGCTCGGCGCAATGCTATAAGGGGTGCCGTGTAAATACATTCCACTTTCACCCAACGATTCACCATGGTCAGATAAATACACCAGCGCGACGTTATACTTGTCTTGATACTCCTTAAGCACATTGATGGTTTTGGCTAATACAAAGTCGGTATAGGCAATAGTATTGTCGTATACATTGACAATTTCTTGGTCGCTACAATTTTCAATGTCACTGCGACGACAAGCTGGGCCAAACAGCGCTTTATCTGCGGGATAACGTTGCCAATAAGTCGGTCCGTGGCTACCAATAGTATGTAAAGCGATAAATTCATTTTCTAAACTTTTTCCCGACAGTGCACTTGCTTCACTTACTTGTTGTAATTTTTGGCTGAGCTTTTCGACTAAAATCTCGTCGTAACAACTTAAGCCATCACACAATGGATTTGGCTCACTCGGCGAAATATCAATCTTATTAATGCGGGATCCAACGTCTTTATCACCACCATCATTTTCAAACCATGTCACATCTACACCAGCTGCTTTAATCACATCAAGTACGTTATTTTGTGCATCGGCAGCTTCACGATTGTAATTATCATGAGTTAAACTTGAGAACATACACGGTAACGAATGTGCTGTAGCGGTGCCACAAGACGACACATTTTGTAAGGCAATCATGCCTAGGTTTTCTGTATAGGGGTTGGTATTACGTTGATAACCGTTATAAGCCATATCTTGTGCTCGAGCCGTTTCGCCTACAACAACTACCATTAATGTTGGCTTGTCATTCATATTTACGGTCAACTGTGCATCTTGACCAATAGGATTAAAGGTTAATTTTTCAGTAAAGTAACGTCGATTTAAGTATTTAACCGTATTGTAAATGTGTGCAGGAATAATCATCTTATTTAGGTACTTATTGTTGCGACCCACTGATGCATAGTCCTTGTAAAAAAACAGCACCATTGCACCCACAATCGCTAAACCAACAAGCACAAAGCCAACACGACGAAACAGCGCTTTAGTGAACGAAGGAGAACTCGTTAATTTGGTGCGATACAACCATACAGAAGGCAATACGCCAAAAATGAAAATATAACCAATTGAAGACAAGCTTATGTATGAAATAGCTTCTCCAGAATTTGTCTCAAATATATTCTCAATCATGCCGTAATCGAACATGACATTATATTTCAACATGGCATACATTGCCGCTGACGATGTCAGTAGCAATAGAATCATCAATGGCTTAAATACGAAACGAAAAGCAAATAAACTGAATATCACCATAAAGCAACCACTCAGCAATAGGGCTGGTGACAAAGAAAATAACACATGACCGTCTGCTGATAATTGATAGATTTTACGGATTAACGGAAAATTTAATACCAAGCCAAAATAGACAGCGATAATGCAGGTCATTGCCTCGTAACTGATGCTTTTGGGGGTGAAACTGGATAATGTTTTCGGTAGTAATTTCAATTTTGCCACTCGCAATAAACTCGACTGGCGCTGATATTCAACCAAAACACTGAAGATTTACTGAATAAAAACTGAATTATTACTGTGAGGCTTTATTAAGTTTCAAAATATAAAAGTTAACTACAAAAAAGGCCCTCACATATTAGTGTAAGGGCCTTTTAATCAACAAATTAGAACATGTGTTTTACCACACTCTAATTTTTATTATTTTTTGAACTTAGCAAAAGCATCAGCAAACGCATTACCCATTGCGGCATTTTGTGGTGCTTTAACAGGCTTATTGGCTGGTTTATTATGAGCCACACTTTTGGTATTGGCTGAAGATTTACCTGCAGTAGGCTTTTTCTGGTAACTATTTTGTGGTTTACCTTGTGACTGTCTGGTCGCTTTTTCAGTATCTATTTTTTCATCAAGACGCATGCTTAATGCAATACGACGACGCTCAATATCCACTTCCATCACTTTCACTTTAACCACATCGCCCGCTTTTACCACTGTATGAGGGTCGCTGACAAATTTGTCGGTTAACGATGAAATATGCACTAAACCATCTTGATGCACACCCACATCAACAAAGGCTCCAAAATTAGTCACGTTGGTTACCACACCTTCCAAAATCATCTCGACTTTAAGGTGCTTCAACTCTTCTATACCGTCTTTAAAACTCGCCGTTTTAAACTCACCACGCGGATCGCGCCCAGGCTTATCTAACTCGGCCAAAATATCATTAATAGTCGGTACACCAAATGAGTCGGTAACAAAATCGGCAGCATTTATCTGTTTTAACAAATCACTATTACCAATCAGTTCAGTTAATGCTAATTGCTTAGCGCCAGCAATCGACTCAACTAAACTATATGCTTCAGGATGAACAGATGACGAATCTAAAGGATTATCACCATTGCGAATACGTAAGAAACCCGCCGCTTGTTCATAAGCTTTAGGCCCTAAACGTGCCACATTTAATAGTTGTTTGCGGTTAGTAAATTGACCATTGGTATCACGGAAATCAACTACATTTTTAGCTAAGGTTTTGGTTAACCCTGCCACTTGCGTTAATAACGGTGCCGATGCCATGTTTAAATCAACACCGACAGCATTAACACAATCTTCAACGACGGCATCGAGCGACTGTGATAACTGGCTTTGGCTTACATCATGCTGATATTGGCCTACGCCAATCGCTTTGGGTTCAATTTTTACCAGCTCTGCCAGCGGGTCTTGTAAACGACGCGCTATCGATACCGCACCACGAATTGACACATCAAGGTTAGGAAATTCATTAGCAGCAAACTCAGAGGCAGAATACACAGATGCACCCGCTTCACTCACAATCACTTTAGTCAATGTCGGGTTGGTTTCTTTTACTGCTGCAATTAATTCGCCAGTCAGTTTGTCGGTTTCACGAGAGCCTGTACCATTACCTATCGCAATAATTTCAACCTTGTGCATCGTCACTAAGTTACTCAAGGTGCGGATTGATTTATCCCACAAGTTTTGCGGTGCATGGGGGAAAATAGTGGTGTGTGCGACAAGTTTGCCAGTGTTATCTACAATCGCTACTTTCACACCAGTACGAATACCAGGATCAAGCCCCATAGTCGCTTTAGCACCAGCAGGAGCCGCCATTAATAAATCACCCAGATTACGGGCAAACACTCTAATGGCTTCTTCTTCCGCTCGTTCACGCATCTTAGCAATAAACTCGGTTTCCATTTGCA
Organism: Shewanella polaris; assembly: GCF_006385555.1. Taxonomy (NCBI): domain Bacteria; kingdom Pseudomonadati; phylum Pseudomonadota; class Gammaproteobacteria; order Alteromonadales; family Shewanellaceae; genus Shewanella; species Shewanella polaris. The sequence continues at coordinate 252,618 of NZ_CP041036.1, read as the reverse complement.
AAGCGACTTTAATCCGCCAAGTCGAGGTCACTACGGTTTTCAACCATTCATCAACGCTACTATTCGTTAATGCTAACGCAAAGTGATCGCTAATAATCACTTCACAATAACTGCCTTCTGTTGCTTGAGTATCGGGATCAGCGTTCATTGACAGGCTTAATACGCCTTCGTTACGACCGCGCAGCATGGCTAAAGCACGATGTGATGGGATTTTGCTCATCAGCTCATTGTGTTCAAAATAGTCGCGGAATTTAGCGCCTTCTTTCTCTTTACCTTTCACCATGCGGCTTTCAAGCACCGCTTGCTGTAATAAATGCTGGCGTACTTTACGTAGCAACTCTGCATCTTCGGCAAAGCGTTCCATTAAGATATAACGAGCTCCATCAAGTACCGCTTTAGCATCAGCAAATCCTGCTTGTGGATTAAGAAACTCAGCAGCCTTAGCATCTATATCGACTTGGCGATCGGCTAACACAGCATCGACTAGCGGCTCAATACCGGCTTCGATAGCTATTTGGCCTTTAGTACGACGCTTTGGTTTGTATGGCAGGTATAAATCTTCAAGGCGGGTCTTGCTGTCGGCATCATTAATCGCTTGGGATAACACAGGCGTTAACTTACCTTGCGCCTCAATACTCGACAAAATCACTTGGCGACGATCATGTAACTCTCGTAAATAGCCTAAGCGAGAAAACAAGTTACGTAATTGAGTATCATCTAAGCCACCAGTGGCTTCTTTACGGTAGCGCGCCACAAACGGTACTGTTGCACCATCATCTAAAAGCGCGATGGTCGCAGTGACCTGTTGTTCACGAACATTCAGTTCTTGAGCGATAATCTGGGCAATATTATGCATAATCAATCGAATTCGACATGGTTTAAAATAAAATTATGCCAAAGATACCATAAAGACCACCAGTTCGCTGCTAGTACGAAAGGCTTTATGATGTCTTTATAGATAATCGATAAAAAGAATGCATCATCGGGCATGAAGTGCTAAAACACAGATGTTAATATTACAGCTTAATATAAAACCTCACTGTTCTTTGACCACATTAAGAGTAAACCGCGTGAAAACTAAGTTAATCACTTTAGAAGGCTACAATAAGCTCAGAATTGAGCACGACTACTTGTGGAAAGAACAGCGTCCTGAAGTGACTAAAATTGTCACTTGGGCGGCAGGTTTAGGTGATCGTTCTGAAAATGCCGATTATCAGTTCAACAAGCGTTTATTAAGGCAAATTGATCGCCGTGTACGCTATCTACGCAAGCTGTTGCCCGAACTCAAGATAGTCTATTACGCTCCAGAACAAGAAGGCAAAGTGTTTTTTGGTGCCACGGTTGAAATCGAAAACGACGCCGGTGACATAAAAACCTTTAAAATTGTCGGCCCTGAAGAAATTTACGACGAACGTAAAGATTACATCTCAATTGACTCACCCATGGCTCGCGCTTTACTCAAAAAACAAGTCGATGACGAAGCCGTGGTCAGTACTCCACAAGGCGACAAAACTTGGTATATCAATAAAATTACTTATATAAAAAAATAGAAGTAATCAGATGGTTGAACGATAAAATCAGGTCTAAAATTCGTTTTATGCACTTTGTCGATTCAAGCATCACAACCGTTATATACAAGCCTTATCGGCCAAAAACAATCCATCCTATTATTGGAGTTATTTTGACAAATACCAAAGGAAGTCTTTATATGGTTGCTGCAATGGCAGCCTTTGCCATTGAAGATATGCTCATTAAATCAGCGGCAGAAACGACATCTTTGGGTCAAATTCTCGCGCTATTTGGCCTAGGTGGAATGCTTATTTTTATGCTCCTCACTTGGCGTAAAGGCGAAAAGATTTTCCATCCGGCAATTTTATCTACTCCTATATTAATTCGTGCAACTTGCGAAGTGGTGGGTCGATTTACCTTTGCGTTGGCGATTACTTTAACCCCATTATCAAGTGCATCAGCTATTTTGCAGGCAACACCATTAATTGCCATGATAGGCGCAGCATTATTGTTCGGTGAACAAGTAGGGGTGAAAAGATGGCTTGCTGTATTGGTTGGCTTTATCGGCGTACTGATGATCATTCGTCCCGGACTTGAAGGCTTTGAAGCCACTTCTTTATTAGCGGTTATCGCAACCCTAGGTTTTGCGGGTCGCGATTTAGCCACCCGAGCGGCACCACCTGTATTGTCTAACATGCAGCTTGGTGTGTATGGTTTTTTTGTCCTCATCCCTGCGGGTGTAGCAATACAAATCTATCAAAATGAACCAGCCCAACTTAATACAACCGCGTCAATACAAATCATCGGCGCTATCATTTTTGGCGTTGCAGCTTATAACGCACTCACTATTGCTATGCGCGCGGGCGATGTATCGGTAATCGCACCGTTTCGTTATACCCGCTTACTGTTTGCGTTAGCCTTGGGAATATTTATATTTGGAGAGTCGCCCGATTTAATGACCTTACTTGGTAGCCTACTAGTGGTATTAAGTGGTGGCTACACCCTCACCCAAACGCGTAAAATGTTAACGGTAACTACCATCAAAGATGGAACATAGTTTGGCTTGAGCTTGAGGTGAATCGCTTTCTGATTTGGACATCCCTTAACTAACTTGCTACTAGGATTATATTGATGCGTAAATATTGCGAGATTATCGCCTCAAATATGCAATAAGCCTCTGAATATTACTCCAATTATTTACCGTTAACATACAGCCGTTTGTGTAAGCATTTCACAATACACGATTAATTTCCTTAAAAATAATACCTTGTAAAAAGCTAGATTTTTTCAGCGATCCGGTTATATCTCTGCAAAAGTTATTAATGCTAAATCATGTTATTGAAATCAACATTTTAATACTCAGCGTAATGAGTAGAACAGCAAATATTTTCTTTAATATTGATACGGGTAATTTATGTGCCAACTGTGCGCCGTAAGGGGCGGTGATAAAACTGGTAATAGAAATTAATAATACTGCGGGTAAATACACATAACCAAAAATGTAATCATTAGGTGAAGAATAGTGCCAACCATTAATTAAATAACCAACCGTTCCAGCAACAGAGATAGGCAGCCCAATAGCGGCAGAAGTACCGATTGCTTTCTTAATTTCAATATTCTGCCATGTTAGGTAAGGAACCGTTAAAGAGCCACCGCCAATTGACACCAACGCAGATATTGATCCAATGCCAAAACCCGCTGCAAACAAGCCTGGGGTTCCTGATAGTTCTCTTGATGGCTTTGGTTTTTTATTTAAAAACATTTGGCTCGATACAAATGCCATAAACAGCGCAAAAAAGATCCCCAGAAATAATGAGCTTAAATATGAGGCTAAAAACGTTGCTGAAAATGTCCCTAAAATAATACCTAAAACCATCCCTTTAACAGCCAACCATACCACTGCACCTTTTGCATTGTGAGAACGGAAACTTGAAAAAGTAGTGATTACCATACAAGCCATTGATGTGCCTAAAGCTAAATGCACAACATGATCAATAGCAATGCCATTTAATAGAAATATCGATGTTAATATCGGCACCAAAATGCCACCACCACCGATACCCAATAGCCCCGCCATGAAACCGACAAAAGAGCCTAATAATAAAAACAGTACTATCCATTCCGGTTGTAACATTATTACCTCATTCTCATCATTTAGTTATGTCTAACGTTTTCGTTTTTGCACTTTGCACTTTGCACTTTGCACTGTTTGAAAGCTCACTTTACTGGGTGAACAGTCACAAGGTAAAAATATTATTCGTTTGATGTTAGCTTGTAAGCAGATAAATACATTAAGCTCGCCAATTGACTGGCAGGAGCTCATCAATACTAAGTTAATATTAAACCTTAACGAGACCGCCTTTTAAACGATAATAATGAGAGATATTCAGCATTAACCCTAATGATCCAAAGAATAGGCAGAAATACAAAGCCAGTAACGAACTTTTTCCCTGCCTAAATGTATGCGATTGTTAGGTAATGTTGTCAGTTATAGCCGGCGTGTTTATGCGGAATGTACCTCTAAGTCATGACCAATATTCTTTAGAATACTTTTTGCATTTGTTATTTCATCCATAGAACCATGAACGACAAGAAGAAATTTATCACTCTTTATCGCGGTTTCATATTTGATGATACTGTCCTTTGGTATGCCGATGCTATAAAGGGCTGCGCCCAATGCATCTAGCCCACCCACTATAACAGCACCTTCGAGACCGCCAATGATCGTTGAAACAAACGGACCAGCAATCATAATGGGACCAAGTCCGGGAATAAAGAAAAAGGCTGAACCAAAAAGCAAACCGAATAACCCTCCCCAAAAAGCCCCGAATTTACCCCATTTCATCACACGGTCACCAGTGTTGTAATAACCAACGACATCTTCTTCTGTGTGATAATCTTTACCAATAATAGATAGTTTTTTCATATCGAAACCTGATTTTTGCAACTCTTTTACTGCTTCTTCAGCTTCAGTATGTGTGTCAAAAGTGATGATTCCTGCATTTTTCATTTTAAATCTCCTGGTTTGATGATTCCAGTCAATGTGCTAATGAACTTGATGATATTGTTGGCAGCGGTAAAGCATTAAAATCGATAGTAATTAACACGCCATCCACTTGTCTAACCAATAACATAGCCTTTTCAGCATTCATTGCGATAACCTTTTATGGTTATTCAAGAACGGGGTTTATTTATAGATTGAGACCTATAATAAACATGCTACCCATCCCTCTATTTAATAACATAATCCTATTCAGTATTGAATGCGATAGCCTTGTGAGCGTTAACAAATTCAACCTAGATGGGGTTTATCAATAGATTGATTCTTATTAGCAATATGATAATTAATTCTTTTCAAATTCGGCAATAACCTGCTGATATAAAAATAAAAATCAACATAACACCTAAATACTCACCACTAATGTTGAAAGGTTATTCTTAGAGATTAAACATGTTTAATTTTTAATCATTATGCTGGTTAAAATTGATCTATATCTAATTTTATTGCTCTACGCCCTTGTAGACTGATCATTCAATCGTTATCTGGAAGGCTATGTAAAGGTCTTCCTTATCTCATTATCAAAAAGGAGTCAGATATGTCATTACAAGGAAAAGTCGCGCTCGTCACAGGCGCAGGTCAGGGTATTGGACGTGCCATTGCACTTCGTTTAGCAAAAGATGGAGCAGATATTGCCATCGTTGATTTAAACGTAGACAAAATGCTCGCAGTCTCTCTTGAAGTAGAAGCCTTGGGTCGAAAATCAACTACTTTCAAAGCAGATGTTAGCGACCGAAAACAGGTATATGCCGCTATAGACCATGCAGAAAAAACCTTAGGTGGATTTGATATTATGGTGAATAACGCAGGTATTGCGCAAGTTCAAGCCATAGCAGATATTACTCAAGAAGAAATGGATAAAATCCAAAAGATCAACGTAGACGGAACCCTTTGGGGCATTCAAGCCGCGGCAAAGAAATTTATCGAACGTAAACAAAAAGGCAAAATTATCAGTGCCTCTTCCATTGCCGGCCATAATGGATTTGCTTTGCTGGGCGCATATTCGGCAACTAAATTTGCCGTGCGCGCGTTAACCCAGGCAGCTGCACAGGAATATGCTAGCGCAGGTATTACTGTCAATGCTTATTGCCCTGGAGTGGTCGGAACCGATATGTGGGTCGAGATTGATAAACGTTTTTCTGAAATTACTGGCGCACCAATAGGTGAAACCTATAAGAAATACGTCAAAGGCATTGCACTTGGTCGTGCGCAAACACCTGTGGATGTCGCCAACTTTGTTTCATATTTAGCAGGTCCAGATTCTGATTACATGACGGGTCAAGCACCGCTGATTGATGGTGGTATGGTTTACTGTTAACAATAACCAAATGCCCTCGAAATGCAGGATTGTGTATTTTGCTGTGTATTGGGTATATATGAGCTAAAAATTGTGGGCTAACATTGCGAGTAACAACATAGCCTGCAGTTTTTAGCACAACGATTAAAGTAATGTGAAAAATAGGCCGGATGCTAATCAGCACTCATCTTTGCTGGTCATGTCTATTGTTAATCAAGTTCCAAACGAAGGCTTTCTCCCGCTTAATCCCTGTTATGTTTTACTGTTAAACTTAATCGCCATTGTTCTCGAAAGTCTTTTTGAATTCGAGAATGAATAACAAGTGTAATCACCATTGCTATAAAACCGCCAAGACTTGCCATTGCCATATCTTTATGTGCATCCCAAATATCTCCCTGTGTGCCTAAATATGCCATTCCTAACTCGCCACCAAATACCTCTGCAGCACCCCACTCAACCAGTTCATATAGCATGGATGTTGCCATAATAAGATTTAAAGGCGTTAAATAGCTCCAAAACCCTTTCACACCTGCAATCCGGCAATACAAATCTCTCACTGGGTATGCCAACAAAAAACCGTATGCAAAATGAATCAATCGATCAAAATTATTCCGGGTCCATCCCATATATTCATTAAGGCTAAAATTAAAATATGATGTTAAAAATGCATCATAGGGAACATTGGAGTAAGTATAATATGAACCAATTTCATGTAAGCTCATAAATACAAATATCAAACTATAAGAGAGTCGCGATAATGGACATTTCTTATACGTAAAAAAAATGAAGATGGCAGATAAGACAACTAATACATTCTCAAGCGCCCAATCGGCTCGATCATAAGGCGATATAGAAATGACTAAGCATTCAATACCAAAAATGATTGAAAGGATTAGAAAGTATCGTTTATGTACCATAGTATTTTTGGCCATTCTGAATTAACGCTATTTTTATAGGGACCCAAAAGTCAGCTGTAAATTTATTCTCATCCATAACATGTAGGGTTCAATCACGTCTAATCACACCACAAACGGGAGGACAACAGACGCCTACAACGACTTACAAATTCATTATTTTAGTCCGACTAAAATGCATTTATAGATTAATAATGAAGATAATACGCTTTATTTTTCTCCCATAACCCCATAAACAACATTCTCCCTATTTACTTCACAATCACGAAGTGAACTTACTTGCGCCCAAGTATTCTTAAAATACGAAGAAATAAGTTGATGATGTCCATGTACAACGCTGCCGCGCTATCAATAGCATTATCTATTGTTTTAGGTATTTGATTAGCCCGGCCCCAGTCATAGCCAATATATCCGCAGAAAATAAGCACCACTATCCAATCAATTATTCCATGGTGGATACCAAATACGTATATTTCAATAAGCTCCACCACAATGACAAGCAACAGAGCAATGGTGAGTGCACCAGCTATTTTTTTGAAAAAAGCGGGAAATAGAGACCCTAAGCACATCATACCAATAGTCACTAAACCTGTGATGCGTATAGCCTCAGATACAATGGAAGCATCGTAGCGACTTACTACCAAATTGATAATAAGACCAAACGGGATGACAACAAAGTTGTAACCTATAAAACTAACCAGTGGATTATTGGACTTATTAAAAAGATAAATACCAAAAAAGCATGAAGCGAAGTACCCAATAAAGAAAATCCACGGATTGATATCTGCAATTGATTGAGGATCAATGTTGGTCACCATTAACCAGTTTATTGCAAAGCCCCAGCAGAGGGTTAAACCGATAGCAAAATTATAGGCGGTAGCACTAATGATAGGGTCAGTGGTACTGCTTCGTTCAAATACACCTAATTCCATTTTTCTTCCTCGTTATTGTAGGTAAAGCACTTAATTTAAATAACCTCAAAGCATTACACTTTCCAACTAATTTACTTGTTTGGAACAATGCTCCACAAGGTTTCAAGCTCAACTATGCTGCTGGATATTGTTTCTACGTAATCAGACGGGCATGCTTGTGGTCTCAATGTTAAAGACATATCCCTCAAGTATTGCTCATGGGCATTCTTCGACTCCCAATGGGATACGACCATGTAGTTATCCTCAAGAGTAATATGACGCCAAATATGAGCGCTTAACATTCCAGATTGCTGTAACCGTGGGGAATTCCAAATAGCCTCTTGATCTCGAGTAAACTTATCAAGGTTGGTAACACCAGAGCAGTAGATAATGCTAAATAATCCACCATGAGAAAAGTTTACATTTGAGCCAGAAATGATTGAAATTAATTCGAAGTAATCAACAGAACAACTGTTGTAGGTACTTTCCTGGTTATTACGTTTAAAGATCTCATCATGGATGCTTTTCATGAATTCACCCACATGACGTTGAGACTCCCAGAATCCTAGAATCGTCGCAGTGCTTGATGAATCATCCCATCCGCCAGCTTGCCCACCAAATCCATCACAATTAGATAGTTGAGCCCACGAACATTGGCTTGTAGAGAAATCGCCTCTCTTGTCGCTATTTACATCACAAATAATCAATTTAGCAATAGTCAAATGTAACCCTTAATGTCTAATAACCATGCGAGCAACTCAATCAATAATTTAAGGCACGGTTGTTTTAGCAAAAAACAGACTAATACATTGTTAACTCAAATTGTATCGTTATAGGTTATATGTTCCCAAGGCATAGCACTATGCCACCACCCCAAATATACTTCCCACGCCAGCCGTTAAGGCCATTGCTAGCGCGCCCCAAAAAGTCACCCTGATAGCACCTACAGAAATGGGGGCACCACCTACCCATGCAGCTATGCCACCAAGGAAAGCGAGAAAAACCAACGAAGAAAATGCAACAGCAGGAATAAGTTGATCTCCCGGAATGACCCAAGCAAGTAATAATGGCAATGCGGCTCCTACGGTAAAAGTACTTGCAGACGAAAATGCCGCTTGAACGGGTTTAGCATTGCCAATAACGGTAATCCCTATTTCATCTCTAGCGTGTGCACCAAGCGCATCATGTGCCATTAATTGCACTGCAACTTGTTGGGCTAAAATAGGATCAACACCTCTAGTTTCGTATATTTTTGCAAGCTCATTTTTTTCAAATTCATAATTCTGCTCTAATGAATTTTTCTCAAGTACAAGATCTGCTTTCTCCGAGTCTGATTGCGAACTAACGGAAACATACTCACCAGCAGCCATCGACATAGCCCCAGCAACCAATCCGGCAATACCTGCGAGGATGACACCTTGGTGTGTTGTGCTAGCGGCTGCCACCCCAATAATAAGACTTGCGGTTGAAACAATACCATCGTTTGCGCCAAGCACTGCTGCGCGTAACCAACCTGCACGATGTGATTTATGTGGTTCATGATAAACCATAATATTCCTCGATAATTGATAGTTATTTTACAACTAACATTTTAGTCTTTATGCGTTGCGCTCTTTTCAAACTACAAATCACTTATTGAACTGGGTCGATGTCTTGTTCAGATTAATGGCTTTAACTTACGGATTATGCTTTTACTTTGGCGATTTTGTTGATGCTAGTTAAGAGTTTCAGAGCAAATGTCGATCAATTGATGATGGGGTATTGGTAAGTTTCTCATCGAAATCCCTTTGTCATCCAAGTGTTATATCATCCATTTTCGAGTCTAGCCCATTTAATAATTACACTCAATGAATGCCTAATTTAGCCCATCACAATGGCAAGAAAAAATTAAACTACATTCAAACTCATCGTTTATTAATACTTTTTAGAAACGAGCTAATTAAGGTTTCTCATATATAATGATTATCATAAACACATTCGAAATATTGTAATTGTGATTGGTTCGGTTATTTTCGACTTGGTTATTCACATCCAACCGAGATGACGATTAAGGCATTTTTAATGATGTAATTGCGAAAAGACCAGCCTATCCAGATTTAGGTAGAATGAAATCTCTGATTGTATAGTATTCTAGAGCAAACAGGTTGACGGGGTTCTCAAGCAAAAAAGCTTTTTGTTTGAGAACCCCGTCAACCTGATTAAACATAATTATTCAATTTACTGCGAGAGCGTTATGATCAATCAGCTACAGGAAAAATATCAACTGTCGTTATTGTTGCTACTCAGCGCTGTCGCTGTGCTAGGCATTTTTCCGTTTGTAGTTATACGTTATCTAGCGGGCAACATCGTCGCAGCCATCATTGATATGATGCTGATACTGGGCATCATATCGCTAGTTGCTTATGCGTATTACTCCAAAAAAATCCGAATTTTAAGCGCTGTAATAGCAGTATTTATTAATACCGGTGTAGTCATCATTGTTATTGCTAATGGAATAGATAGTTTTTTGTGGATTTATCCCGTCTTCGCAAGCACTTTTATTTTGGTAAAACCAGTTGAAGCCTTTTGCATTAATGTCGTTGCTGGCATTTCTATCGTAGAATTATCTGACGTTTTTAACACCATTTCAGAAGAATCTTTCATTGTAACAACCTCGATGTTGTCATTAAGTGCCTTCGTTTATGCCAGCCATGGTTTGAAGCAGTTTCACTTACTGGAAACACTCAATACTGTGGACGCATTAACCGGTGCATTTAATCGCCGAGCCATGAGATCAGATATGACAGCGGCAATATCCAACGCCGAGCGTAACGGTATTAAGCATTTGTTAGCCATTCTCGATTTAGATTACTTTAAGATGGTCAACGATAAATACGGTCATGCTGTTGGTGACAAAGTACTACAAGATTTTGTTACGATTGCCACTTCGCACATTCGTAAATACGATCGGCTTTATCGATTCGGTGGCGAAGAGTTTGTGCTATTAATCCCTGAGGTCAGTGATCAACCTGATGTGTTTATTAATAACCTTAGAACGACAATAAAAAAAGAGTTAACAACACCGGATGGCAAAGAAATAACGGTGTCATTTGGTGTTGCTTCCTGGGTTCCAGGTACAACAGCAGATACTTGGCTACAACGTGCAGATGAAGCGCTCTATCTCGCTAAGGCTAAAGGTCGTGACTGCGCTGTCTTTAGCAACTGATAGTAGTATTTATTTATCAAAATATGTAACACCTATAAAAGATACAATTAATTATATCGTCATGTATTAGACACATTTAATCCTGTCTGTAGTAAGCGTAAAGAACTTGTTCATAGGTAACGTTGACTAGTTTAAATATTCAGTCGAGGCACATGATTCTCACCTAGACTTTAATAATTTTTCAAATTCTATCGCTGGTAATGGTTTAGAAAATAGGTAGCCCTGCGCATAGTCACAGCCAGCAGCTATTAACAAGTCTCTTTGTTCTTCGTTCTCGACACCCTCAGCAACGACTTTCAAATCAAGTTTGTGTGCCATTACAATGATTGCTTCGCACAAAGCCAGATCATTAGAATGGGGCGCCAAATTATCCACAAAAGATTTATCAATTTTCAGATAATCAATATCGAGTTTTTTTAGTGAAGAAAGTGATGAATACCCAGTACCAAAATCATCTAGTGATACCTGAATATTTGCATCTCTGAAGTCAAATAATTTCTGGTCGATACTGCTTCCATATTCCATCAATGCTCCCTCAGTAATTTCAACCATAATGGCATCACCGGGTAATTTAAGAGCGTCTAAATAGTCAAGCCAATCTTTAGCGCTAAAAGCATCGTTCTTATATTGTACTGGCGAAGTATTGATACTAATTTGGAAACTTGGCTCGATGGCGGTGCGCCAGCGAGCCGACTGCTGAGCGGCCTCACGAAATACCCAATCACCGATATCAACGATTAATTGGGTCTCTTCTGCAATAGGAATAAATTCGATTGGTCCAACTAAACCCCTTACTGGATGTTGCCAACGAATGAGAGCTTCAGCTTTATAAATATCACCAGTGATTAAGTTTACGATTGGTTGGTAATGTAATTGGAATTGATTGGCTGCTATAGCTATACGTAAATCACTAATCAAAGACATGCGAGATACTGCGTTCTGCTGCATCGACGGGGTAAAATATTGGAAACTATTCCCCCCATTACTTTTGGCGGCATACATTGCCTGATCAGCATTTTTTAGCATTTCAACAGGATCAGAAGCATCTTGTGGATAAAATGTGATCCCAATACTAGTAGAAATATAAGCTTTATTTTGACCTAACGTAAAAGGCTCAGACATTTTTTTAAGTAAGTTACTCGCAATTCGATCTACACAACTTGGGCTATCAAGTCCGCCTATTATCAGAACGAATTCATCGCCTCCAAGTCGGGCAATGGTATCGACATCTCGAGTAAGATTGAGTAAACGTTTTGCCACTTCAACCAGAAGAATGTCACCAATATCGTGACCCATAGTGTCATTAATATCTTTAAAACCATCTAGATCAAAGAATAATAATGCGATACTTTTATTCGACCGTTTAGCTATTTTAATTTCTTTCTCGAGATCTAAACTCGCCATTTGGCGATTAGCTAATCCAGTAAGTGAATCGTAATGTGCCTGCTCCCAAATCAACTGCTCAGATTGTTTTCTGACAGTAATATCCTCACACAAAGAGGCTGCCCCAATCGCCTTGCCTGCGGTATCCAAGATTGGCGTATTATACCATTCACAAGCAATTTTTTTGCCGTCTTTAGTAATATTGTAATTACTTCTTCGCGTCCCTTCTTTATGTTCCAATAAGTCCTTATAAACCTGATCAATCTGTATTTTAGATGTATCGATTAGGATCAAATCTATGGGATGACGTCCCATCGCTTCATCGGCAGAGTATCCAAAAATCTTTTCGGCTGTTTTATTCCATTGGGTGACATTGAAGTTGATGTCCCATGCTATAGCCGCTAAAGGCGTATTCTGCAGATGATGTGATAGTCTTGATTCACTTTCTCTTAACGCAATTTCTGTGTTCTGGCGGTCATCCATATTTTTCAACAGTAAGCCTAGGAATGCCGTAGCCAGTGTAAAGATAACCAGTCGTGGGATGGCTATAGTTGATAGTATTTTCTCAAACGCGGTGGCAGGTAACTGGGTTGATATTATTAATACAATAACTTGTATTAATAAGCCAAAGAGTAAGAGTTGCACTAAGTTAATTTTTACCCAGTCTTTTTTAACACAATATCGATAAATTAATCCTAAGCTAGTTGATACTATGACAATACCTATGCCTACGTATAAACCGCCTCCACCTAGAAGTAATCGATAACCTGCTGTAATGGTGGCGGCAATAATTGCGACAACTGGACCACCGAAGAGACCTGCTATACCCAGAACCACGGACCGAGGATCGACAATAACCCCAGAGTCCATATAGATAGGATAAATCATACCAAAAATACAAATACCAGCAAATAATGCACCAGACAATATTTGCTTAGTCATTTTGTTCGCGTAAAAATAATTAACAATAAACCCATATAACAAACTCAGCGATAAGATAAGTGTTATGGAATAAATGAGGTTAACCGTCATTAAAGTCCCTCATTGTTATTGTTTAATCGCATTATTGAGTCGGGGTTTGGATTGTATGACCATCGATATTCTTCAAATAAGGATTCAATTGAAAACTGGATAGAAAAAACACTAACTAAAGAAGGGCAAATGAAGCTCAAGCCATAAAAGAATAAGAGCATAAAAAAGAATGAGTAAAAAATCACCAAAAAATAATACTCCCAACTCGGTTAGTTCAGCACCAACGTATACCGTGTCTGATACGATGAAAACGGCTGTACTTACTTTCTATATATGTCGTCCATGATGTAGCCTCATTTGCTATTTAAGATTTTCTCTGAGTATTTACAAGCATAAAAATCAGTCAATTCTTTTAAATATAAGGGCATTACTTTTCTCAGAATAAAACTAGTTCATGCTCTTTGATTAGCATTTCCAATTACCTAGCTTGCCTCTATCTGAATACACGCTTTAGGAATGCCACTACAAACCGTTTGATTTAAAATTCATAAATCCATATAGCGTTATTTAACCTAATCCATTTAATCCAAAAAAACTAGATTTAATAACAAGTGTGATATCAATATACTACGATTTAATCAGAAAAACCCCCTGGATAATCTAAAAAAATCTCCAAAACGCTATAGTTCTCTGATGGTTACCTCGGGTTCACAACTCGAACTGATCTACTATCACTAACTTAACTTAGTCGAAATATCACAAAAAGCGTAACCCCAAAACTAACCTCAAACACATTAACTACCCATTGGTTCACCTACATATCACATCAGACAAAATGGCAATATATTAATGGTTCATTCGCAATTTTAATGGTAAAAATCTATTCCCGTCGATTGAGCTAATGCGCGTGAGCCGCTTCGAATAATAACCCTCGTACATCTGGTTAGTATATAAAGTCACTATGTGACCTTATATACCGCTATACCGCACATATTGCTTTCATAGCATAAAAAAGGTCCAAATCGTTAAATTTGAACCTATTTACATGCTATCTAAAGTAGATAATAACCTTAGCGAGAACCCAAATGACTTAGCTAGACGACTTAGCTAGATTGCGCAATACATAATGCAAAATGCCACCATTTTGGTAGTAACTGAACTCATTAGGAGTATCAATGCGGATTTTAGCTTCAAACGAATGATGCTTACCCGCTTTGTTGGTCACGGTCACTTTAACGGTTTTCTGGCCGGCACTCACTGCAGGAATACTGAATTGCTCTTCACCAGTAAGCTTTAGTGACTCAGCACTGTCATCTGGCATGAACTGCAGAGGTAAAATCCCCATTCCAACAAGGTTCGAGCGATGAATACGTTCATAGCTTTGCGCTATAACCGCTTTAACACCCAACAGTGCAGGTCCTTTGGCGGCCCAATCTCGCGAGCTACCCGTGCCGTATTCTTTACCCGCTAATACAATACAAGGCGTACCTTGCTGTTGATATTGCATGGCGGCATCAAATACGGTCATAGACTCACCGTTAGGCATTAAGCGAGTCCAACAACCTTCAGTTCCAGGAGCCAGCAGATTTTTTAGCCTTACATTGGCAAAAGTGCCACGCATCATCACTTCATGGTTTCCACGGCGTGAACCGTAAGAGTTAAAGTCCTTAATGGCGACTCCAGCTTGCTGTAAATAGTCTCCAGCAGGGCTGTCTGGTGCAATAGATCCCGCTGGTGAAATATGGTCGGTAGTGACCGAATCACCTAACTTAAGTAAACAACGGGCATTGTCGATAGCTTTTATTGTTGGAACCTCGGCACTGATCCCATTAAAGAATGGTGGTTGTTTGACATAGGTAGAATCTGGCCAGTTATATTTCTGGCTCTGGACCACTTCTAATCCTTGCCAGTCAGCATCGCCACTGTAAACATCGGCATAACGCGACACAAACATTTCGCTTTGCACGGCGCTGGCCATAACCTGTTGGATTTCCTGATTGTCTGGCCAGATATCTTTTAAATGGACAGCTTTGCCATTGGCATCTTCACCCAGAGGCTCGGTGACCATATCGGCTTTCATATTACCGGCCAATGCATATGCCACCACCAGCGGCGGCGATGCTAAATAATTGGCTTGAACTTCTGGATGGATGCGGCCATCAAAGTTACGGTTGCCTGATAACACCGAACACACCTTCAACCTGCCCTGTTGTATCGCAGCGCTAACGGGTTGAGGTAAAGGGCCTGAATTACCAATACAGGTGGTACAACCGTAGCCAACCAACTGAAAACCTAAGGCATCTAAATCGACATTAAGACCCGATTTTATTAAATAATCTGTCACCACCTGTGAGCCCGGTGCAAAGCTGGTTTTTACCCAGGGTTTAACCTGCAAGCCTTTTTGGCGAGCATTTCTGGCTAATAGTCCGGCGGCGATTAACACTGATGGATTGGAGGTATTAGTACAACTGGTAATCGCGGCTATCACCACCGCGCCAGCTTCGAGGATAAAGTCTTTATCTCGATAACGACAAGCGACACCAGTGCTACCATCGGCAACTGGCACTTGTACAGAGGGACCACCCTCGCTTGCCAGCTCGTCTTTACCTTCGGCGTCGATTTGGCTAACAGGGATCTGACTATCCAACCAATGACGAAAACTGATTCCGGCTTGATCAAGTGCAATTCTGTCCTGCGGTCTTTTAGGGCCAGCGATAGAAGGCACAACACTACTCAAATCTAATTGCAAACGGGCGTGATAACAAGCTTTGTTATCCGATGCGCTAGCCCACATGCCCATCTCGTTAAGATAAGCTTTTATTAGCTCGATACGATCAGGATCACGACCCGTAAGTGCTAAATAATCCAAGCTTTGTTGATCAATCGGGAAAATGCCGCAAGTAGCACCGTATTCTGGCGCCATATTGGCTATGGTCGCCCTATCGGCTAGGGTCAATTGATCGACACCAGTACCAAAAAACTCAACAAACTTACCTACCACGCCAAATGCTCGTAATTGTTCGGTGACCGTCAAAACCAGATCGGTGGCGGTAACCCCAGCAGGTAATTTACCTATAAACTCAAATCCGACAATCTCGGGTAACAGCATGGTAACAGGTTGGCCTAACATTGCGGCCTCTGCTTCTATGCCGCCCACACCCCAGCCCAATACACCCAAACCATTGATCATAGTAGTATGAGAATCGGTCCCAACTAACGTATCGGGGTACAATAGATTATCTTCATCCTCTTTGACAAAAACCACTCTCGCCAGATATTCCAGATTGATTTGATGTACGATACCGCGCCCTGGCGGCACCACTTTAAAGTTATCAAAGGCTTGCTGACCCCAACGCAAAAACTGATATCGCTCGCGGTTTCGTTGGATTTCAATGGCGGTATTTTTTTGTAGTGCATCGGATTCAGCAAACACATCAACCATCACTGAATGGTCAATGACTAGCTCCACAGGATTGAGTGGGTTAATAGCGTCTGCATTACCACCTAATGTCTCAATCGCGTCACGCATTGCGGCCAGATCGACCACCGAAGGTACACCGGTAAAATCCTGTAAAATAACCCTAGAGGGCACAAAAGCAATTTCAGTTTCAGACCAGTTATCTAGATCCCAGCGGGCCAAGATATCAATATCCTCAGGCTGAACAAATTCAGAGTTCTCATAACGCAGTAGGTTTTCTAATAAGATTTTAGCGGCAAAAGGTAAGCGAGATAAATCGTAGTGTTCGGCTAGTCGATCAAAGCTGTAATACTTGAAAGTTTTTCCGTGACTCTCAAGTTGTTTCAATAATTGCATAGAATTTTTCATTACTGATCTCCCTATAAACGTTTATTGGCACTTCATGCTAAGGTTACCCTAACATATTCGAATCTAAAATCGACCCGGAAAAAAACTATGAGCAAAATGCGTATAGAACATGACAGTATGGGGAAAATTGAGGTACCAAATGATGTTTATTACCAAGCGCAAACCCAACGAGCACTGAATAACTTTCAGTTTTCAGATCGGCGCTTTCCGACGCCAGCTTTACTCGCCCTACTCGACATAAAATCAGCGGCAGCACAGGCTAATAGCCAGCTAGATTTGCTAGATAACGCCATGGCCACCGCGATTCAACAAGCAATTGTCGCCAGTAAGAAGCTTGATT
Organism: Shewanella polaris; assembly: GCF_006385555.1. NCBI lineage: Bacteria > Pseudomonadati > Pseudomonadota > Gammaproteobacteria > Alteromonadales > Shewanellaceae > Shewanella > Shewanella polaris. The sequence continues at coordinate 235,203 of NZ_CP041036.1, read as the reverse complement.
TTTCAAAACACTTTCCGCTAGATTTGTTCCAAACAGGTTCTGGCACCAGTTCTAATATGAATATTAATGAAGTGATTGCCAGCCTTGCCAGCGTCATTTTGCAGGTAAAAGTTCACCCTAATGATCATGTCAATATGGGCCAAAGCAGTAACGATGTGGTGCCCGCCTGTATTCACATCAGCACAGTGCGGCATTTAAAGGCTCAACTGTACCCAGCCATTACAGATCTAAGCGACAGATTGGCGGATTTGGCTATACAACATTCAAATCTGGTCAAAACCGGACGTACTCATTTAATGGACGCAATGCCAATTACCTTGGGGCAAGAGTTGTTATGTTGGCAACAGCAACTCAATGCTGCTCAGGCTAAGATCCAACAGGCGGAACTCAGCTTACATAACCTACCTTTGGGCGGCACAGCGGTTGGCACTGGCGTTAATTGTGACCCGCGTTTTGCCAAGCTGGCTTGTGATGACTTACAACAGCAAGATCAGATCCCATGGCAAGCGGCGGTTATGCCTGCGTTATATATGAGTAGCCAAGATCACACCTTAGCGATGGCTTCAGCGCTCAAAGGAGTAGCTGTCACGTTATTGAAAATTGCCAATGATTTGCGCTGGATGAACTCAGGCCCGGTTGCAGGATTACAAGAAATTAGCTTAACGGCACTGCAACCCGGCTCATCGATAATGCCCGGCAAGGTTAATCCCGTGATCCCAGAAGCTGTAGCCATGATTGCCGCTGAAGTGATAGGTAATGAAGCCACCATAACTATCGCGGCTCAATCGGGTAATTTTCAATTAAATGTCATGTTGCCACTGATTGCCGACAAGCTACTGTCCAGCATTGATTTATTGACCCATGCTTGCCAAGCCATGACCGACAAAGTGTTTGCCGAGTTTACGCTCAATGCCGAGCATTTAACCCAAGCATTGGAGAAAAACCCCATTCTGGCTACCGCACTTAATTCAGTGGTGGGTTACGATATGGCCGCTAAAATAGCCAAACGAGCAGATAAAGAACATAAATCAGTATTAGCTATTGCACTTGAAGAAACTAAGCTTGGCGAAGATGAACTAAAAGCAATACTCGATCCATTACATCTTGCAAAGCCCCATAAGTAACAGGCCACAAACTAGAAAATAATGTGCAGTCTCTTATGACTAACAAGCATTAATAACGGGTTTATTGCACGTTAATGAAACACGGTTAGCAGGGCACAGAACGGTTTGATTACCATTTTATATTCCGAACTGAGGTTATTTAACCCCGTAAATCGACATATCACACTAACAAGACTCGTCGAGAGTATAAAAAAACGCTATGCAGAGTAATCACTGCATAGCGTTTATTTATGAATCTAACTAACAATTCGCAATTAACGATTAACGATTAACGATTAACGATTAACGCAACAATAGCAGTGGGATGCGGCTTTTGCTGATCATTTTGGTGGTATTGCTACCCACAAAAAACTCACGAATACGTGAGTGACCATAAGCGCCCATCACCATCAAATCTATTTGGTTAGCGACTTGATACGCTTCTAAAGCCGCTTGCACCTCGCCCTTACATACGGCGGTGATCACGCTAAAGTCTACGTTACTCAAAGAGTCTGCCGCTGCTGCCAGTTCAGTTGTCGCTTGGGATTCATTGTCAGACACCATCACCAAGTGGCATTCCAAGCCTTTTAGCATCGGACTCGTAGCCACTTGATTAAGGGCTTTTTTAGCTGTTGCACTGCCATCGTAAGCAAAAATAAATCGCTTTGGCGCGGTAAATTCAGCCATGACCACTAAAATAGGTTGCTTAAGAGTGCGAATAACACTTTCTAAATGGCTGCCAATAGCATGTTCTTGATGTTGTTCGCCTTGGCGGCCCAACACGACCAACCTTGCTTTAGGTTCTTGCTCTAACAAGGTTTCAACTAAGTCACCATGTCGCTGTAGCGTTTCTACCAATGCTGTAGGTTGTTGCCCAACGACACGCTTTTTAGCATCTTCGAGCATAAACTTACCTTGCTCAAGTGCCAGTTTACTTCGGCGGCCTTCAAGGATAACCATCTCATCAAGTAGATGCTCACGCGTACCTAAACCGATGTTTCCCGATAAATCCAACTGTGTTGGGTAAAGCGATTTATCTAATACATGTAGTAGGGTCACAGGGGCATTTAATTGCATCGCCGCCCATCCACTGGCATCACATACCGCTAAGGTTGCTTTTGAACCGTCGATACAGGCAATCACATATTTCATCATTATTTTCCTTATATTGTGTTGCTCAGGGCTTAGTGACCAGACATCATTTTTTCAACTTCTTCAGGCTTATCGTGCACCCCGAATTTATCGACAATAGTTGAACTGGCTTCGTTAAGGCCGATTAACTCAACCTCGGTTCCATCACGACGGAATTTAAGTACCACTTTATCGAGTGCCGATACTGCGGTAATATCCCAAAAATGTGCCAGTGATAAATCAATAGTCACCTTCTCAACCACTTCTTTAAAATCAAATGAGTTACTGAACTTATCGGCAGAAGCAAAAAAGACTTGGCCAATAATTTGATAATGACGGCCCGTTTCAGCTGTGGTTTCTGCACTTTTAACCACCATAAATCGACCGACTTTATTAGCAAAGAATAACGATGCCAGTAATACCCCTACAAATACCCCAATCGCGAGGTTATGGGTAGCAACAACCACCACAACCGTGGCCACCATCACAAGGTTAGTCGACATTGGGTGATGTTTAAGATTACGAATCGAATCCCAAGAGAAAGTACCTATAGATACCATGATCATTACCGCAACCAATGCCGCCATAGGAATAAGCTTTAACCAATCACCGAGAAATACGATCAAGATAAGCAAAAAGACACCCGCCGAGAATGTTGATAAACGTCCGCGACCGCCAGATTTAACATTGATAATAGATTGACCAATCATGGCACAACCAGCCATACCACCCATTAAACCTGCACCAATATTGGCAATACCTTGGCCTTTACACTCACGGTTCTTATCACTTGGAGTATCGGTTAAGTCATCAACAATTGTGGCTGTCATCATCGATTCCAACAAACCCACTACGGCAAGACCCGCTGAATAAGGAAAGATGATCATTAAGGTTTCAAGGGTTAATGGCACTTCAGGCCAAAGGAAAATAGGTAAGGTGTCAGGCAGCTGGCCCATATCACCTACGGTGCGGATATCGATACCCATAAACACCGCAACAATGGTCAGTCCGACAATACACACTAAAGGCGAAGGTAAGGATTTACCAATGACAGGAATTAACGGGAATAAGTAGATGATACCAAGCCCTGCTGCGGTCATGGCGTACACATGCCAAGTCACGTCAATTAACTCTGGCACTTGAGCCATAAAGATTAAAATAGCCCAGCGCATTGACAAAGCCTGTGACCACAGAGCGCGAAACAAAACGCATCAAATTACCTAGCTTTAAGTAACCAGCAACTATTTGCAGCACACCTGTTAATAGGGTTGCCGCGAGTAAGTATTCAAGCCCGTGCTCCCTAACCAAGGTCACCATTAATAGTGCCATAGCACCTGTTGCAGCAGAGATCATTCCAGGACGACCACCAGTAAAGGCAATCACAACCGCAATACAAAACGAAGCATATAGGCCGACTTTAGGGTCTACCCCTGCAATAATAGAAAAGGCTATTGCCTCTGGGATTAGCGCCAGTGCAACCACAATACCGGCTAACAGATCTCCGCGTATGTTGGAGAACCACTCTTTCTTCATGGTTTGTATCATGTTATTCACTCTGTTTAAAATTAGTCATTTACTCCAACAACACCCGTCAACGCTAGACATATACATCTGCGCACACCAACTAAGGTTTTAATTCGTCAAACGACGAGATGTTATTGGGATTATGGGGGTAAAGCAAAACAACCACCAAGCAGGTAGCCACTACAGATGGATCGTAGTGATCCAAGAAGGAAGGATTAACTAATGCGGCTTAATGTTCATTATAAAAAATAACCTCGTTAAACGCTATATGCGTAAGGTTTGATTTTAAATTATACAAGTACAACCTAAAACAGCGCAGAAGAATAGCGCTGAACGGGTTAAAAGTCAAAATGCATAAATAAATAACCACTACGCTGGCTATGGTCAGATTAGTCTTATTTATGACATAAAAGTCATTATATCCCTTGATTAATTGAGTTTTTTTTACGATAAACTGAGAGAAAACTTTATTTCGACTAAATAGGTAAAGGCAACGACTTTTTGGCAACCATAAATTTAACAACATGATTATTGGTAGTTTGTTATTTAATTTATCGTAAACACGCCAAATTATTATTTTTCGACCGCAATAGTATAAAAATGAAGAGTAACACTTTAATCAGATTAACTCAGCCTAACGTTGCTAACCTAGGGTACTGTTTAACTACATGGCTTACTAAGGCTATTACTCGTTAATATAAAGATCACTTTGCTTCAGCACATTCCGAATAAACTCTGGATCGGCTAAAACGGTTCGATAAATCCATTTATAGAAATACTTGGAGTTAGTCGATATCACCTCATTAGCTTTTTGTTTGCCTAGCAACTCTGTAAGTGCATCGTACTCCAGTAGACAAACCGCAAGATGTAAATAGGTTGAAAACACACCATCAGCACCTTCTGGTCCAGTAATTGGTGCATTGGGGTACTTTTGCTTCAATGTAGCAACCACCTTATTGACCTCTATTTGGCGAGAGTCTTCAAACTAATGAATTTGTTCATGCAAATATTGCGATAAAAATGAACCATCATCGCTTGGGCGGCTTACAGTGATCGTTAGTGTTGGGTGACTATATGGTCTTGTTGCCGACTCATCTATCAGTACCTTGTCTGTAAATGTCCATTTGGCTAAATCATATTGTTGAGTCACTCGTTCTAATTGTAACTGTTTCAATTTTTCTTTGTCTGTATGGCTAGTTAACTCAACATCTAATTGAGCGTTCGCCCCAAATGTCAGTAAAGATAAAAATAACAACAAATGATATTTCATGGGTTCTCCTTGATACCAAAATTTACCGCCCAAATTTAAAGACCATAAAGTGACTCTACATTAATCAATAAGCGCTGCGATAAATGCATAAGCTATGCAAGCTAAAATACATTATCACTAAAAAGCCCACATTAGCCGACAGAATTAAGTGCCACACATCACATTATTGTCGTTATTGGGATCTTTAATCGTAATAATGTGGTTAAACATGTAATATTTTAGTTAAAATACTGTTTCAATTAAGATTTATTTAATAATTTCATGGTTCCCCTAGCGTGATTCACTTCCAATTACTAGCCCCTTATTGTTATTCTCCTGCCAATGATAATTACTAGCTGGATCTGTTGATTCAACTGCCCACTCCTTTAAGCTCAGCCGGAAACGTTTGTTGAAATTAACCTGCTACCAATACCTTGCTAAGCCGCTTAATCGTGTCGCAAGGCTTTCCAAATTGAGTAAAGCACATTTAACCTTGTGTTTCGGGTTACTGTTGCTGCAGCCTTTAGCTGATTCATTATCTATGTCGATGGGACATGTTGTCGATATCAGTGAATTTATTGCCGTTATTGACACCTTATTAGCTGAAATTATGGGCGCTAGCTTACTGGGTCTGCTGATATTAAATCCGTTGGTTATCGACCAATTTTGGCGTTTATTCAACCTCAATTCTACATTTTGTAATCTCCTTGCACTTAGTTACGCGTTAAGTGCCTTATCTGTTGTTGTCCCTAAATCTCTTGAATACACGGCACACGGTTGCCGCGCCCCACCTCTACAAGCTTAAATTTTTTAATTTAACTACATCATTCTCAAAATCGATATTGCCTTAAGAGCTACGCCAAAATCACTGATAGTTGATTTGGGTTAGTCCTTGGGTGCGGTTATTTGCGTTCGATGATTATTCTGCAACTGCCGATTACCCCTATTGGCAGGGTAGTAAGCTTTTAAGGTGAGAGGAATCTTCCTTTGTTAATTCGAAATTTAAGTAAACTAGCGCTGGCTGCATTAGCATTTATGCTCGCGGGTTGTGAAGGCGGCGTGCTGGATCCCAAAGGCCAGATCGGCATAGATGAGAAGCATCTCATTATTGTGGCGACATTGCTGATGCTGATTGTGGTCATTCCAGTCATTTTCATGACTTTGTATTTTGCATGGAAATATCGTGATGGCCGCGATGAAGAAATTTATGCGCCTAAATGGGCACACTCAACCGCGATTGAAGTTGTCGTGTGGGTCATCCCGATTGTTATTGTGATCATTTTGGGTGTTATCACTTGGAATTCGACTCACGATTTAGATCCCTATAAACCGCTAGTGCATGACGCTAAACCCGTTACCGTAGAAGTGGTGTCACTGGATTGGAAGTGGTTATTTATCTATCCAGAATATGGCATTGCGTCGGTTAACGAATTGGCCTTCCCTGCCAATGTTCCAGTTAACTTCAAAATCACTTCAGACACGGCGATGAATTCATTTTTCATTCCGCAGTTAGGCAGCCAAATTTACTCAATGGCAGGCATGGCAACCAAGCTACACCTTATTGCTAATGAGCCTGGCACTTTTGAAGGTATTTCAGCTAACTACAGTGGTGCTGGTTTTACCGGAATGAAGTTTAATGCCATTGCAACTGCAACAGCAGGAGATTTTGATGCCTGGGTTGCTAAGGTAAAACAACAAGGTAACACCTTGGATGTTGAGCAATATAAGCAACTAGCCCAAAAAAGCGAAAACAACCCTGTTCAATATTATGGGTCAGTGCAACACGGCATGTTTAATTACATTGTTATGCAGTACATGCATCCAGACTCGAACATGAAATCAATGGGCAGTATGGAAGGCATGCACGACATGGGCAATATGGAATCAATGTCTGGTATGGATCATACCCAGCATATGCAAAACATGAAGCACATGACTGACACAGACGCTGAACCACATTCTGGACAATCCCCTACACACTCAACCACAGAGCATTCTTCGATTGCTTCTGGGGAGGCGGAGTAATCATGTCATTTCTTGGAAAATTAACACTCGAGTCTATTCCGTATCATGAACCGATTATCATGGTGACCCTCGCGGCTGTCGCTATTATTGGTGTCATTATTGCGGCCTTAATCACTAAACATCAAAAATGGGGTGTGCTTTGGCACGACTGGCTAACCTCAGTTGACCACAAAAAACTCGGTATTATGTATATCGTGCTAGCGATGGTAATGCTGGTTCGTGGGTTTTCTGACGCGATTATGATGCGAACCCAGCAAGCTCTTGCCACTAATGGCGCAGCGGGTTATTTACCACCAGAACATTACGACCAAATCTTCACCGCCCATGGTGTGATTATGATTATCTTTATGGCGATGCCATTTATGATTGGTTTAATGAACTTGGTCGTACCGCTGCAGATTGGTGCCCGCGATGTGGCATTCCCATTCTTAAACAACTTAAGTTTTTGGCTCACTACATCTGGGGCTGTGTTAATTAACATATCGCTTGGATTAGGTGAATTTGCCAAGACTGGTTGGGTCGCTTACCCGCCCTTGTCAGAGTTGGCGTACAGTCCGGGGGTGGGGGTTGATTATTATATCTGGGCCTTACAGATATCCGGTATCGGGACAACCTTAACCGGGGTGAATTTTATCGCCACTGTGTTAAAAATGCGTGCTCCGGGCATGAAGCTGATGCAAATGCCCATTTTCACCTGGGCTTGTACTTGGGCTAACGTGCTAATCGTTGCGTCATTCCCAATTTTAACCGCTGTTTTAGGTATGTTGACCTTAGACCGTTATTTAGATTTCCACTTCTTTACCAATGATGGTGGCGGTAACGCCATGATGTACATCAACCTATTTTGGGCTTGGGGTCATCCTGAAGTATACATTTTGGTATTACCGGCTTTCGGTATTTTCTCTGAAGTGTTTTCAACCTTTACTTCGAAGCGCTTATTTGGTTACACCTCTATGGTGTGGGCAACGGGTGCCATTTCAGTACTTGGCTTTATTGTGTGGTTACACCATTTCTTTACCATGGGGTCGAGCGCTAACGTTAACGCCTTCTTCGGGGTGATGACCATGGTGATTGCGGTGCCGACTGGGGTAAAACTGTTTAACTGGTTATTTACCATTTATCGCGGTCGTTTACGCTTTACCGTGCCAGTATTGTGGTCCTTAGGCTTTATGGTGACCTTCACCATCGGCGGCATGACCGGAGTATTGTTAGCATTACCGGGCGCTGATTATGTACTGCATAACAGCTTGTTTTTAATCGCCCATTTCCATAACACCATTATTGGCGGTGCGGTATTTGGCTACATGGCAGGGTTTGCCTACTGGTTCCCTAAAGCAATGGGCTTCAAACTCAATGAACGTTTAGGAAAAGCATCTTTTTGGTGCTGGCAAATTGGCTTCTATTTGGCCTTTATGCCGCTGTACGTGCTTGGCTTTATGGGTATGACACGTCGTCTTAATCATACCGATAACCCAGCGTGGAACTTCTGGATTTATTTTGCGGTTGTGGGTGCCTTTGTCATTCTAGTCGGTATCATTTTACAGTTTGTGCAACTGTATGTGAGCTTCCGAGACCGTGAACAAAACCTTGATACAACAGGCGACCCATGGAATGGCCATACGCTTGAGTGGTCAACCTCTTCACCACCACAGTTCTATAACTATGCCCAGTTAGATCCCGTAACAGACATTGATGCGTTCACCGACATGAAAGAAAAAGGCACAGCCTATCAACGTCGTGAAACATACCAGCCTATTCATATGCCTAAAAACACTGCTAGCGGAATATTAATGGCAGCGGCTATTACCGCGATGGGCTTTGCTGCTATTTGGCATATTTGGTGGTTAGCCATTGTCGGATTTGCGGGTGCGTTTGTGTTGTTCTTACTGCGTGCTTACGACAATGATGTTGACTACTACGTGCAGCCAGATGAAGTCGCGCGTATTGAAAATGCATACATAGATAACGTAGCAAGGGGTCGATAATGAGTATTGCTATTAAAGCAGATTTACACGTGGCTCACGCTGCAGATCACCATGATGAACATGACACTAGTGGTAGCACTTTATTCGGTTTTTGGATTTATCTAATGACCGACTGTATTTTATTCGCTTCTGTTTTTGCGACTTATGCAGTCCTGTATATGAACACCGATGGTGGTGTGTCGGGTAAAGATATTTTCGAATTAGATTTCGTGCTTATCGAAACCGCCGCCTTGTTGGTCAGTAGTATTACATATGGCTTTGCCATGATTTGCGCTAAACACCAAAAGAAGGCCGCCACATTAATGTGGTTGCTGGTCACCTTCGCATTAGGTTGTGCGTTTATTTCGATGGAAGTGTACGAGTTTAGTCACCTGATTGAACACGGCAATGGTCCAGATCGCAGTGCCTTTTTATCAGCATTTTTTGCCTTAGTCGGCATGCATGGTTTGCATGTTACCGCGGGCTTAATTTGGATGCTGGTTATGATGGTTGAAGTCATCAAGTGCGGTTTAAATAATCGCAGCATCACTCGCCTAAGTTGCTTAAGTTTGTTTTGGCATTTCTTAGACATCGTGTGGGTGTGTGTGTTTACTGTTGTTTATTTGTTAGGAGTCTTGTGATGAGCAATGCACATTCAAGTCACGGCGAAGGCGATTTTGCCGCTAGCGTTAAATCTTATTTCGTCGGCTTTGTATTATCGGTGGTCTTAACCGGTATTCCATTTTGGTCGGTAATGACTCACAGCTTTACTCATGACACCACCTTATGGATTGTAGTCGTAGCGGCAATAGTACAAATCGTGGTGCATTTAAAATACTTCCTTCATTTAGATTTTTCTAAAGAAGGCAGAATCAATACATTCTCGTTCTTATTCACGGCCTTGATTATTGTCATGGTTGTGGGTTTGTCTGTGTGGATTATCTACGCAGCCAATGAATTGATGATGTAACCGACAGCTATCATGAATAATCAAGGTCAATCTATGTCAGCACAATTAACCTCACGCTTACGAGGATATGTTCAGGTAACCAAACCAGGCATCATCATGGGCAATTTAATTTCTGTCGCGGGCGGCTTTTTACTCGCGGCTCAAGGCAATGTTGATATGACCTTGATGTTTGCCACCATGATAGGTCTGTCTTTGGTGGTAGCGTCGGGTTGCGCAATCAATAACTGCATTGATCGCGACATCGACGCCAAGATGAAGCGTACTCGAAACCGAGTTACCGTTACCGGTGAAATATCAGTACAAGCGGTATTGAGCTTTGGTATTGGGCTAGGGATTATTGGCTTTGCCATGCTGGCGATATTCACTAATAGCCTAGCGGTGTTATTTGCCGCCATTGGCTATGTAGTTTATGTCGGAGTATACAGCCTGTATATGAAACGCAACTCGGTTTACGGCACTTTAGTAGGCAGTTTTTCGGGTGCGGTTCCACCCGTTGTGGGTTATTGCGCTGTCACAGGGAAAATGGACATGGGCGCGGTTATTTTACTGTTGATGTTTAGTCTATGGCAAATGCCCCACTCTTATGCGATTGCGATTTTTCGCTTTGACGACTACGCCGCAGCCAACATTCCAGTATTACCTGTGGCTGAGGGCATGGCTAAAGCAAAATTGCATATAGTGCTCTATATTGCGGTGTTTGCATTAGTGAGTGCGCTATTACCGTTAGCGGGTTACACAGGTGTCGCCTTTATGGCCGTTACCTGTGCCACCAGCTTGTGGTGGTTAACCATGGCGTTAAAAGGTTATCGTCACGGCATAAACCTGCAGTCTTGGGCTAGGCAAGTGTTTGGATTTTCCATTATTACCATTACTGCATTAAGCGTGACCATGGCATTGGACTTTCAAGTCATTGCACAAACGCCGTTACTGACATGGGTGCAATAAATTAATACTAAAAAATTAAGCCCGCCACATTATGTTGCGGGCTTTTTTATTTGATTAATTGGCGATTTTGACTAGGATTAGCTCTTATTAGATTTAGTACTCACTTAATTTAGTACCTACCTAATACTGCCGCTCACGGTGATAAAAATCGGAATTTCTGCAGCAAACATAAAAGGATCTTATGTTTATGGTGCCACATAGCAATCAACTCACATCGCCTTTGCTTACCACCTTTAAAAGCATCACTCTACTGTTAGCGCTGGCTTCTGGTTTATTCACGATCAACCCACTGCATGCGAACCACGAATTACAGGTAACTGAATCTACCCAAGCTATCTTTGGCAATTGGATAATAGACACGTCAGAGAAAATAACACTGTTGCAGTTAAATCCTGACCACAGTTACTTACACATCGAATTTAACTTGCTTGAACCACAAAATAGCGTCGCCGAATGGGGCCGAATAGACATACACCCCTCAGGCGTACGCTTTATCCCAAGCTATAGTAATAATTCGCGACAAGGCCTTGTTGCATATCAAATGAACCGTCCAAAACTACAAATGGCACTAACCCTAGAATCCGCAAAGTTAGTATTTACTATCGACACTAATGCTGACAGCGTGATGGATGAACAACACGATTATCAAGCCTACCCCATTCAATCAATCTACGGTGTATGGCACCAACAAATGACCTCAGCATTAAGCAGCTTGTTGTTACTCGACAATGGTTATTACGCCGTAGTGAATATTAACGTACACCAAGACCCGCAAGCGCATCCACATTACACTCACTTACAATGGGGACACTTCGATATCCAACAACACCAACTTTTCATCAGTCCTATTTTTGATAACCATCCACAGCAAAGTGTTAGTCAACTCGGCATACTGCAAAGCATTTTTTATCATCAACGCAGCCAACAATTAGCACTATCCTTTGACAGCGATAAAGACAACTTAAGTGACCGTTTCCAGCTATTTACGCGATAAACTTTCATTTACAGCTATTTAGTTACAATTTCTGCCACAATCAGCTATTCAAATTCAAGCGATTACACTTCATACTGAGTCATTACTTGTATCAATTTAGTGTTAAAAGGATATTTCATGGGCCAAGAAACCTCTAAGATTCTCGTTGTCGATGACGACATGAGATTGCGTTCATTATTAGAACGTTACTTGATTGAGCAAGGCTTCCAAGTTCGTAGCGCAGCCAATGCAGAACAAATGGATAGATTACTTGAACGTGAAAACTTCCATTTATTAGTACTCGATCTGATGCTGCCTGGCGAAGATGGCTTATCCATTTGCCGCCGTTTACGCCAGCAAGAGAACCCAATCCCGATCGTGATGCTCACAGCTAAAGGCGATGAAGTAGATCGTATTATCGGTCTAGAGCTTGGTGCAGATGATTATTTACCTAAACCATTTAATCCTCGCGAATTACTAGCACGTATTAATGCGGTCATGCGTCGCCAAATTGCCGAAGTGCCTGGCGCACCAGCGCAGCAAGAAGAAATGATTGAGTTTGGTGAGTTTTCACTAAACTTAGCCACCCGAGAAATGTTTCATGGTGACGAAAGTATTGCACTTACCAGCGGTGAGTTTGCTGTACTTAAAGTATTGGTAAACCACCCTCGCGAACCTTTGTCGCGTGATAAATTAATGAACCTTGCTCGTGGTCGTGATTATTCAGCTCTTGAGCGTTCAATTGATGTCCAAGTTTCACGCTTACGTCGTTTAATTGAAAAAGATGCTACTAACCCGCGATATATCCAAACGGTTTGGGGCTTAGGTTATGTATTTGTCCCCGACGGCACCACACGAAAATAATCAATGAAACTTAAGTTAAAATGGTGGCAACGCTTCTTACCCAGAAGCGCCTTTAGCCAAACAGTATTACTTATTGGCAGCTTATTGCTGATTAACCAATTAGTATCATATTGGTCGGTCGCCGTTTACTTTATAAAACCCAGTTACGAACAGATAAACCAACTTATCGCTCGTCAGATTAATATTTTATTTGTTGATGGAGTTGATGTTGGCCGTGAACACCTCACCATGGTTGACGCCTTAAATGCCAAAGTTCGCGACGATGGCATGACAGTTTACAACTTAAAACAAGCTCAAGAAGCTGGGCTGAGTCGAGCCACTTATTACAGTTTTTTGTCTGAGCAAATGTCGGTATACCTCGGCGGAGAGGCCGAAGTACGTTTTTCACAGGGCGAAAATCTTGATGTATGGATTAAGCCACCGCAAGCACCATCGTTATGGATTAAAGTACCACTGACCGGCATTAATGAATCAGACCTGTCTCCGCTAACATTATATTTATTAGTCATTGGCGCGCTCAGTGTCGCTGGCGGTTGGTTATTTGCCCGTAGGCAAAACCGCCCGTTAAAAAGATTACAGAAAGCCGCGGTCGCGGTATCAAAAGGTGATTTCCCTCCACCGCTACCATTAAGCGGTTCTACCGAAATAGTTGAAGTAACTCATGCCTTTAACCAAATGGCCAATAGCATGAAACAACTAGAGCAAGACCGCGCTTTACTGATGGCGGGTATATCACATGACTTACGCACACCATTGACCCGCATTAGATTAGCATCTGAAATGATGGTGGAAGACGATCAATATTTAAAAGATGGTATCGTCACCGACATTGAAGATATGGATTCGATTATTAACCAATTTATTGCTTATATTCGTAACGACCAAGAAGGCATTCGCGAGCCGGATCAAATTAATCGCCTAATACAAGAAATCAGCCAACAAGAATCGCACCGCGAAGGCACTATAGAATTATCTCTAGCTGACTGTCCCGACATTGCCATTAATAGTGTGGCAATCAAACGGGTATTAAGTAACTTGGTCGAAAATGCCTTTCGCTATGGTAATGGTTGGGTAAAAATCAGCTCATATAACCAAGGTAATTACCTATGCTTTAGCGTAGAAGACAATGGTCCAGGCATTGATGAAGCCGAAGTTGAGCATCTATTCCATCCTTTTACTCAAGGAGATGCAGCTCGCGGTAGTGTTGGGTCCGGATTAGGGCTGGCGATTATTAAACGCATTGTCGACCGTCATCATGGCAAAGTTATGTTGTCTAACCGCCCTCAAGGTGGCTTAAAAGCACAAGTATGGTTGCCGTTAATCGATAAAGAACAATATAGCTAAGCTAGCTTAAAGAATACTTATAAAAATGGGCACCTAATTAGATGCCCATTTTTTACATTCGCAATCGATTACTCACCGGTTACTTACCGACGGATAACATAGATTACAGTGCAGCCATTACTACTTCCGCGGTACTCACGCCAAATGACTTACCTTGTTCAACATTCAATAATGTCACTACGCCATTGTCGATGACCATGGCATAACGTTGTGAACGAATGCCACCAAAACCGGCTGTGTCCATGTCTAAACCTAATGCTTTAGTAAAGCTAGCATCACCGTCGGCTAGCATCATTAATTCAGAAGCATTTTGTGCTTCGCCCCATGCCTTCATGACAAATGCATCGTTAACGGCAACACAAGCAATAAGATCAACACCTTTGGCTTTAAACTCGTCTGCAAGTACAACATAACCTGGTAAATGTGCTTCAGAGCACGTTGGCGTAAATGCACCTGGCACAGCAAATAACACTACTTTTTTACCCGCAAATAATTCAGTCACATCGTGGTTAACCATGCCGTCTTTTGTCAGTTGGCTTAAGGTAGCTTTTGGTAAAGATTGTCCTGTAGCGATCATAATATTTCCTTGATTAATAATAAAAAAATAGCTTATCGTGGAGTTAAAACTCTACGACAGCCCATATATAAAATAGACAGTATTAATTCACACAACATCGACACTATTAGCCCAAACAGTAACCCTATGGCAATGGCATGTGGTTTCAATAAAATGACATAACTGTATGCCTGCCAAGTCTCTAATTGAATGTCTTTTTGTGGAGCCAATATTATTTGTTGATAAGGACTATAGCTATGTTGATTAAAACGGCTCAACGCTTGGGTCAATGATGTATAGCGTTGATAGAGTGATTCAATGCTTTCACCACCAGCACTGAATACTGGGTCGTTATTTTGTTGGTAATGGCGGATGAGTTTACTTATATCACCGGCAAAAAATCGGTCGGCATCACGCTGAAACTCGGCCAAACTTAGCTTAGCTTCAAGCTGGTGTGCTTCGAGTCGTTGACCGTATTGATCGACAAAGCCGGGAACTTGAATACCAATTAATACGCCACTCACAAATAGTACCAAACGAATGTAGTCCATTAAACGTCGTATCATGATGTCATCGAAAAATCAGTTGTAAACGAATCGCCACAATATCACCAATTACGCAAGTAAGCATCTTGAATAAACAGATGTTAACTTGCGTAACGGGTATGCCTTTTTCAAAGCTTATGTGGCCCAGTAGTAAGCATCAAGATTTTATTGATGCCGACTTAGCTCAACCATTATCTAGGTTTACTCAACCAGTAATACTCCTTTATACATCTGCATTTGGCAATGAAACGGATATTCACCTTTGGCTAACGCTGGCAGCGAAATTACCACAGGTTTATCAAGTGGTAACTCTTCGCTAATGTCCAAGTCTGGAAATAACAAACTTGCAGAGCACCCTGCTTTGTCTTGGCGTAAAAAAGTTAATTGCGTTGCAGTATTAGCCGGCACGGTTATTCTTGCCGGAGAGTAAACGCCGTCTTTAACCACAATAGCGTTATTTGCTTGATGAGTAGCGGCTTTGGGTTTATACAACCAAAACCACCAAACGATAAGGGCAATCAATGCCACACAAAATAAGTTAATTAATAGCATCATTCACTCCTAGTGTTGTTGGGGGGTAAAAAAGCGTAAACGATTGGCGTTGCTCACCACAGTTAATGATGAAAATGCCATTGCAGCACCAGCCACCACAGGATTAAGTAATACGCCAAACACTGGAAATAACACCCCAGCAGCGAGCGGAATACCCGCCGCATTGTAAATAAACGCACCCACTAGATTTTGTCTAATGTTGCCTAAAGTCGCTTTACTCACTGCTATGGCATCTGCTAAACCGTGTAGCGATCCCCGCATTAGCGTTATGTCGGCACTTTCAATCGCCACGTCCGTTCCGGTCCCAATAGCAAAGCCGACATTGGCTAAAGCCAGCGCTGGGGCATCATTAATACCATCGCCAGTCATGCCAACCACTTCACCTAAAGCTTGTAATTCGGCCACTTTTTTGGCTTTATCTTGTGGTAATACGTCGGCAAAAAAGTCATCTACACCCACTTTGGCAGCCACTGCAGTAGCTGTCGCGTGGTTATCCCCGGTAAGCATAATCACCTTAATACCACTGCTTTTAAGCCTTGCTATGGCGGCAACAGAATCAGCTTTAATCGGGTCAGCCACAGCAATCACTGCCGCTAGTTCACCATCGATAGCAAAATACATTGGCGTTTTGGCGTCTGCCGCTAACGCCTGTGCTTGTTGCTGATAATCGCTTAAGGCAATACCTTTCTCACGCATTAATTTCTCATTACCAAATAATAACTGAGCCGATTGATACTGAGCTTGGACACCAAATCCTGCAATAGCAGTAAAATTTTCAACATTGAATAAGGTTAATCCCTTATCCGTTGCTGCTTGGACAACAGCTTGCGCAAGCGGATGTTCGGAATGTTGCTCAATACTCGCGGCCAATTGCAATACCTGTTGTTCTTCGCGTCCATTCACCACTAAGATATCGGTGATTTTTGGTGCGCCTTCGGTAATCGTGCCGGTTTTATCTAAAATCATGGTGGTAATAGTCGATGCCGTTTGCAGAGCTTCACCATTACGAATAAGCACGCCAGATTCAGCGGCTTTACCTACACCTACCATCACCGACATGGGTGTTGCTAACCCTAACGCACACGGACAAGCGATGATTAAAATTGTCATCGCCGACACTATGGCGTATCCCACTGAGGGTTCAGGCCCAAAATTAAGCCATACCATGGCGCTGATAATGGCAATAATCATCATTGCAGGAACAAAATAGCTCGAAATAACATCTGCCATTCGACCAATTGGCGGTTTGGAGTTCTGCGCCCGTTTAACCATAGTAATAATGTGCGCCAAAGCGGTATCTTTACCGACACGTGTGGCGGTAAAAGTAAGTGATCCCAGTTTGTTTAATGTACCTGCGACCACATCATCATTAACGCTTTTTTCAACCGGAATAGGTTCACCCGTCAACATTGATTCATCAATAAAACTACTCCCCTCAACGACCACACCATCTACGGGAATTTTTTCACCTGGTCGAACACTGACTTTATCGTTTAATTGCACCAAGGCAATATCGATATCGACCGCTTTACCATTGCGGATCACTCTAGCCGTTTTAGCTTGTAAACCAATTAAGCGCTTAATCGCTGCCGAGGTTTTACCGCGCGCCTTGACCTCTAACGCGAGTCCAAGATTGATTAAACCAATGATCATCGCGGTTGCTTCAAAATAGACATGGCGCGCCATTTCTGGCAATAAATCTGGTGCAAATACCACCACCATAGAGTAAACCCACGCAGTGCCTGTTCCGAGCGCAATTAAGGTGTCCATATTGGCACTATGATGAGTAAATGATTTCCATGCGCCAGTATAAAAATGCTTGCCGGAGAAGAACATTATCCCTAAGGTCAGTACACCAATTGCTCCCCAAACCAGCTGTTGTATTGGGTTAGTAACGGTCATGTCACCAATAAACAAACCATAAATCATCAGTGGGATACCCACTGCCAATGCGACAATAGTGTGTTTTATTAGGCTTTTATAATATATTGCATCTGCCTGTTCTTTCTCATCAATAGCATCTGCACCACCTTGATCGTTAATCAAAATAGCGTGATAACCGGCTTTTTCAACGGCCTCAAGCAAACTAGCGACTTCAACCTCTCCGGTGACCATCACACTGCGATCGGCAAAGTTCATTTCAGCCTGCTCTACTTGCGCGACTGTTTTAAGTGCTTTCTCAATTTTGCCAACACAGCTGGCACAACCTGCACCCTCTATCAATAATTGTGTTGTTTGGGTATTCATTACAAAGACTCCTTATCACTAGCTTGACAATAAGTTTCATGGTTTGGATCAAATCCTTCGATCAAGTGGCAAACCATGGCACCAGTAGGGGCCAACGCTGGCAGATTTTCCCACTCGTTTACGGCTTTAGTTAGCCTATTACGTAACGTTAATGTTTCATTGAACAGTTTTTCAGTTTCGGCCAATTTTTGACTAATAAGTTGCTTCACCATGATACAAGCGCTTTCACCATGATCCGTTTTAGAAAAAATCACTTTAATTTCATCTACCGAAAAACCTAAGTTTCTGGCACTTAGAATAAATCGCATTCGCGATACTTCTTTGTCACGATAAAATTTATAACCATTGCTCGGTGATTTTGTCGGGACGAGCAGGCCTATTCGGGTATAAAAACGAATTGTGTCTGTGGTAACGCCCAATAAGGCTGCGAGTTCACTCACTTTCATAAAGACTCCTTGGGGTAACGACTGTATTGAATAATAAGATCTAGATAAATAAATCTACTGAACATATGCAACGACTGTAAACCTATGTGTAACACCCATGTCAAGCTACCAACAACCCTGGAAATAAAAAACGCCAATATGATCACTCATTTTGGCGTGGATACTTGATATATAAATTATCTAATGGTGAGTGCAAACTCCGCGTGCTGCGCATTCGCTGATGGGTTATTGATCCCAATCAGGGCTAAAGTCTGGCGTAGCCACACGATGATTTCGATCTAACCTATCGATCGCCGCCATGTCTTCTGACGGTAGCGATAACGCTAATGAGGCAATATTCGCTTGAATATTTACCAACTTAGTTGACGATGGAATAGTGACATAACCTTTTTGGCGCATCCACACTAATACCGCTTGAGCGGGTGTCATTTGGTGCTTCTTCGCAATCGCGACAATAGTGTCGTCAGTTAATACCGCACCATAAGCAAATGGCATATAACCAGTCACCATAATATTGTGCTGCTGACAGAATTCGACCAGTCGGTTATTTTGCAAATATGGATGTACTTCAACCTGATTAGTGAATATTGCGTCGGTACCTAAAATTTCAATCGCTTGTGTAACCTGGGCCATAGTGAAATTAGACACGCCAATGTGTTTCGCTAAACCAGCATCTTGCACCTCTTTTAATGCCAGTAAATACTCTCGCATAGGTACTGAATCATCGCGTAACGGCCAATGTATCAGTAACAAATCCACATAATCGGTTTGCAATAAAGCCAAGCTGTCATGCACGCTTTGAATAAGTTTGTCGTGGGCAAAACGATCCGTCCACACCTTAGTGGTGAGAAAAATATCTGCTCTTGCGATACCCGATGCCTTAATTGCATCGCCAACTTGTTTTTCATTGGCGTAAATCTGAGCGGTATCGATGTGACGAGAGCCTTGCTGTAACGCCATTAACACTGAATCAAATGCCTGTTGATCTTTAAGTCTGAAGGTACCTGTACCCAACAACGGAATAGTGGTCATATTGTCTTCCTAAAAACGGTATCTGAACTAACACTGTGCGCCAACTAGAAACAGAAATAAACAGCCCACGAGACAAATCTGTTTTGTTCAAATTGCAAATGTCGGTCAAAAGATCAAATCGCTCCCTTAGTTACAAGGTTAATCTCGGTTGAATAAACTCAATAAATGCAGAAATACGTCGCGCAACGATAGACGATTTGTAAAACACCGCATTCACTTGTTCACGCTCTATGTGAGTAAATTTATCCGACTGCAGTATGGGTACTAATCGACCAGCCGCTAGATCATTATTAGACAAGAAAACTAACGCTAGCAAGAATGCTTAAATGAGTATTCAAGCGAGTAGTTAAGGGGATAGTTAAGCAACGACATAAACGTCGATACTCAATATCACGCTTATGTCGATTCAATAGATTAACGCCAATTTTAGGTCGTACCTGCGACCTCAAATTAGTAGTTAACATTATGCTCACAGCCAGATGTTACAAACCCCAGTCGGCTTTAGGTAAATGATCCACAAACCAGTCAAATGCACGGCCTTGATGGTCTTTATGCCAAGCAATGTACAAACTTTGATTCGGTCTTGGAATTGAACACATTTTTTCAATCAACTCACCACTATCAAAGTAGCATTGCACCATGTGTCTGGGTACAAAACCAATACCTAGTCCTTGTAACTGTGCTGCTATCTTGGTTTCCATGGTGTTAACTTTAATCACTTGTTTGCTTTTAAAAAGGCCACTACTGCGAGTAGGTAAAAGTTGTGATGTATCGGCGACCACCACCGAAGCATAGTCAGTTAGTTTTTCGGCTTCTAATACGCCATCAACAAACGCCAATGGATGATGTGGCGCTACCGCAAACACAAATTCAATTTCGCCTATTTTATGGGTTTGAAACACACCTCGTGGTAACTCTCCAGAGGCACCAATTACAATATCGGCACGTCGGCTATGCAATGCATCCCAACCACCGCCAACGGCTTCAACATCCACACTAATGTCGACCGAGTGTTCTAGCTGATTAAATTGTTCAATTAATTGAAACAACTGACACTGGGGGATAACCGTATCGCGTGATAGCCTAATTTCGCTTTCCCAACCGGACTCTAATTGCTGCACAGAATCAACCAACCGATTGGTTGCTAACAAAATCTGTCGCCCTTGCTCTAATACAATTTTGCCTGCTGGCGTCAGTTGTGCTTTTTGCTTTGTTCGGTCAAATAACGCCGCGCCCATATCATCTTCAAGTTTTTTGATGGTATAAGTCAGCGCTGACGGTACTCGATATAACGATGCCGCAGCTGCAGCAAAACTGCCCTTGCGATCAATCGCATCTAAGGCTCGTAATGCGTCGATAGTGATCGGATTTTGCATCACCCCTCCTTATTCAAATAATTTGAACTTTAATGTCAGTTTATTCCGATTTTTTATTCTATCAAATCCCAATATACTTCTTATCAACCAGTGAGAGAGGCTCACTAGAAACAAACAATGTTTAAATTTATTGAGGATATATACCATGAAAGCACTCGTGAAACGCATTACAAACTCTACTGCAGGTTTTAGCACATTGGCATTACGTTTACCTGTTGGGGTTATTTTTATGGCTCATGGTGGTCAAAAGTTATTCGGATGGTTTGGCGGTTATGGCCTAGAAGGTACAGGACAGTGGATGGCATCAATTGGCATTGAGCCAGGTATATTAATGGCTTTCTTAGCGGGTTCAGCAGAATTGATAGGTGGATTGTTCATTTTACTGGGTTTACTTACCCGTCCAGCAGCCGCTGTATTAGCGTTCACCATGGTCATTGCCATTGCTAGCGTGCATATTAACAACGGGTTATTTATGGCAAACAATGGTTATGAATTTGCGTTAGCACTATTGGCTGCCAGTGTGTCACTTGCGTTATCAGGTTCAGGCAAGGTCGCAATCGATAACGCCATTACCGATAAATTATCTTAAATAAACCAAACGTCTGCTTAGTTTTTTAATTGTGCCTTAGGAGATAGTTATGATTACATTACGTCTTGCAAGTGAACGCGGAAAGGCCAACTTTGGTTGGTTGGACAGCAAACACAGTTTTTCATTTGGTAGCTACTATGATCCAGAGCAAATGGGCTTTTCAGCACTGCGAGTGATCAATGACGACAGTGTCACTCCTGGTGCCGGATTTGCCACTCACGGCCACCGTGACATGGAAATTATCAGCTACGTACTTGAAGGCTCTATCGCCCATAAAGACAGTGAAGGCAATGTTGAAGTATTGCCTGCAGGTGAGTTCCAATTAATGTCTGCTGGCAGTGGTATTACTCACAGTGAGTACAACGCATCCGCCACAGAGCCACTGAAGTTTTTACAAATTTGGATCCAGCCAAATACCTTAGGTAACACACCTGGATACCAACAAAAAAACTTTGGTCAAGCAGCGGGGTTAACGACGATTGCAACGCCAACGGGTGAAAACGGTACCTTACAAATCAAGCAAAATGCGATTTTGTCGCAATTGATTTTGGCGCCGCATTCAGAGTTGATTTACACGGTAGCAGCAACGCGAAAAGTCTATGTACATCAAGTTGCTGGTGAGTTAGTCGTAGACACTGAAATACTCGCTGCAGGTGATGGTGTAAAGATAACTGATGCACAAACGATTACGTTGAAAAACAATCAAGACGACCAGTCTACTGCATTAATATTTGATTTACCGTAACCTAATAGCTATGTGAATACTGCTTTTGCCTGCGATAGATTATCGCAGGCAAAAGCAGTCACTGATAACACAAGCCAATTAGTTTACTGTGATTGCGTTTTCTAACCGAGCGGTTTGATTGGTAGTAGTCAGTTTTACGGCAGTAAAAATACACACGGCAACCATTAATCCCATGCCAATCTGTACCCCTATGACACCATGGTATCCATTTTGCCATAACGCTAATATTTGCTCAGGAAACAATAACCAATCAGCCACAATCGTGATGATCAATATGCTACTGGTGAGCAACAGTAACTTGCTAATATGACGCTTAATATCATTCACTTTTAAGCTGCATAACATGACAGCTAACAGTGACGCGACAAAACACCCCACTAGCCATTCGCTTCGTCCATATAAGGTTGCAGGCAATAGCCGTTCACACAAAAAACCAACTGCTGTCGCCACAATAATGCCACCACAACCGCCAATCGTCATTCCTGTCACGATAGCAATACTGCGCGGTGAAGACTGGCGCTGAACACGACGTTTATCGAGCCATAACATGTTGCCCGCAACAATCATGGCACTGATCGCCATCGCCAAGATAAAGTACAAAATACGAATATCTACACCAGCAAAGTTACTGAAATGCAACGACACAAGCACATCTCGACCTTGACGAAATACATTATAGTTATCGGCGTTAACTTTATTTATTACGCTGCCATCTTGCACTCGATAAGTCACTTCATCACGTTGAGCAAAACTCGCTGTATCGGT
Source organism: Shewanella polaris (assembly GCF_006385555.1). Classification (NCBI taxonomy): domain Bacteria; kingdom Pseudomonadati; phylum Pseudomonadota; class Gammaproteobacteria; order Alteromonadales; family Shewanellaceae; genus Shewanella; species Shewanella polaris. The sequence goes on along the minus strand of NZ_CP041036.1, from coordinate 212,258 downwards.
ACCACGCACTTGTACTAAGGCATTTTCAGCACCGTAATGATGGAAAATAATATTACGTAATTCAAAGTTAGGTTTCTGTTGAGTTTGCTCAATTAAATTGAACGCATTATCCATATCCAGTGGCGTTTCACTTCGAAGCTCAGTGGTACGATTAAAACCTGCATCATTAAACAATGCTTGTCGATCGCCCTGATAAATAAACACCACAAAAGCCAATTGAAACACTATGGCCAAGTTAAGGATCAAGCCGCTTAGCGCATACATCAAGGTAAAGGGAATGGTCATCACTCCTACTACGGTATGGAGATCGAGTAATTTATCTCGGCGCTGTTTATCGACTCGATACAAAAAGAAATGTTTCAGTAATTTACGTGCATGGATAAAAATTCCTGACACCAGTGCAAATAAAAATATCAACGCCACCATACCAATCAGGTAACTACCACCGGGTAGATCTAAGTTGTAATGCAGGTGATAAATAAACTGTGATAGATAAAAATCATCTTTACCCGCCACTGTGTCACCACTTTTAGGATCGACCAATATCGCCATTGAGTGACTATCAGACGGCGATTGTGCGCCAATAACATCTAAATAAAAGATATAATAAGGCACCAGTTCGGTAGGCATGTTAATCCGAAAACGACCATTATAATCAACCGGATATTCAGCCAACTTTTGCTCAACGAGTGTTGCTAACGGAATATCTACTTGGGTGTTATCGACTGGATGATGTGGCGTGATGGCCCATTGTGCAACTTCATCGTGAAACAAGGTCACCGCGCCGGCCCAAAATACCAAAAACAATAAAGGTGAAATAATTAACCCAAGCCAACTGTGGGCTTCGATAAGATTTTTAATGACTTTATGCTGTACGGGAGGATTAGATTTCATTGAGGTATTCATAACTTAGGTTTGAGAAAAAAATAACAACGCATTGATAAAGCTACTGGCCACAAGCCATTTTACGCACACGACACTCGCCGCCTTTGCGCTATTGCGGCTGTAACAGAATGCCATCACCCCAACCCACACACAAAAACCCAGCATTAGCCCAACAAATAGTTTTACATCTACAGCTGCGGGTAATATTCGAAAAACGATGAGTATTAAACTGATTGCCAGTAGTAATCCCCATAAAAAAGCGGCGAACGACTTGGGCCACATAATTATTTAACCCCAACGAGCATAATGCTGACAAACAACGCAAAGCCGAACGAGCTCACCCAAATACTGCGACCTTTATAATGCGACGCCACCAGCACCAGTAATATCCACATTGTCATCATACAAATTAGCACCATTAAACTGGCAACTAATAGGCTGTAAGTATGGCTAAACCCCCACACTGCAAATAGCACTGCTACACCACATAAGCTCCAAGCTAATAATTTAGGGAAAGGCAAACTCAAAAGCTGCTGTTTATCGGATGCCAAATAAGCAAACAAACAGCCAAGCCATAAAGAAGAGACACTGATAAGTTCCATCTGATACATTCCCAACCCATTTAACGCAAATGATAATGATTTGCATTAATTATCCCGAATGTAGTTGTTTAATACAAGCTGATTATGAACCAAGCTTATAAATAATATCCAATATGTGATCTTTTAGCCTTATAGACACACCTTTTGCAGTAGTCATGACTATCAATATTGATATAAAAGTCATTTCACCACATGCATCGGTATGCCGATGAGGCAATCAAAAAATAGCAAACGGAATGGCCGTTAATACTAACCTTAGACAACTAGGTTTACGGCAACATAAAAGCAACCTTAAAAACCTTTACTTAACAGTAAGCTAACTAAAGGTTCTTTTTTTACAATCCTCGTGTTACTCGTCACATTGCTGATGTATTATGTGACACTAAGACATAAATAAATGAGTCAATATCATTTCTGGACAAAGGCCTTCCCCTTGCTTAGGATTAATATTTGACCAATCATAATAATAATACAAAGTCGAACAGGGAATGTTAGATGAGATATTCCCTTCTCTTTATCATTTTTTATTTAAAATAAGGCAATGTAATATGCTAAAACGCATCGTTTACGGCGTATGTGGTGCAGCTATTGTTGGGCTTGGTGTATTCAGTTTATACGCTTGGCACCCTGCAATTGATCCCGTCGTACCCACTCAAACAGATTATTCTCCACAAGTTATCGAACACGGAAAAATCCTTGCAGCAGCAGGTTATTGTAGTACCTGTCATACTCCGCCAGGCGGTTCGGCTTATGCTGGTAACTATGAAATGCACACCGACTTTGGCACCATTTATTCAAGTAATATCACCCCTGATGTTGAAACGGGTATTGGTAACTGGTCACAAGCCGCTTTCGCTCGCGCCATGCGCACAGGTGTGAGCCGCGATGGACACCATTTATTACCAGCGTTCCCTTTTGAACACTTTAATAAAATGACCGACGATGACATTAACGCTATTTACGCTTATATCATGACATCTGTTCCTGCGGTTAACCAAGTCAAAAAAGAAAACGGTATTCCATTTCCGCTTAACATTCGCTGGTTTCAAGCCGGCTGGAAACTGCTATTTGCTGACACCCTACCTTTTGAGATCAACAACAAGCAATCTGCTGAATGGAATAGAGGTGCTTACTTAGCTGAAGGTATTGCTCACTGTGGTGCCTGTCATACTCCACGTAATGCTTTAGGGGGTGAAAAGTACGCACAAATGTACCAAGGTGCTGCCATCGATGGATGGATTGCACCATCGTTAACCTCTACTAGCACTTCACCAATTCCTTGGCGTTCACAAGATTTTTATGAATACCTCACCACGGGTAATTCTCCATATCATGGTAGTGCAGCAGGTCCAATGGCGCCAGTTATGCACAAAGGCCTGTCAGCTCTACCAGACAGCGATCTACAAGCTATTAGTGGTTATTTTGCCAGCCTTGCCCGCACCAATAATACCGATGAGCCAGACTCGAGTAGCACTTTACAAGCTGCGATAACGGCACAACATCAACAGCCAGATCAACGGCTTGATGAAGGTGCACGTTTATATGCTACAGCTTGCCAAGCATGCCACTACAGCAGCGACAAATTAGTTAAAGGCCGACCATTAATTACTATCGGTTCAGCGACCCATCTTGATAAACCAACTAACTTGATTAACGTAATACTGGATGGTGTCCGGAGCGATCAAGGAATTAGCGGTGTGGTAATGCCAGGATTCCGTGATGCACTTAGCGATGAAGACATTACTGCTATAGCAGCTTATTTACGTCAAGCAGCTGGGGAAAACACCTGGCCGAAATTACAACAACAAGTGGGCGAGATCCGCAATCAACCCCGATTTGAGCACTAATTCACTGGAGAAGTGACAATGGCAAAATTTATTTTAAATGGCAAACCGATGACTGCCGATGTAGAGAGTGATACCCCTCTACTGTGGGTAATTCGTGACGAACTCAACATGACCGGCACCAAATTTGGTTGCGGTATTGGTACTTGTGGTGCTTGTACCGTTCATGTTGGCGGGCGTGCTACACGCTCATGTATTACGCCAGTATCGTCAGTTGAAGGAGCCGAAATAACTACGATTGAAGGGCTTTCTGAAACGGGCGATCATCCATTACAAGTTTCTTGGCAAAAGCTCCAGGTACCACAGTGTGGTTACTGCCAGTCAGGCCAAATTATGCAAGCTGCTGCACTACTAAAAGATATTCCTGAACCCTCGGACAAAGACATTGATGCAGTGATGGGCGGAAACTTATGTCGTTGTATGACCTACGTTCGTATTCGTGGTGCCATTCATGAAGCCGCAAACGCAATTAAGGAGAGCAACGATGAGCAGAATGCCTAAACGTGGATCGGCTGGTATAACCCGCCGTGGTTTTTTAATTGCTATGACAGCGGTAGGTGTCAGCTTTGGTTTCCCTCGCCACTTGATGGCAGCGATGGATCCTGCCAGCCCAGACGGTAAAGTACTCCCAAGCGAAGGCGACATTTACGAACCTTCTTTATGGTACTCAATCGATACTGCCGGCAAAATTAAAGTCAACATTATGCGCTCAGAAATGGGTCAACATGTTGGTACTGCTATTGCGCGTATTCTTGCTGATGAGCTCGAAGCCTCATGGGATGATGTCGAAATAATTCATGTTGACACAGATCCTCGCTGGGGTTACATGGTTACAGGTGGTAGTTGGTCTATTTCACAAAGCTGGCCAGTGTATCGTCAAGCAGGAGTCGCGGGCCGTACAGCCTTAATTGAAGCTGCCGCTAAAAAATGGGGTATTGCAGCAAAAGACTGTACAGCCAGTAACGGTAAAATTATTTCAAGTAAAGGCGAGCTGTCTTACGGTGAATTAGTCACCATGGGCTTAACACGTCAATTTACTGAAGAAGAACTTAAAACCCTGCCGTTGAAACCGAATGCCGATCTTAAACTGGTTGGCCAACAGGTGACGTCTCTTGATATCGCCAACAAGACCAACGGTAAAACCATATTTGGTATCGACGCTAAAGTTGATGGCATGGTGTACGCCAACCCTATTTTACCGCCGACACGTTATGGATCTAAAGTGGTTAAGTTTGATGACTCAGCAGCAAAAGCTGTAAAGGGTTATCAGCAAACTATCGTACTAGATGATGCCAGTGGCAGTGTGCCAGGTTGGTTAATGGTTATCGCCAGCAGCTTTAATGCGGCCCAAAAAGCCTCTAAGCTCGTTAAAGTGACATGGGATGCGGGTAAAACGGCCAACGTGTCTGAAGCAGACATTATTGCTCATGGTAAGCAATTACTTGGCGACCAAACCAAAGGCAGTATTTTAGACACTGGCAATACTGACACTGGTCCAGTATTTGCGAGTGCGAATAGTACCATTGCAGAAGAATATATCACCAGCACAGTACTCCATGCGCAAATGGAACCGCTTAATGCTTTGGTATTTAAAAACCAAGACGGCATTTGGGAAGTGCATTCAGGTTGCCAGTGGCAATCACTAACCCTCCCCGTATTAGCCGCGGCATTAGGTGAAGAAGAAGCGAACATTGTTATTCGTACCTACATGTTAGGTGGTGGTTTTGGCCGCAGACTTAACGGCGACTATACCATTCCTGCTGCGTTGACCTCTAAAGCCTTAGGTGGTAAACCGGTTAAAATGGTGATGATACGTCCACAAGACATGCTATTTGACAGTGCGCGTTCTGCATCTGTTCAACAGTTAAAAATGGCATTTGATGACAAAAAAGCAGTTACCGCAATGGAACATCACGCCACTGCAGGTTGGCCAACTCAAGTATTAGCGCCAGGGTTTATGCCTAAAGGCACCAATGGCGAACCGTATGATCCGTTTTCGATTGCCGGAGCAGACCATTGGTACACTGTTGGTGCTCAAAAAGTACGCGCGGTATCGAATGATCTGGCTATTGCGACCTTCAGACCAGGTTGGTTGCGTTCTGTTGGACCGGGTTGGACAAGTTGGGCAGTTGAAAGCTTTATGGATGAAGCTGCCCATCACGCGGGTAAAGATCCATTGCAGTTCCGCCTAGACATGCTTATTGCCGAAGGCCGAAATGCTGGTAGCACACCCGTTGCTGAAGGTGGCGCGGCTCGCCAAGCCGCAGTATTGAAAAAAGCTGCTGAGATGATTGGCTGGGGCACTCCGCAAGCCAAAGACACAGCGCTTGGCATTGCATCAACCTTTGGTCAAGAACGTGACATGCCAACATGGGTATCGTGTGCAGTACAAGTTCATGTCGACAAAAGCAACGGTATTGTCAATGTGCAAAAGCTTTATATTGCCATCGATGCCGGTATTATTGTTGATCCTAATGGAGCTGAAGCCCAATGTCAGGGTGCGGCATTGTGGGGATTATCGATGGCCTTGTATGAAGGTACTGAACTGCTTAATGGTCAGTATAAAGACTCAAACTTCGATACCTATACCCCACTGCGCTTAGGCCAAACTCCAGACGTTAAAATCGAGTTTATCCCAAGTAAAATGCCACCATCTGGCTTAGGTGAACCGGCAGTAACCCCTGTTGCTCCAGCTATTGCTAATGCAATCTACAATGCAGTCGGTGTACGTTTACGTAAAATTCCGATGAAGCCTAGCGACGTAAAAAGCGCGTTAACTAAAGCGTAATTTATCTGCTTTAACAGCTCAGTCTTAGTGATAATGACTGGGCTTTTTTATGTCTGCTACACTTGGTCGCTGTCATTCCTTAGACTGAGAAATAAATAATTTTATTTCTTCCTACTCGATTTTAAAAACGTCAATAAAAACAGTAGCCAAGCTTTATTCCTTCAGCAACAGAGCAATCGCACTGGTTAGTTTATTACCAAAAAGTAATGTTTTTCCCTTATAATTACGCCCAAGTATTGTCACATTGTTGAGTATCCTATGCCACACCGTCCACCTGTCAATTTAGAATCCATACTGCTAGAAGGTATAGAAGTCACTCCAAATTGTTTAGGTGTAATCAATAGTGATAAAGAAGTTATCTATTGTAATCAGCATTATGCTAGTATTTTTGGCGCCACTAAAGAACAAGCCATAGGTAAGAAGTCGAGCGACTTATTGCGTCACGCTTGGGAAGCCAAGCAAGGTGTAGTGATTAATACCAACGACTTTGAACAATGGCTTGATAATCTTCATAAACTGCATACAGAAAAAGCTCTCAACCAATATGAAACCGATTTATTAGACGGCCGCTGGTTTAAAATGACTCGGATTAATTTAGATAGCGGTAACATTATCATTATGGGTGTCGACATCACGCTATTAAAGCAAGCCCAAAAATCATTAGAAAATGCTCATCAGCATATTGAAAGTTTAGTTAATACGGACCAATTAACAGGCGTGCATAATCGTCGCTCATATAACCAGCTGGCAAAACAAGAATGTGCCAGAGCCATAAGGTTTGACCAGCCGTTATCATTATTGGTTATCGACATAGATTACTTTAAAGTGATTAATGACAATTTTGGTCATGATGGCGGAGATAGCATACTCAAACAATTTTCCCAAATATGCACTGATTTACTGCGACAATCGGATTCTTTATACAGAATAGGTGGTGAGGAGTTTACCATCATCTTACCGATGACCGACGATGAAGGTGCAATGATCATTGCTGAGCGTGTTCGAGATCATATTGCCAAATACTCATTTCATACCACTCAAACAAATAAAAACATTAACGTTACAGTGTCTATAGGCGTAAGTTCATTAAGTGCCGGAGACAACGTAATACAAGATCTTTTTAGCCGAGCAGACAAGGCCATGTATTGCGCCAAACGTGGCGGGCGTAACCAAGTACAACTAGCGCAAGGTGAATAACCCCACACTATGACTTAACTATGGCAATCCGCCACGCATGCCTCAGACACTAAGGTTAATGTCCTTCAGCAAACAAGTAATTTAACCAGCCCTGCATTCTTAATAATACCTTTCGCATTACTGCGACATGGCTAAAATGATCGGTATAAATTGCTACTTGTCCTGCAACACCAGCGGGTAACGATTGTCTGATTACATCATCTTCGAGCTCAATCAACACCAACACTCGACCGCGTTGAAACAACATATTTGATGACTGTAAATTACCACTAAACTGGATCTCACCTTCTGCCATTGCGGGTAGGACTTTGGCAACTTTACCTTTAAACACTTGCCCAGGCATGGCATCAACTATCACTTCAGCTTCATCACCTTCTTTAAGGCGTAACAATGAGTTTTGCCAAAAAGCGCCAGCAAAATATCTTGTCTCATCAGGAATAAACGTCAGCGCGGGGCGTAAAGGAAAAGGCACAGCCATAGCGCCTTTTCGTAGTGCTAACTGAGTCACTACACCATCGGCTGGGGCTCTGACAACGGTTTGCTGTAAGTCATACTCAGCCTTGGCGAGTTCAGCTTGTAGACCTGCCACTTTCGTATTAACACCGTCAATATTTGACTCATATGCCAAACGAGTCCGCAGTCCCTCTGCTAAAGCTGCATCAAGTTGCGCAGATGAAGCTATATATAACTGGCGACGATTGTCGAGTTCAAGCTCAGTAAACGGTGAATTACGCCCTGCTTTTTTGCGACCGTCTTCATAGCGACGATAGACTGATTCAGTACGATCTTTATCTGCTGTTGCTTGTTCAACTTTAGCAGCAGCTATTTGAAAAGCAGCTTCCAGTTGTGGTACTTGCAGCTCAGCTTCTTTTAGAGCCGCTTGTTTTTGCTTAACTATTGAAAGGTACGGTGTAGGGTCAATTTTAAATAACACCTCACCTTCTTTCACTGGTGTGTTCGGCTTAACATTGACTTCTATCACCAATCCTTTAACTGCGGGCACAATTGGAATGGTGACAAAATACTCGCGAGCAAATCTCGAATAGGGATGGTTATAATTCATTAAAATTAATAAAGTACCAATTAATACAATTCCGCCAAGAATGGCCGTAGGCACAGTCCATTTGGTTAACGGAATTTTAAATACTTTAAAAACTGCGATACAAAATGCGGTATAAGTCAGTATGAGTAGTAAGTCCATGTCTATACCTCTTGTGAGTGTTCATCTGAAACGGGAGGAGCTGTGACGGCAGAACCTTGCTCTAATAGCGATAAACGATCCGTTAACAATGCGACGTCATTCATTAGCTCTTTAACTTCACCTTCGAGTATTAATTCTCGCTTTCTCGAATCACTAAACCCCCAACCTCTATCTTCGCGGTATAACGTGGCCCAAATCCATAAAAATGGCCAAATAGCATGCAACGTAAACAAGCTTACCCAGCCAGCAATATGCAACGCATCTTGCTGTGGATGATTGCGTTTTTTAGCGATCTCGTAAGGGATATCATGAATCGCAATAATTCCGTAAAAAATAAATATCACTACAAAAAATATAATCCCTAACGCAAAATAATCTAAAAACATATCTCCTCCAAATTTCGAATTATCGTTATCAAAGTGCATTGTCTTAAATAAATAGTGAAACCAATTTCAGTATAGAACTGATTACAAAAAACACATTGAAACTGTTGAAACAATTAAGAAACCAAGCGGATTATCTATTTATAGTCATTACCTCTATTACTTATTTGCACGAATTAATGCTGTAAACATAGCTATTTTGAAGTTATTCACGCATAAAAAAGCCCTCGTTATTGGCTAACGCGGGCTTTAGATAATGTAAGCAACAATGGTTAAACCCTAGTCTCCTGCCATTTCTTGCAAAAACTCAAGTCGCTGCATTTCTTGTTCATCGGGTTGCCATGGCTCATCAGATAACGACTCAACAGCAAAGTCACCTAACTCGTAGGCAGGTTCCTCACTGTGGCCGTACTGAGTTAACTCACCGGGTACTGCTGGACGGCGCTCCAATACAAATGTACTCAGAACATAAGGACCTTTATATTGTGCTAACACCCCTTTATAGGCTTTAAGGTCCAGCTCTACAGAGCCTTCCGTCAACTTGTCTGAACCTGTTAGCAGTGCAATCGGCTGCTTATCTGCTGTATATAGATTGGCACGTAACCGATAATAACCGGCTTGCTCAACGTCCAATTTAACCGGGATTAACATATCACTGCCTGCTGCGCGTATATCCCCGACTCCGGTTATGATTGCCGTAGGGTGGCTATATTCTATGCCTGTTTTTAAGGTTTGTTTTTTACCCTTAGCACTAAAGGTAACACTGACCTCCATTGGACCATTCCAATCCTCTTCAGCATTGAGTTTTATAGTCCATTTGCCATTATTGCCTAGCATGGCTTCGCTAATTAATGCATCAGACCCACCAGCAAGTTCACTGTGTAGCGCAGCACTTGCCCCAGTAACAACTAAGCCATTAACCACAAGATTAATGACCACAGGTTCAGGGAAACTAAAACGATACTTGGGCAACACAATACTGGCATTGGCTCCATCTTGAAGCTGCACCGGTTGAGGAATATAAGCATTTGGGTTAAGTAAGTGCATATCATTAACCGATAATGGCATTGAGTAAGACGGCAACTCAAGTTCGCTAGCATAAGCCTCTGCCATGAACTGAAAACTGTCACTGATCGATTGTGGAAGCTTTTCAACCTCGGTCATCGTTTTAGCTTGCCTGTGTTTTACCACGTTAGGCTTGGTCGGCACAGTATCTTCCTGCTCGATAACAGCCGCACTCTGAGGCGGCTGAAGTGCCGACTCAGAAGTGTAAACCCAAAATCCTACAACCGTAGTAATTAGGGTTATCGTTATAATGGTTTTTTTATATTTCATATACGCTTAGTTAGCTGCCTGATACACAAGTGCTGACATACTGGTTTTATTTGAATTATTAACCACTCTATAACGTGAACTAAATATCCACCAGCCACGTTTTTCATCATAAGTAGTAAATTGTAAGTCATCGCCATTGAGATAACTGGCACTACTATTGGCAGATGTCACCTCATCTTTGGCGCTATTTAAAATGGTGTCGCCATGGCTATAGCCTTCACTCATCAACATTGGGTAGTGATAAGGCATAAATCCGCTCGGGCCATTAGTCGAGGTGAACTTGCCATCAAATTTAACACTGCGCGAACAACTGTTGTAACTGCCAACGGTCGCAGCACCACAACTAGAATGACTGGCAACAACGCCATCATCTTCGCCGGGTAAAAATGCCCCCGTCACACCGAGAAAGTCAGATCCGGCACCTGCAAAACGTAAACGCGGAACGCGGCTGTCGGGAAGTGCTGCCAATTGGCGTGCAGTATTCACTCGTAAGTCATTCAACACCCCAATATTGGATGACGACGGCAGTTCACCTAACCATAAAGATACTGCTAATTTTAATGTGCTATTAATTAAACCTGTACCACTGGCAACATTAACCGCTAAATCAGCCAATTCGACCCCTCCACCCGCGCCAGAAAAGTCGAATGTGGTCACAATATTAAGCGGTGTTAAACCGGCATTTTGTAACCATAATGCTTGATTATCGATAATATAACGCATCACTAAATCGCCGGTGGAATGGGTCACGAACACACAACCGCTGTCACATGTTCCTGCACGTGACAATTGCTGTAGCTTAGGCCACACATATTCGCTAGTAATATTGCTCGCAATCCGTTCTTGCGACGGCCAATCAATCCGCTCGTCTGCACGGTCAAGCCAATACTGTGCCCAATATTCAGCACCATTTTCGCTCACCATATCCCCAGTTGGTTTGCTTTGTAAATTATCAGGTTGAAAGCCGTGCACTAATACCACCGGATAGCCGCCAACGGCAGCCTGTGTTGCGCCACTAAATAGCCCTGTTAACAGTAATAACATTATTTTATTCATGGGTTGCCCTCATATTTATTTGCTATATCGGCTCGCGCCCGCGGTTGTGTTTTTTGTTTTTTGTTTCCGAATTGATCTATTTTGTTACAACTCCAGCTTCAAGATAGAGCAGAAAAAAAACAATGCAACCCTTAAAAACTCGGCTTTACAGGCCACAAATAGCCTTGGTGTTTGAATCAAGATGAGCGATCTGTGATAAGGAACATGGGATATGTTTACAGGCAGTCACTCATGCGGGTATAAGCCAAAAAGTAGGAATTAACACACATGTTTTAAGCTTTTACTCCAATATTGAATAAAAATTTATTTAAACAGCCTTTACACAACAATATATGGCGAAAGTATTTGAGATGACATTCAGAAAAATCATGCGGCAACCTTAGAGGTTATTAACACTAATAACATAAACGCTATGCATAATCGGTCTGAGTGGATTAAACACAAAAGCCCCATCGACTAATATCGACAGGGCTTTTATAGGCATTCATTCAACGCTTAATTATACAAATATGTACTTAACGTCAATTATTATCTCATTTCTTAACCCAAGCTAAGGTTAATTATGATTTTTTAGCCGCGATAACAGCTTGCACTTGATTGATGGCGGTACCACCTAATACATCACGTTTCTCTAAACAGGCTTTAATAGTTAAATTAGGATAAACATCATCACTAATCACTTTAGCAAACTGTTGTAACTCAGCTACGGTTAAGTCTTCAATTGGCTTTTGCTGGTCAATGGCAAATACCACCACTTCGCCCACCACATGATGCGCTTCACGGAACGGCATGCCTTTAGCGACAAGATAATCAGCTAATTCGGTTGCATTAGCATAACCTTGTTGAGCGGCTACCAAGGCTTGTGGACGATTTACTTTTAAGCCAGACAATACTAGTGCCGCCATATCTAAGCAAATAGCCCAGCTGTCGACCACGTCAAATAAGCCTTCTTTATCTTCTTGCATGTCTTTGTTGTAAGCCAATGGCAAGGCTTTCATTGTGGTTAAAATCCCCATTAAGCTGCCATAAACACGGCCGGTTTTACCACGAATAAGCTCTAACGCATCTGGGTTTTTCTTTTGTGGCATCAGTGATGAGCCAGAAGTGACTTCATCGGCTAGTGAGATAAAGTTAGCTTCACCAGAGTTGAAGAATATTAAATCTTCGGCCATACGGCTTAAATGCATCATGCTGATTGACGCAGCGCTGCATAATTCAACCACGTGGTCACGGTCCGACACACTGTCTAAACTGTTTAAGGTTGGTCGAGCAAAGTTTAACGCTGATGCTAACGCATGGCGATCAATCGGATATGCTGTGCCCGCCAATGCGCCTGAACCTAACGGACATGAATCGGCACGGCTTAATGCATCTTGCAGACGGCTAATGTCACGCTCATACATTTCCACATAAGCTAACGCCCAGTGACCAAAAGTAACCGGCTGTGCACGCTGTAAATGGGTGTAACCCGGCATAACTGCATCGACTTCACGCTCGGCTAATGCAACTAACTCAGTATGTAATGTGCCTAAACGAGCAAGTAATGCTGCACCTTCTTTTTTGCACCACAATTTTAAATCAGTCGCAACTTGGTCATTACGTGAACGGCCCGTGTGAAGTTTTTTACCTAAATCACCCACTTTGGCAATCAGCTTTTGTTCCACAAAGCTGTGAATATCTTCAGCGCCGTTGCTGATAATGGCTTGAGTATCATTCCCAACTTCGATGAGCAATTCATGTAAAGCGGCTTTTAAATCGGTACATTCTTTAGCAGTAATAATACCGACACTGGCAATGGCATCAGCCCATGCGATTGAACCGACAACGTCTTGTTCAAATAAGCGATAATCCACTGGCAATGAGTCATTAAATAACTTAAAAAGTGCACTGGTTTCGCCCTGAAATCTTCCGCCCCATAACGCCATGTCGGTATCCTCTGTGTTGAAATTATCGTTCAATAATGTAGATAACCTGAACTCGGGATAAGAGATGAGAAGATAATGTAAAGCTCAAAATCTTAATCATTGCTCTCTATCAAACTTGTCATTTGCTTTACTAACAAGACGAATTGACGCGTCAATAGCTAGCCTATTGCAAGTCGATTCAACGTAGTTAGCAGGGCAAAGGGCTGTTTGAGAGTCGTTTGTTATCCCGAGTTCAGGTTGTATAATATTCTCTTTCTTGTAATGACTCTCTGTTTGTCAAAAGTCATTATAAGAAAGGCGCTTTGCAGCGCCTTATATCGTTGGCGTAAAATCTATTTAGTGTTTAGCGCGCGTATACGGCTCGCTAAAGAATACAAACGGATAAAGCCTTCTGCATGTTTTTGATCGTATACGTCATCTTCACCAAACGTTGCGAAAGCTTCTGAATACAAACTGTTTGGCGAACGCTTTTTAACGGCTGTCGCTTGACCTTTGTAAAGCTTAATCACTACATCACCATTAACGGATTCAGCTAATGACTCTGACGCTGCGATAAGTGATTTACATAAAGGTGTAAACCAACGACCGTCGTATACTAGGTGCGACATTTGGCCAGCAATTTGCTCGCGCCAAGTGCGGCTGGTTTTATCTAGTACCAATTCTTCAATGGCACGCAGACCTGCAAACATTACTGTGCCGCCTGGTGTTTCATAACAACCACGAGACTTCATGCCCACTAAACGGTTTTCTGTAATGTCGATACGACCTACACCGTGCTTGCCTGCAATGTCGTTTAGCTTCATGAGTGCAGCATAGGGTGATAATGCTTCATCATTGACATGGGTCACACGACCATTTTTAATCGCTAACGAGACATATTCAGGCTCGTTTGGTGCATCTTCTGGTGCAACTGTTAGTGTCCACACGCCTTTTGATGGTTCATTCCATGGATCTTCTAACTCGCCACCTTCATGCGAAATGTGCCATGCATTGGCATCACGGCTATAAATTTTGGTCGCTGATGCGCTGGTTTTAATATTACGCTCAGCAAGGTAATCGAGTAAGTCTTCACGGCTACGCATTTCCCATTCACGCCAAGGCGCGATCACTTTTAGATCTGGTGCTAATGCGGCAAAACAACCTTCAAAACGAACTTGGTCGTTACCTTTACCGGTGCAACCATGACATACCGCATCGGCGCCAACTTTACGTGCGACTTCTACTTGCGCTTTGGCAATAATAGGACGCGCCATTGATGTACCTAACAAGTAAGTGCCTTCGTAAATGGCCCCCGTTGCGATTGTTGGGTAAATATAATCAGCAACAAACTCTTCTTTTAGGTCAACGATATGGCACTCAGAAGCGCCTGAAGCTAAGGCTTTTTCAGTTAAGCCAACTAACTCTTCTTCGCCTTGGCCTACATCGGCACAAAATGCGACGATTTCGCAGTTGTCATAGGTTTCTTTTAGCCACGGGATAATAGCTGAGGTGTCTAAACCACCCGAATATGCCAATACCACTTTTTTAACACCGGTTTTTTTCACTGCATTAGACATGTTTATTTCCTAGAATCAATTACGTATATGGTCAATTTCAATAACGCCATCGGCACTATTTTCTTAATCTTTTGAATAACTTAAATAAGATGACTAACTTAATAAGGTCACTAGTACTGCATTTTGCGCATGCATGCGATTTTCTGCTTGATGTAAAATCAATGAGCCTTCGCCATCCATCACTTCATCAGTCACTTCTACACCACGATGTGCTGGTAAACAATGCATAAAGAATTTGGCGCCAGCTTGAGCCATTAGCTCACTATTAACTTGGTACGGTGCAAAACGGGCTTTAATATCGGCAAGCGGTGTTTCATCACCCATGGAAATCCATGTGTCAGTGTAAATTGCATCATGACCCTCTATGGCATTAATGTCAGCACTTAGGGTTAATTTACCACCATTCTTTTGTGCTAATGCCTGAGCTTCAGTCACAATAAGAGCGTCAGGAAATGCGCCTTCTGGGCAAATCACTGTCATGGTCATGCCTAAAATCGCAGCGCCATAAATCAATGAATGCGTGACATTATTACCATCACCAACATAAGCTAATTTGGCTTGGCTGACATCATCAAACTGTTCTGATAGTGTTAAAAAGTCAGCTAACGCTTGGCATGGATGATACAAGTCAGATAAAGCATTAATGACCGGTACGCTGCCATGTTGAGCTAATTTTTCGATGGTTGTGTGTGAATATGTTCTGGCAACAATGGCATCGGCCCAACATGAAATGTTTGTCGCAAAATCAGCAACCGTTTCACGTTGTCCCAATGCACCATTTTGTTGGTCTAAGTATAAGCAGTGACCACCTAATTTATTAATGCCAATGTCAAAGCTGACTCGGGTGCGCAGTGATGGCTTTTCAAATAGCATCACAACGCTTTTTCCATCTAAGGCACGACGGTACTCAGCGGGGTTATTCTTAATTTTTTTAGCCAGATCAATAATGGCTAAAAGCTGAGATTGAGTTAACTCTTTTATCGACAATAGGTGCTGCATATTCTACTACTCCATTAAGGTTGTATTTGAGTCCCGACGGACCCACCTTTAACTAAGGTTTTTAACTGTTCGGCGTCGCGCCATGAAGCTACTTGCACAGGTTTTCCCATCCATTGAGCAACTTCCAAAGCGGCTTCCACTTTAACTTTCATGCCTTTCTCAATCACCCCTTGGGCGACTAAGTATTCAATTTCACTTTTGTTTAAGCTACTAATTAGCTGGCCTTTAGCATCTAGCACACCCGACACATCGGATAACAGCACTAGCATACCGTTAACTAATTTAGCTAAGGCTGTCGCGGCTTGATCTGCGTTAACATTTAACATTTCACCTTGACTGGAAATTGCAATCGAACTGCAAATTGGCATCCAACCTTGGCTTAATATAAAGTTTAAATAGGTGGCGTCTTTGGGTTCAACTTCGCCCACTAGCCCTAAACGCTCATCTTTAATTTTAGCCGTTACCGTGTTGCCATCGCCTAAACTCATGCCCACACTAATAATGCCAGCTTTGGCTGCCGCAGCTTGTAAAATTTTGTTCGAGGTACCCGCTAATGCACCCACAATAATAGGAATTTGATCTTCTGGCGTAACTCGTAAACCATCTAATTTAACCGTTTCTTTACCATTAGCCGTTAATTGTTCGTCGACCAAACAACCACCACCATGCACTAATATCACTTGTTGACCCGCAGCAAGCATTTCTGCTGCAGCGGTCATTAAACGCGCCATACCCATTTCACATTGAAGTAATGCGCCACCGACTTTTAACACTAATACTGATTTTGTAGCCATTATTGTTATTCCTTTGCTAATGCAACTCGATTACACACCGAAATGGATTTTCATGCACTGTAGCCCTTGGCTAGCAGCACCTTTCATTAAATTATCAATCGCACTGGCGACCACTAAATAACCACTATTAGCATCATACTTCCAACCTATATGACAATTAGGTGTGTGCACCACATCATCAACTTTAGGGAACATATTGTGTTTAACTGTCACTATTGGCTCGCTGTCATATACGCTATAGGCTTTTTCTACGTCAGCTTCGGTAGTACCCGGTTTTAGCTGCACGGTAATAGTCGCCAAAATACCACGCTTAAAGTTGCCTAGATGCGGCGTGAAAATCACTTCTTGACCCAAATGAGTCGCTATTTCAGGTTGATGTCTGTGACCTAATACACCGTATGGTGTTAGGCTGACTTCGCAGAAATTAGTGTGCAATTGTGCTTTACGTCCTGCACCAGTGACGCCACTAACGGCATTGATAACCGGATACATAGAAGTTAAAAACGGCTTGAGTGGTTTTAATGCCAATAAAGATGCCGTTGGGTAGCAACCTGCTACGGCAATCATTCTGGTTTGTTTAATTTTTTCGCGATTCCATTCTGCTAACCCATATACCGCTTCAGCTAATACTTCAGGATGAGTATGTTCAAAACCATACCATTTAGGGTACTGAGCAACATCGGCAAAACGATAAGCTCCGCTTAAATCAAATACCGCTAGCCCTTGTTGATAAAACCATGCCGCAAGCTCTAAGCTTACTGAATGCTCAGTCGCTAAAATCACTGCATCGGCTTCGGCAACAATCTGCTTTTTTGCTTCATCCGATAACGGCGATAGCGTATAAGCCATATGGCTATAAGTAGGATATAGATCTGCTAATTTACGGCCTTTATCTAAACTGTTTTCCGACACATACAACCCTTGTACACTGAAGTGACTGTCGGCATTAATCAACGAGGTAATTTGTGCGCCGGTATAACCACTAGCGCCAATAATTGCGATGCTTTTCATAAGTTTGGTTTCTTTTTGATAATGATTGAGAGAAAGTGTCAGCATAGCCTATTTAGACGGGAGCCGCCTAATATTTAACTATCGTCGCAGGAAGTTCGCGTTGATTATTGATATAGTGGTTTTAGCAGTGTGAAAGCACATATTTATTTTCATTTCTAACGTTCTATTTATGGTGTCGGTTAATGCTGTTTGCTAGACTACCACAAGATATTAATTATGCAATATATGTGAATAAGTATTTTACACATTATTTTTTAAGGTAACCCATGAGCACACTACCAGATCTAAAAAGTTGTTTTACACAGCTGATTGCAGCTCCATCAATCAGTGCACTCGAAGCTGAACATGATATGAGTAACCATGCAGTTATTAACTTGTTGCAAAATTGGTTCAGCGAACTTGGTTTTGAGTGTGAAACTCCCACGGTTGCCGATTCGCGTAATAAACAGAATCTCATTGCTAGAATTGGCTCAGGCAGCGGTGGATTATTGCTTGCGGGTCACACCGACACAGTGCCTTTTGATGAAGGACTATGGAGCCAAAGCCCATTTGAGATGGTAGAAAAAAACAATCGTTGGTATGGATTGGGTACGTGTGACATGAAAGGTTTTTTTGCTTTAGTACTTGAAGCATTAAAAGACATGCCGCTAGATCAATTTAAGCGTCCACTGACTATTTTTGCTAGTGCTGACGAAGAAACAACCATGAGTGGCGCCAAAGCATTTGCGGATTCAAAGGTTGTCGCCCCTGACTTTGCTGTTATAGGTGAACCCACCAGCTTAAAGCCGGTATATATGCATAAAGGGCAAATAGCTCAAGGGATCCATGTCATTGGTCGTAGCGGTCACTCATCAGATCCGGCCCGTGGCTTAAATGCCATTGAAGTTATGCATAAAGTGATTAGTCAATTAATGAAACTTAAGCAGCATTTAAGTGAAAACTACCGCGAAGATGCATTTACAGTGCCTTACCCTACCATGAACTTTGGTCATATTCATGGCGGTGATGCAGCTAACCGTATTTGTGGTTGTTGCGATTTGCACTTAGATATTCGCCCATTGCCCGGTATGGAGTTAGCTGAACTCGAATTAATGGTACTGCACTACTTATCAGATATCAGTAAGGAGTATCCTGGTAGCATTAGTGTCAGCACCTTGTATCCAGGGGCTGAATCATTTGCTGGAAAAGCAGATAATCCATGGACTAAATTAGTGGCAGAGCTGTCTGGTAACGAAGCCGAAGTGGTGAATTATTCGACTGAAGCACCTTATATAAACAAGCTAGGTTGCCAAACTCTGGTTCTCGGCCCAGGAAGCATTAATCAAGCCCACCAGCCAGACGAATTTATTGGCTTAGAGTACTTAACACCAACGGTCGATTTAATTAAGAAAATGATTTATCACGCTTGTATTAAGTGATTGTTGATTTAGGTTTTATGTCATTACATGAATGTAACATTTTTACGAAATAAAATTACCAAACAGTCAGTTCGTGTATTGACCAATATTAATACGCTGAGTATTGTTATAAGTAAGCTATAGGCAAAATCGTTCTTTTTTCGGGAGTAGGTATGACAGAGCAAACGGCAGATATGTATGCGTCACTTCGATCAAATGTGGGGCATTTAGGCCAGATATTAGGCGAGACAATGCAGAATCATTTAGGTGATGCATTTTTAGAAAAAGTAGAACAAATTCGTATTTTAGCGAAAAAATCTCGTCAAGGTGACGAAGCGTCTCGAGAGCAAATGTTAGCGTTATTAACTTCCTTACCCGATGAACAACTGGTTCCCTTCGCTAAAGCTTTCAACCAATTTTTGAATTTAGCTAACATTGCAGAACAATTTCACACCATTAGCCGCAATTGCGATGAATTAGTTTGTGTGCCCGACCCAGTAGAACAACTTCTTGGACGCATGCTTGATACCGATTTAGATAAAAAAGATGTTATTAAGAGCTTAAAGAACTTAGACATTGATTTGGTATTAACCGCGCATCCAACAGAAATTTCTCGTCGTACGTTAATTCAAAAATACGCTGCGGTAGTAGATTGCTTAACTGAGCAAGAAAATTCTCAACTGACTGATCGCGAGCGTAAACAAAGTACCCTGCGCCTTCGTCAGCTTATAGCGCAAATTTGGCATACCAACGAGATCCGCAGCGAACGCCCAACCCCTGTTGATGAAGCACGTTGGGGTTTAAGCACTATCGAAACATCATTATGGCAGGCTATTCCTGATTTTTTACGTCAACTCAATGATCAACTTGAGCAAAAGACTGGTCAACAATTGCCTATTGATGTCTCTCCAGTAAGATTTTCAAGCTGGATGGGCGGTGACCGCGACGGTAATCCTTTTGTGACGTCAACCGTCACCCAAGAAGTGTTAGACCGTAATCGTCATGCTGCAGCAAGATTGTACTTAAAAGATATTGTTACTTTGCTTGGCGAACTGTCGATGGATCAAGCTAATGCTGAATTATCAGCATTAACAGACAACAGCAAAGAACCGTACCGCGAAGTATTGCGTAAATTACGTTGCCAATTACGAAACACTATCGATTACCTTAATGCTCGTCTTGAAGGTAAAAAACCTGACGTTGATACCCGCGAATTAATTTGGCACAAAACAGATTTACTTGAGCCACTTGAACTACTTTATAAAAGCTTGTGCGATTGCGGTATGAAGTTGATCGCCAATGGGCTGTTACTCGACATCTTACGTCGTTTAGCTTGTTTTGGTATTCACATGCTACGTCTAGATATTCGCCAAGATGCAACTCGCCACAGCGACGTAATAGCCGAACTCACCCGTTATTTGGGGATGGGCGATTACAATCATTGGGACGAGAATGAAAAACAGGCGTTTTTACTACGAGAATTAACCAATAAGCGCCCATTGATCCCAACACATTGGCAACCAAGTGATGACGTAGCAGAAGTTGTGAGAACCTGTAATTTAGTCGCCCAACAACCCGCCAATGCTTTAGGGTCGTATGTTATCTCTATGGCGAGTAAACCATCAGATGTATTAACCGTATTATTACTATTAAAGGAAGCTGGCTGCACTAACCCAATGCGTGTAGTACCGTTATTTGAAACCCTAGCGGACTTAGAGGGTGCCGCCGATTGCATGACTTCACTACTGAATATTGATTGGTATCGAGGTTACACTAAAGGCATGCAAGAAGTGATGATTGGTTACTCTGACTCAGCTAAAGATGCTGGTGTAATGGCTGCAGCTTGGGCGCAATATCGTGCTCAGGAGCAGTTAGTTGCAGTGTGTAAAAAAGCCGACGTTAAATTGATGCTATTCCATGGCCGTGGTGGTTCAATCGGCCGTGGGGGCGGACCAGCTCATAAAGCCATTTTATCGCAACCACCAGGTTCGGTTGATGGTCGTATCCGCGTAACGGAACAAGGCGAAATGATCCGCTTTAAGTTTGGTTTGCCAAAATTAGCGGTACAGAGTTTAGCGCTATATACCTCAGCCGTATTAGAAGCAACTCTATTACCGCCACCAGAGCCCAAAAAATCATGGCGTGATTGTATGCAACGCATTGCTGAAGAGTCAGTAAAGTCTTATCGCAGTATTGTTCGTGAAGAGCCTGACTTTGTTGAGTACTTCAGAACAGCCACTCCCGAAGTAGAACTCGGGAAATTGCCTCTTGGCAGTCGCCCTGCAAAACGTAAGGTCGATGGCGGTATTGAAAGTTTACGTGCTATTCCGTGGATTTTTGCTTGGTCGCAAAACCGCTTAATGTTACCCGCTTGGCTTGGTGCTGGCGAAGCCTTGCAAGCCGCTGCAGATCGAGGTGAGCTTGAACTACTTCGTGAAATGGAACAGCAATGGCCATTTTTTGAAACCCGTATTTCAATGCTAGAAATGGTCTACACCAAAGCAGAGCCTCATCTAGCCGCGTATTACGAACTATGTTTAGTCAAACCAGAGCTACATCATTTAGGTGAAAAACTACGTCAGCGCCTGCAATTAGGAATTGATGCGGTATTATCATTAACTCAGGCTACAGAGTTAATGGCACACACTCCTTGGAGTCGTGAGTCTGTTAAATTACGTAACCCATACATCGACCCACTTAACTTCTTACAAACCGAGCTATTAGCCCGTACACGTAGAGAAGTTGAGCCATCTGCCGATGTTCAACTAGCACTTATGCTGACCATTGCCGGCGTAGCAGCAGGAATGAGAAACACTGGATGATAACCTTGGTTAAAACCCTTAGACTTGGTTTGTTATTATTACTGACTGGCTGTGCCAGTCAGTACAGCATCACCGAGTCAGAAATAGAGCAATATCTTAATAAAGATATGCATTTTGAGGTAAAACAAGGCAACAGGTTAATTGGAGTCTCGCTTAAACTAAATGATATGCAGGTAGTATTGGGCGCCAAGCCAAATACTATGGCGGTGACAGCAGCAACAGTCATCACGGTGAATAACCCATTACTCCCGATACACGCCAAACTAAAAACCACATTTGAAGCAGTGCCTTGGTATGACAGTAATACTAAAAGTGTTTATCTTCGTCAGCTAAACTTAGTCAAGGTTGAGTCCGAACCCGCTGATATTGAACGTTACATCAGCCAGGCAACGCCACAATTAATGGGATTCTTGCGTAATTATCTCGAAAACCAGCCAGTGTACACACTTGACACTCGAGACAGTAATCAAGCATTAATGGCTAAAATGACCAAAGAGATAGCAGTACAAAAAGGTAAACTAGTAGTGAAGTTTTAACGTTTATCGCAGCAATTAAAAAAAGCACCTTAAGGTGCTTTTTTTATTATTGCTCAGTAATGTCTAAAAATTCTGTACAGGTTCGATGACTAAAATGCTATTTTGCTGTGGACTTTCAGATTGCTCATATAAATCCCAAACCAGCTTATAGTCGAGCTCTAATTCGGTGACATAAAATCCATCCACAGGGTACGTTTTAACGACTCGGGCGCCTTTAATCAACCCAGAAACCAATATTTTTGTATCACTGCTTTTCATCGACCAATCTCGAACTGCTGTGCTGGAATTAAGCTGTAGGCCATATACTTGTTCAGCTAACTCTCGGTAAGCCAAAATCTTTGATGACTCCATTGCCATTAAAATTTGCTCAGAGCGAAGTTCTGCTGGTTGACGATCTATCGGTGCATAACCCACCGCAGTTAACACAGGGAAAACACTAGGACGATACTGACTAGACTCACCTTGAAGTAAGTTGCATCCCGAAATAAGCAAGCACAGTACGATTAGATATTTTATCATTGATAGCGATCGCTCATTTTAGTTTTATTAAAATATAACTCAGCACAAAATAGCAGATAATCTCAGCCCTCCATCTTATTCTAAGGCAGGTATTAATAGCTGCGGAGGCTAACTGTCGTCTTGCTCATCAGTTAATGATAAAAGTAGTCCAGTATCGGCAACGATGTCTTTGGTGTTATAGCCCGTTAAATAATTTAGCCCCATTTCAACCGCTGTAACACCCACTCCAATTGCGCCAGAATAGAGCATACTGCCCACTAGTTTCGATACCGGACTTATGTCGGTGTCTGTAGAAATTTGATAGATGTCAGACACTATAGGAATATGATTTAACACATTAATAGAATCAAAAAAATCATTTTGATCTAATCCATCCTCGCCAAATGTAAATGTGTAAATGTCATCTAAAACACTTGAATCACTAATCCCGTCTACCAATGGTGTTGTGGTAATGCCTTCGCTTGATTCTGCTGACTCAGTCGTTGAAGATGGTGACATTACAGCAGTATTTTTTATCATACTTGTCTGTAATGAAGATAATAACTCTTGTTGCATTTGAGAAATCATATCGTCAGATACATTTAATGACAAAAGATTTGCATCACTGAGCCCTGTTTCAAGTAATAGTTTACTCTGAAAACTGTCGATAGGAAGAATGTCAAAATTAGTGAGTGATGTTAACGATGTACTGATGGTATCTGCACCAGATGATAACGATTCAAGTATTGTCCCAAAACTGTTTTGTTCATTACTTGAATCAACAGCCGGCTGCGACTGACTTATAACATTATTGACATTACTTGTTGTCGTATCTAAATTATTAACTAAGCTCAATTTTATTATCTCAACTAATAGAAATCATAAATACAACACTGCAACAGCGTATATTTAATGCACTATAATATGTAAAAAGGCTAATATAAAAAATCGAGTATTAACCTTAAGCATTATAATAAAAAATAACTTATTAAAAACTGACTACTTAAGTTATTATTTTACTAATATAATTGTTAGATTTATGGTTCTAACTTAATATACAACCCACATCAAAATTAGGCGAACCGCATTTTACAAAACCATATAAATCAGTCAACGCCTGAGAGCAAAATAACGATTAAAAACTGATATTGAATTAAAATACACCAACCACTCTTATCAAATAAACGTATACCAAACCGAATAATACTGACTATTAATTATACTTACCGGCCCAATACAGCAATTACAAAATAGATTCTACAACCAAGATCACAATATACAAATTCATAAAATAAATTTTGTAAAACTATATAGAAAACATCTAATAATCAACTGATAATGTATGATAATCAAATAAAAGTAAATGTATGTAAATATGAGTAAACTCAGGTAAACCCAAGTAAAAATAAAGAAGAATTCGAATAATTCTTAGGAAATACGATAAAGTTAAATATAAAATGAAGCCACAATAATCTCACTTATAATAATAATGAAATTTAAAATAATTATATTGCCACTATTTCTAACTTGTATTTCCGCTTGTTCAACGACAGAAGTAGCTGAAATAAAAAGCCCCGTAAAAGAAAATACTACTATGAATGTAGTAGAAAATAGTGAGGAAGCGATTAAAGGAGATCCCCAATTCCGTCCTGTTCGAAATAATAATATTCAACAAGTCCCTCAAATAACAGGATCACTATTTAACCCAAATAATATATACAGTATCTATCAAAATAATAATCGCTATGAAATCGGCGACATGATCCTCATTAGATTAAATGAAGAAATGACATCGAAAAAATCTGTAAGTTATCAGAGAGATAACTCTAATGAGTTTGCTTTATCGCCTTCAATTACAGCGGGCAATATTAACATTAATACAGATAATCTAAGTGCTGATTATACGCAAGAAAAAAGCTTCGATAGCTCATCGGAGAGTAATCAAAATAACTCTTTATCTGGAACCATTACGGTTTCGGTTAGAGAAAAACTGCCTAATGGGAATTTAATTGTTGCTGGAGAAAAATGGCTCAAACTCAATAAAGGTGATGAGTACGTTAGGTTTTCAGGTGAAATCAGAATAACCGATATTGCACCAGACCACTCAATTAACTCAAATATGGTGGGCAATTCAATCATCGAAGTCAGCGCTAAAGGTGAACAACAAGACAATCAAGACCCGTCATTGATCAGCAAACTACTCAACATATTTGGGTAAAGACATGACAAAAATTCTATTACTCATAGTAATATGCCTCATGCCATCAACCTTGTATGCTCAATGGTACACAGGACAAGCATCATCACCTATTGATGGTAAAGATTACAATGACATACGAAAGAAAGTTATCCAACAAGCCATTGAGAATGCTTCATTACAAGCAAGCAGTTATATTAAAATTGAAACCACGGTTTCTGATGGGATCTTGAGTAAAAGCACCAGTAATATTCAATCAGAACACCAAATTAGTGAGATAAAAATTCTTAATGAATCTGTCGCCAATGACACATTAACGATTAATATTAAGGTAAATCTACAAACGAGTTTGAATTGCACTAAAGATCAATATCAGAAACAACTGGTTATTGCTCAATTTCCATTATTAACACCAGCACAAGCGGCTGCAGGTGATATTTATACACTCCCTTTTCATGTCGTATCACGTTTTAAAAATGAGCTCATCAATCAACCCAATGTGTTCGTCGAAGAACTCATACCTCAAATGGTGTTTAAACCAAATTCCAGCATGGATACAGTCAATTTACGGTCCGTTAATCGTATATCGCATGCACTAAGCAGCCAATATCAGAGTCAATATCTAGTGTTTGGTTATCTACGCGACATAGGATTATTTAATGAAACCAAATCAGGATTACTCAATAGCACGACATCACCTAAACGTAATTTTACGATGAAAGTCTTCATGTACGATAGGATCAGCGACAGTATTGTATTAGAGAATGAATATCACGGAGAAGGGGGTTGGAGTTTCAATTCATTTAACCAAGTCGATTTATCTAACAGTCTTTTTTGGCGAAGTGAATATGGACAAACCATTGTTGATACGCTCTTCAAGGCGGCCAAGGACATTAATGAGACGCTGAGTTGTGAGGCAACAAAAGCCAAGGTAATCGATAAAGATGATGAATTTATCACCATTAATATTGGTACATTGCATGGGGTAAAAACTGGCGATATGTTTAAGCACATTAAACTTAAAAATATCCCATTGAATCAAACCATTTTAACTACATTGATGCCACCAAATGAAGCAACATATTTAGAAGTTGTCCAGGTAAGTAAGAAAATAAGCCTATTAAGAGTACCACCTAAACAGGACCTAAATGGCATGAAGCAACATCAAATTGACCTTTATGATGTTGTCACTACAGCCCCGCAATAACATAGAAACGATGACCACTGGCACAATGAATGAAGCAAATATGTTTATCCAAGTGAACATGCTGCCAGTGGTTTTTACCTAAAAATATAAATACCCATGTGAGATCACTTATCTAAAGTATCAGCAAACCTCGTTATTAAATCTAACTTGCTTACTCTCAGGGCAAACAAGCTAGACAATATAGATTTACTTTGCGAACCGAGGAATTGACGGGTAATCAACAATAACGGCTTCTTCAAGCAATGCGCGGCGAAGCATATCGTAAGCGATTGCCGTACTCATGCTCCTCACAAGCTGACGTGACCGCTTTGGCAATTTCACCATTTGGCTGTATACCCCGTGTTTAGTTGCCAATGCTATTGCAACTGTCCCTACAGGTTTGTCATCGGTTCCTCCATCAGGGCCCGCAATACCGCTAGTGGCTAACGCAAAATCACTGTCTAAGATCCCTCTCACACCTTGTGCCATTGCTTCAACGGTAGGAATAGACACTGCACCATGATCATCTAAAATCTGTGGATTAACGCCTAATACTTTCACTTTAGACTCATTACTGTAAGTCACTAATCCATGATGCAAGTATGATGAACTTCCGGCAAAATCGATTAATTGACTGGTGATCATGCCACCAGTACAAGACTCTGCCACACTAAGACTTAAACCGGACTGGTATAAACGATGATGGATCTCTTCTGACAATGTTGCTCGATTCTCAGCAACAACCGCACAGCCCAATAAGGCTTTAACCTGCTTGGTTACATCTGGTAATTGACGTATAGCTTTATCACCACGTGCGAATATCTTAATTTCAATATGTGGCATTGAAGAGCGATAGCCTAACTCTATCCCTGCTGGTAAAGTGATCTCTGACAGTGTATCGGCTAATGATGACTCGCCATGGCCGATAGTCAGTAGTTTTTCTAAAGCAGACTTTTGTTGGATACCAAACTCTTCTGTAATAAATGGAATAAACTGCTCGGTAATCATGTGCTTTAATTCAAATGGCACACCAGGTGTAAAAAACAACCAAGCATTATTCAGCTTTACTCTAAAACCACATGCGGTACCGACAGGATTATCAACCATTACTGCAGAAGCGGGTAACCAAGCTTGTTTTAAATTACTTTTGGCCATAACGCGATTGTTGCGACTAAACCAATCTTCTAAATGTTCACGCCATTCAACATTCTCAACAAGGTCTTCCCCCTTAGCATTAGCCATGGCTAATGCGGACATATCATCGCTGGTTGGCCCCAAACCACCATTTACAATAATTACATCTGCGTGCTTACTGCGTTCTTGAAATACAGCAACCAGATCATCCATTCGATCACCAACCGTCACCCGGTATTGCATTTCTATACCCAATTCCATCAAGGTATTAGCAACCCAAGCTGCATTAGTATCGACTATCTGGCCAGACAAGACCTCTTCACCAGTACAAATCATTTCTAACTTCATGTGTGCCTCTCAACAATAATATATTAAGCAAATAAATAAAGAGTATCCTAAATATCATCAGCTTAATTCTTAAAGCATATTCAATAGCAGCTAACTTAAGTAACTTGTAAATCAATAGCAAGCATAAAGGTATTTTTCAACACTAAACCATCAACAACCTTGAGTTAACAAATAGTTGTTCTGTTTTTGTGCTGTAATAATTTTTTATGTCACTCAAACTGACATGATTTACCATAATCAATCACAAAAACAGTGTCGAACACTTTTTATCGGACAATGAATACCTTACAGTCTTATCTGTGTCTCGGCATATTCTGTCGTAAGCGAAATTTTTGGAGATTTTTTTGAGCAGTTTCTATCATTCTTGTCGTTACCTACTAATACCGCTGTTAATTACAGCAATCCTTCTTGGACTTATTGAGCACTTTCAAGAATTTTGGTTAAATTGGCAAAAAACTATCCAATATATGCCTTATTGGCTATTAGGTTGTGCCACAATTATCTCACTCCAATTTAATCGAAGCCGGTTAAGTTACATTGGTGTGCTATTACTGATCTTTTATGTATTCAGTCAAAACTCAACTTTTAATCCCAAACAAAATGAATTGATATTGATCGCCGGTGGATTAATTATTACGGTTTTCAGTTTTATAAAAGACCGTGGACTCATTAGTGTGCATAGCTTATTGAGAGTTGGAATCATCTTAACCTGCTTTTTAACTGCTTATTTATGGATACTGATGCTAAGCAGCTACTCACAACAAATGTTAACTCTGCATCAAACTTATCTGCCATTTCTATCAGCAAGTAACTTCTCTAGATTGCCGCTATATTTCATAGGTACAATTTTATTCATCAAATTATGCTGGAACAGTAATCTTCTACATACCAGTCTCGGAATAACCTTTTTGTTATGGCTAATTCATTTTAGCTTTCCCAATTGGCTACCGTTATCAGTGCTACTTAATATGATCGCCTTTTTCTTCTTGGCTACTGTTTTAATCGATTCATACTTTCTCGCTTACCGAGATGAACTGACAGGATTACCCTCTAGGCGAGCCTTATTCAATTTAAGCCTATCATTAGGGCGGAAATACTCTGTAGCTATGGTCGACATTGATCATTTTAAAAAATTCAACGATACCTATGGCCATGACGTTGGCGATCAAGTTCTTAAATTAGTCGCTGCTAAATTGGCTCAAGTCACTGGCGGTGGTAAAGCCTTTCGTTATGGCGGTGAAGAGTTCACCATTGTATTCCCTAGCAAAGAGATTCAACGAGTATTATCTGATTTAGACCAAGTTAGAGTTAACATAGAAAAGTACAACATAGTACTCAGAGAAGAAAAACGGAAAGGGAAGCAAGATAAAAACGCCACTAAGAAACGTAATAAAAAAATATCTGAGAAACAACCAACAGTTAACGTCACAGTCTCAATTGGTTGTGCTCAACATCAAGTAGACCAAAACTTTGAGCAATGTATGAAAGAAGCGGATAAAGCTCTTTACAAAGCAAAAGATAGTGGAAGAAATCAAGTATGCACATAAATATACCAATTCATACTTTATGAGAAGATCGCGTAGCACGGGTCATCTACCGCGCTACAAGAACAAGGCAATGATAATTTAGTCATAAATTTAAATCGCTATGATGGAAATAACTGACGTTCTATCCAACTGATTTGTTCCATGATGTGAAACAAATAATCTCGTCTAATGGCAAGGCTTCGATTTGACTGGTGGATGCTAACCTACATCTGTCCAACATACGAGATGGGCCACTTTGTGTACCATTTCGTTGTTGCATTGTGGAATAACCATTCTTTTAACAATGCACCTCAAACTGAAAACCTGAGTGATCCTGATTGATTGAGCACATAATGAATGGAACTTGTATAACGGAAAATTAATAAGCTAAGCTGTTATCTTGTTTATTGCAGATACAAAAAAGCCTCGTCTAATGACGAGGCTTCGATGTAATTGGCGGAGCGGACGGGACTCGAACCCGCGACCCCCGGCGTGACAGGCCGGTATTCTAACCAACTGAACTACCGCTCCTTTAACAAATTGCTTACGCACGATGCTAAATACTTTTTAAGTCGCTAACGTGTCATGGCTAGGAGACTCGCTTCATATTGAAGCTACTCTTTCGAGTTATTAGGCGCCTGGAAATGACCTACTCTCACATGGGGAGACCCCACACTACCATCGGCGATACTGTGTTTCACTTCTGAGTTCGGAATGGGATCAGGTGGTGCCACAGCTCTATGGTTTCCAGACAAATTTTGCTTATCTAACGCATTATTCTTGATGCATTAAATAATAATTCGGAAAGCTGATTGCTTTTACTCTTATTAAGAGTATTGAGTCTCTCACACTGTCTAAGCGCTCTATTCTAACACTAAGGTCAGTAAAACACATCTGGGTTGTATGGTTAAGCCTCACGGGTCATTAGTACAAGTTAGCTCAACGCCTCACAACGCTTACACACCTTGCCTATCAACGTAGTAGTCTCCTACGGCCCTTTAGAGAGCTTAAAGCTCTAGGGATGACTCATCTTAGGACTCGCTTCCCGCTTAGATGCTTTCAGCGGTTATCGATTCCGAACGTAGCTACCGGGCAATGCTATTGGCATAACAACCCGAACACCAGCGGTTCGTCCACTCCGGTCCTCTCGTACTAGGAGCAGCTTCCTTCAATCATCCAACGCCCACGGCAGATAGGGACCGAACTGTCTCACGACGTTCTGAACCCAGCTCGCGTACCACTTTAAATGGCGAACAGCCATACCCTTGGGACCGACTTCAGCCCCAGGATGTGATGAGCCGACATCGAGGTGCCAAACACCGCCGTCGATATGAACTCTTGGGCGGTATCAGCCTGTTATCCCCGGAGTACCTTTTATCCGTTGAGCGATGGCCCTTCCATTCAGAACCACCGGATCACTATGACCTACTTTCGTACCTGCTCGACGTGTATGTCTCGCAGTTAAGCTGGCTTATGCCATTGCACTAACCGTACGATGTCCGACCGTACTTAGCCAACCTTCGTGCTCCTCCGTTACTCTTTGGGAGGAGACCGCCCCAGTCAAACTACCCACCAGGCACTGTCCCGAACCCCGATAAGGGGCCGCGGTTAGAACATCAAAACTACAAGGGTGGTATTTCAAGATTGACTCCACTCAGACTAGCGTCCAAGCTTCAAAGTCTCCCACCTATCCTACACATGTAGGTTCAATGTTCAGTGCCAAGCTATAGTAAAGGTTCACGGGGTCTTTCCGTCTAGCCGCGGGTATACGGCATTTCACCGCAATTTCAACTTCACTGAGTCTCGGCTGGAGACAGCGTGGCCATCATTACGCCATTCGTGCAGGTCGGAACTTACCCGACAAGGAATTTCGCTACCTTAGGACCGTTATAGTTACGGCCGCCGTTTACCGGGGCTTCGATCATGAGCTTCTCCGAAGATAACCCAATCAATTAACCTTCCGGCACCGGGCAGGCGTCATACCGTATACGTCATCTTGCGATTTTGCACAGTACTGTGTTTTTGATAAACAGTTGCAGCCACCTGGTATCTGCGACTGCCGTCAGCTTAGGGAGCAAGTCCCATCACCGACAGCAGCGTACCTTCTCCCGAAGTTACGGTACCATTTTGCCTAGTTCCTTCAGCCGAGTTCTCTCAAGCGCCTTGGTATTCTCTACCCGACCACCTGTGTCGGTTTGGGGTACGATTTCTACTAACCTGAAGCTTAGAAGATTTTCCTGGAAGCATGGCATCAACTACTTCATCACCTTAGTGACTCGTCATCAGCTCTCAACCTGTACATTTAAGTACGTATTCCCGGATTTGCCTAAGAATACAGCCTACTACCTTAAACGCGGACTACCAACGCCGCGCTAGCCTAGCCTTCTCCGTCTCTCCATCGCAGTTAGCAAAAGTACAGAAATATTAATCTGTTTCCCATCGATTACGCCTTTCGGCCTCACCTTAGGGGTCGACTCACCCTGCCCCGATTAACGTTGGACAGGAACCCTTGGTCTTTCGGCGAGGGAGTTTTTCACTCCCTTTATCGTTACTCATGTCAGCATTCGCACTTCTGATACGTCCAGTGTGGGTTACCCCTTCACCTTCAACCGCTTACAGAACGCTCCTCTACCGCGCACACCTAATGGCATGCACCCGTAGCTTCGGTGGTATGTTTAGCCCCGTTAAATCTTCCGCGCAGGCCGACTCGACTAGTGAGCTATTACGCTTTCTTTAAATGATGGCTGCTTCTAAGCCAACATCCTAGCTGTCTAAGCCTTCCCACATCGTTTCCCACTTAACATACACTTTGGGACCTTAGCTGACGGTCTGGGTTGTTTCCCTTTTGACAACGGACGTTAGCACCCGCTGTCTGTCTCCCGAGTAGTACTCATTGGTATTCGGAGTTTGCAAAGGGTTGGTAAGTCGGGATGACCCCCTAGCCTTAACAGTGCTCTACCCCCAATGGTATTCGCTCGAGGCGCTACCTAAATAGCTTTCGAGGAGAACCAGATATCTCCGAGTTTGATTGGCCTTTCACCCCCAGCCACAAGTCATCCGCTCATTTTTCAACATAAGTCGGTTCGGTCCTCCAGTTGATGTTACTCAACCTTCAACCTGCCCATGGCTAGATCACTCGGTTTCGGGTCTACGCCTTGCAACTAAACGCGCAGTTAACACTCGGTTTCCCTACGGCTCCGCTATTCGCTTAACCTCGCTACAAAACGTAAGTCGCTGACCCATTATACAAAAGGTACGCAGTCACGGTCTCAAGAACCGCTCCCACTGCTTGTACGTACACGGTTTCAGGTTCTATTTCACTCCCCTCACAGGGGTTCTTTTCGCCTTTCCCTCACGGTACTGGTTCACTATCGGTCAGTCAGGAGTATTTAGCCTTGGAGGATGGTCCCCCCATATTCAAACAGGATGTCACGTGTCCCGCCTTACTCGTTTTCATCTATGGTTAGTTTTCATGTACGGGGCTATCACCCTGTGCCGCTGTGCTTTCCAACACATTCCACTAACACCCCATAGACTTAAGGGCTAATCCCCGTTCGCTCGCCGCTACTAGGGGAATCTCGGTGATTTCTTTTCCTCCGGGTACTTAGATGTTTCAGTTCCCCGGGTTTGCCTCACTACACTATGTATTCATGTAGTGATAACAGCTTATGCTGCTGGGTTTCCCCATTCGGATATCGTTAGCTCAAATGCTTATTACTAGCTCGCCAACGCTTTTCGCAAGTTATTACGTCCTTCATCGCCTCTGACTGCCAAGGCATCCACCGTATACGCTTAGTCACTTAACCATACAACCCAAATGAGTTTCACTTTCGTGAACCACCTGCGTTATATCGCAACTAGCTGGTTTTTACTTGTCTCACCTCCAGGGTAGGAAGTGGACTCGCCTTAGTTTTTAGAATATTCAAGACACTTAAACAGTGTTTTGAGAACTCAAGATACTGATACTTTCGTATCAGTATTATTTTTCGCACTAACGTAATCACACAAACGACAACGAATTATCATCTATGCGCCTTTAGTTAGTACTATCAGCTTTCCAAATTGTTAAAGAACAACACTTAACCGGCTCGCGGTGTGTTTTACTTACCTTCCGAAGAAGTTAACAAGTAATCTGTGTGAACACTCACATGCATTGCTGCACTTTAGGTATTGAGTTAGTCGTATAGGTAAGGAGGTGATCCAGCCCCAGGTTCCCCTAGGGCTACCTTGTTACGACTTCACCCCAGTCATGAACCACAAAGTGGTGAGCGTTCTCCCGAAGGTTAAACTACCCACTTCTTTTGCAGCCCACTCCCATGGTGTGACGGGCGGTGTGTACAAGGCCCGGGAACGTATTCACCGTAGCATTCTGATCTACGATTACTAGCGATTCCGACTTCATGGAGTCGAGTTGCAGACTCCAATCCGGACTACGACGTACTTTGTGAGATTAGCTCCACCTCGCGGCTTTGCAACCCTCTGTATACGCCATTGTAGCACGTGTGTAGCCCTACTCGTAAGGGCCATGATGACTTGACGTCGTCCCCACCTTCCTCCGGTTTATCACCGGCAGTCTCCCTAGAGTTCCCACCATTACGTGCTGGCAAATAAGGATAGGGGTTGCGCTCGTTGCGGGACTTAACCCAACATTTCACAACACGAGCTGACGACAGCCATGCAGCACCTGTCTCACAGTTCCCGAAGGCACACCAGAATCTCTTCCGGCTTCTGTGGATGTCAAGAGTAGGTAAGGTTCTTCGCGTTGCATCGAATTAAACCACATGCTCCACCGCTTGTGCGGGCCCCCGTCAATTCATTTGAGTTTTAACCTTGCGGCCGTACTCCCCAGGCGGTCTACTTAATGCGTTAGCTTGGGAGCCCAGTGACTAAGTCACCAAACTCCGAGTAGACATCGTTTACGGCGTGGACTACCAGGGTATCTAATCCTGTTTGCTCCCCACGCTTTCGTACATGAGCGTCAGTCTTTGTCCAGGGGGCCGCCTTCGCCACCGGTATTCCTTCAGATCTCTACGCATTTCACCGCTACACCTGAAATTCTACCCCCCTCTACAAGACTCTAGTTCACCAGTTCTAAATGCAATTCCCAGGTTGAGCCCGGGGATTTCACATCTAGCTTAATGAACCGCCTGCGTACGCTTTACGCCCAGTAATTCCGATTAACGCTCGGACCCCTCGTATTACCGCGGCTGCTGGCACGAAGTTAGCCGGTCCTTCTTCTGTAGGTAACGTCACAGCAGCGTGCTATTAACACGCTACCTTTCCTCCCTACTGAAAGTGCTTTACAACCCGAAGGCCTTCTTCACACACGCGGCATGGCTGCATCAGGGTTTCCCCCATTGTGCAATATTCCCCACTGCTGCCTCCCGTAGGAGTCTGGGCCGTGTCTCAGTCCCAGTGTGGCTGATCATCCTCTCAGAACAGCTAGGGATCGTCGCCTTGGTGAGCCATTACCTCACCAACTAGCTAATCCCACCTAGGTTCATCCAATCGCGAAAGGCCCGAAGGTCCCCTCCTTTCCCCCGTAGGGCGTATGCGGTATTAGCAGTCGTTTCCAACTGTTATCCCCCTCGACTGGGCAGATCCCTAGGCATTACTCACCCGTCCGCCGCTCGTCAGCAAAGTAGCAAGCTACTTTCTGTTACCGCTCGACTTGCATGTGTTAGGCCTGCCGCCAGCGTTCAATCTGAGCCATGATCAAACTCTTCAATTAAAGTTTTTTGAAATATTCGGTTAGGAATATTTCGGCTCAATGAATTCTGATTTACACCTTATAAACTCGGAAGAATCTATAAAATGCTTGTTACATATTGCTATGAACATTCATCGTTGCATTGAGTTGAAATTTTTTGATTGCCAACATTCCGAAGAACAGAAGACAATTTCGAATAACTCAATACCTGTGAATGTCCACACAGATTTCTTGTTTAAATTGTTAAAGAGCGATGATACCGATTTTTCAGGTATCGCCACAAGACGCTAGGTCGTTGGCTTGGGAGGCGTATTTTACGCGTTCCGATTGCTGCGTCAAGTGTTTTTTCAAACTTTCTTTTCGCTGTTGAACTCAGTGTTTTGAAGCACTTAATTCAACCTAACCCGGTGACTGCTTGCGCTATCTGCCGTGTCAGTGGATGCGCATTATAGGCAACACAAGATTTAGTGCAACCCCTTTTTTAATAAAAAAGGATCGCTTGGCGATCTTTTCACCAATAGCGATCCTTTTATTCTTTTTAATTGTATTTTTGCTTATTTATTGTGCTTTTTATGCTTTGTGCTGAATTGAGACAAAAACGTTATGGCATTTTCATCATCCCAATCAACGTATGAACGAACATAGGCCACCAGCTCACCTTGCTCATTTAAGATAAATGTTGCAGGTATTGTGTCGAGTGGAAATACATCACGTAGTTGTTGGTGTGGATCAAAGTAAGAATTAAAAGCCGATAAACCTAAGTCAGCTAAAAATGGCTGTACAATCTTTGCCGCTTCAGCATCAATTGAAATCGGCACTAATGCAAATTGTTCAGCATTGAGCGTTTGATTTAAGCGATGTAATGCTGGGAGCTCTCTAACACATGGAGGACACCAAGTAGCCCAAAGATTAACAACTACCACTTTTCCTTTATATTGCTCAAAATTGACAGACTCACCTACTAGGTCAGTAAAATCGACTAAAGCAACTGGAAATGGCTGTGGTAGTACATTAATCCGCTCAAGGGTTGATTCAGAGGTTTGCTCTGCGGCAGCCTGCATACCAGGGTATGCATTAGCCGCGCTTATAATACCAATAAGAAAGAAGCTACTGAAGATAATTGCAAACCACTGTTTCAAGGTTAATACTCCATTGTTTACTTAATTGTCTTATCATTATTTAAAAGTGCATCCAACTCAGCCTGCTGCTCTGTCGATAAGGTTGTTGATTCAGATTCTTGGATACGTTGTTTCCGTACAAAGATAAAACCAATAAAAAGACCCAAAATAAGTAAACCGAATGGACCAAGCCATAGAATATATGTTTCAGAATCTAACTTTGGTTTATACAAAACAAAATTACCATAGCGACTGGTCATAAAATTGATAATTTCATCATCAGATTTCCCGCCATCAACCATCTTGTATACTTCAAGACGTAAATCTTTCGCAACTGGAGAGTTTGAATCGACCAAGTTTTGATTCTGACATTGTGGACAACGTAATTGGTCCGAGAGTGCCAATGCTCTTTCCTGATTCTCTACAGATTTAAACTCGTAAGTATCTACTGGTGTAGCCATAACAGACCCAGCAAATAATAGACTCGCGCAACTGAGTAAAAAATGAGTGATAATTTTCATTACGATGCTCCATCTATTTTAGCTTCAGCCTGTAATTGCTGAATCATCGGATACAAAGTTTGTGTCCAAACCGTTTGATCTATTGGTCCTGCATAGCGATATCGAATAATACCGTTATGATCAACAATAAATGTTTCGGGAGCACCATAAACTCCAAGATCTAAACCCATTCGACCATTTACGTCAAAGAGGTTCATGGTATATGGGTCGCCTTGAGTCCTTAACTCTTTTACCGCTAATGCACGCTCGTCGCGGTAATTGATGCCGTAAATAGGCAATATGTTACGTTTAGATAACATCAGTAAATAAGGATGTTCATATTTACATGCTGGACACCAAGTCGCCCAAAAGTTCAGCATAGACACTTTTGCTGGAAGATCTTTCTCAGTGACAAGTTCACTAGGCACTTCTAAACGCTCAAGTTGGAAAGCCGGTAATGGCTTTCCTTCTAATGCAGAATCGAGCACCTTAGGATTAAGAAATAACCCCTGGTATAAAAATACACCCATAACCAAAAATATGACCAAAGGTATAAACAGAACTAACTTCTTCATAATGTCTCCGAGTTAATTAAGCTGTCGCTAGTTTTTCTTTTACTGCATTTACTGTAGCGACTTGCTTCACACGATAGCGCTTATCTGACGCTGCGAGGAAGCCCCCAATCATCATAAAGATTGAACCAAACCACAACCAACGAACAAAAGGTTTGTAGTTAAGGCGTACTGCAAACTCAGTTAAGCTAATCGGATCACCCATAGTGACATAGAGATCTCGGAATAATCCCCAATCAATGCCAGCTTCGGTCATATCCATAGTACGTACGTTATATTGACGACGGTCAGGCTTTAATAAAGTGAGTAATTCATCATCTTTATAAACCTCAATCTGACCTTGCTTCGCAGTATAGTTAGGACCGACAACATTTTTAGTTTCTAAATACTTAAATGTATAACCAGCCAGTTCCTGACTAATACCAGGTCCCATACGTACGCTTTTTTCGATTGAATAATTAGACACCATAGTGGCACCTAAAACAGAGACGGCAATACCAAAGTGAGCGAAGAGCATCCCTAATTGGCTGCGTCCCATTTTATTAAGACTGATGCTTCCGTCTTTATTACTCACCATATTATAAGCTGCACGTAGAGTAGCTAGCATTATCCACGTTGTCGCACCGACACCACACATTACCCAAGCGTTAAACTCGCCGCCTGCAACAAAAGGAGCAGCAACACCCACAACTAACGCTATGATAGCTGGGACAAGTAACTGTCTTTTGATTTCACCAGGTTTAGATTTCTTCCAACGTATAATTGGACCAATACCCATAAAGCCAAATAAGACTAATACAATAGGCACAAATACGGCATTAAAATATGGAGGGCCAACCGAAATCTTGCTCATACCCAATGCATCAATAAGTAGTGGGTAAAGTGTACCGAGTAATACGGTACCCGCTGCAACAGTCAGTAATACGTTACAAATCAGCAGCAAGGTTTCTTTCGATTTTAGTTCAAATCGTGCTGGACTACTCATTTCACTGGCACGGAATGCAAATAGTGTTAACGATCCACCAATAGCAATACCCAATAACAATAGGATGAATAAACCACGACTAGGGTCAGCAGCGAATGAATGCACTGACGTTAACACGCCCGAACGTACAATAAAGGTACCAAGTAAACTTAATGAGAATGCGAAAATAGATAGCAATACAGTCCAGTTACGGAATGCACCACGTTTTTCAGTCACAATTAACGAGTGCACGAGTGCAGTACCAACTAACCAAGGCATAAATGAAGCATTTTCAACTGGGTCCCAGAACCACCAACCGCCCCAACCTAATTCGTAATACGCCCACCAAGAACCTAATGAAATACCACCGGTTAAAAATATCCAAGCCGCTAATGTCCAAGGACGACTCCAACGGGCCCATGCAGAGTCAAGTCTGCCACTCATTAACGCTGCAATAGCGAAAGCGAAACAGACAGAAAAACCTACATATCCTAGATATAGCATCGGCGGATGGAAAATTAAGCCAACATCTTGCAACATTGGGTTTAAGTCTCGCCCTTCTAGAGGTATAGGGAATAGTCGTTCAAATGGGCTTGATGTAAGTATCATGAATAAACTAAAGCCGACGACAATCATTGCTAGTATTGATAATACCCTAGCAGTAAATACTTCTTCTAAACCTTTACTGAATAGTGCAACAGATGCTGTCCATACAGATAATGCGAAGACCCAGAATAACAATGACCCTTCATGACCACCCCACACAGCAGCAATTTTGAAGAATATAGGTAGTTCGGAGTTGGAATGATGTGCAACATAAGCCACAGAGAAATCATCAACAGCAAAGCTGTATCCGAGTGCGATAACCGATAGAGTGATGAAGAAAAACATTCCATATGTCAGTGGCCAAGCAT
This sequence comes from Shewanella polaris, assembly GCF_006385555.1. Classification (NCBI taxonomy): domain Bacteria; kingdom Pseudomonadati; phylum Pseudomonadota; class Gammaproteobacteria; order Alteromonadales; family Shewanellaceae; genus Shewanella; species Shewanella polaris. The sequence goes on along the minus strand of NZ_CP041036.1, from coordinate 173,260 downwards.
AACGAACGAGATACTGGTCTTTACGAGCGGCACCATATAACGGTACGGTCGCTAACAGTAGGGCAAAAGCCAAACCGAGAATTAGCGAGAAATGTCCAAGTTCTGGGATCATGGGTATTCCTTAGTCTAAAAGATGAGCGGATTTGAAACAAACAAATCACGGCAGTACTAATTTATGCGATGAAACTAATATACGCACATTAGCTTAAACGAATTTTAACGCATTCTAAAACTTGCTATGGCTTCTGTCTGCCATTTTCGTACAAAATTGGGTCACTAGTCTCATTATGAACATCGATTTGATCAAAACAAAAACTTTTAACTACCTATCTGACAAATTTACCTCTGTAAAGTTTAACCATTAGTTAGACCAAGTATTCAATATGTGAACCAGTACGCAACTCTCAGGATTTGGATTCATATCTTTTCTTATATTACTGTTCAATGAATAATCTTTACGTATAATCAAGTTTCCAAGCACGGCGGTATATACCGTTTTCTCAGTTAACCTAAAAGTGAATATTGACACCATGACCACATTTTGGATTTTTATTGCGCTTGTCGTAGTTATCGGCCTAATCATGATTTGGGTTCCGCATTTTCGCCAGACAAAGCTGTTACAAGCTGAAGAGTCTGGCGTTCGTAGACAAACTAACCTTGAACTATATGCAGAACGTTTAGCTATACTTGAAAAAGAATTACACAACGAACATTTAGATCAAGTCGAATTTGATGCATTAAAAAAAGAGCTTGAAATAAATCTGCTTCAAGACATGCAACAGAAGGGGGATGACTCTCTTGATGTCGAAATGAAGCCTAAAAGTGCTTTGTGGCCTGTTTTTATGACCTTTTGCTTGCTAGCGATATCTGGTTATTTATATCAACAACTTGGTGCTTACGACGAATTAGCTAATCCACCACAGGCAAGTAACCCGCATCAAGGTATGGACGCGGGGCAAATTATGTCGCAACAAGTACAGATGATGGAAGCCAAAGTGCAAGCGCAGCCAGACGATAGCCAAGCTTGGTTTAGTCTTGGTCATGCTTATATTTCTGCTAACCAATATGATAAAGCGATTTCTGCATTTGATAAAGTCATGGAACTCGTGGGCACTCAGGCTGAACTTCTCGGGCCTAAAGCAACAGCTTTGTATTATAAAGCTAATCAACAGATGTCACCGGCGATTCAAGCTATAATTGATCAATCTTTAGCGTTAGACCCACAAGACCCTTCTACACTACTTCTCGTAGGTATGGATGCGTTCTTTACCGCAAACTACAAGAAAGCTATTGATGCTTGGCAAATGATCTTAGACAGTGACCGTGATGATGTTGATAGAACTGCATTAATGAACGCAATTCAGTCTGCTAATATGCGCCTTGGTGAAGATTCAAGTGCAATGCCTAATGATGCCAACCACAAATCTGTTATAGCTAACAATGAAAAAACTGTAGCCATTGAAATATCTATTTCACCGGATTTAGCTGATAAAGTAGCAGATACAGATACGGTCTTTATTTTCGCTCGTTCAACTCAAGGTCCGAAAGTACCATTAGCTGCAACTAAGATTAGTGCAAGTAGTTTACCGATGACGATTACTCTAGATGACAGTACCTCAATGGGTGGCGATGTAACACTAAGTTCAGCACAAGAAGTAGAAGTCATTGCTGTATTGTCTAAGAATGGCAGCGTTAAACCACAATCAGGCGATTTAAAAGGTATGGTTAAAGCTGTCAAAGTGGGTGGAAATGCTGCACTAATACTAGATACCTTAGTACAGTAACAACGATCAATATGAGTGATGTTATAGGTTAACATTACTCATATTTCCCCATAAAAAAACCGGCTATTAAGCCGGTTTTTTGATCTAATTGAAAATTACTTGGACATAAACTGAATTGCGTTTTTGTAATCTTCATCAGTACAGTCAGTACACATACCACCTGGTGGCATTGCATTTAAACCAGACTTAACTGAACCTACTAAGGTATCTAAACCTTTCGCTAGGCGTGGTTCCCATGCCGCAGCATCATGAGCTTTAGGCGCACCGGCCACACCCATTGTATGACATACTTGACACGCTTTATTAAATACAGCTTCACCTTCTTGAGCAAATACATTTGCAGACAAAGTTAGTGCAGCTACTGCAGTCATTGCTAACAATTTTTTCATGTTTAACGTTCCTAATTGCAAATATACAAAGCTTAACGCCGCCCTTTGATTTAGAAGGCAGACTCATTTTAGCAACACTAGGTTACTACAAATAGCAAAAAAACTCATCTTTTTGTGATAACAATCTCAGCTTAGTCCCTAAATTAAGACAATCTGTGTAGTTCAGGTAATATATTAGTAATTGTTAAAAAAGTTCAAACTAGATTCATTATTTTGGAACCATATCAAATTGCTAACACTTAATCAGTAGCAACACTAAACCGATAAAAGTGTTTGTGTTAATATCTTTTTGAATTCATCCTCACGCGTAAATTAAGAGGGATAAGTGACTATATCAAACCAATCACAAGTACTATTAAGTGCCAACGAATTAACCTGTATTCGGGAAGAACGCATTTTATTTGATGAACTTAGTTTTAATATCAATGCCGGTGATATTGTCCAAATTGAAGGTCCTAATGGTGCTGGAAAAACCAGTCTATTGCGTATTATTGCTGGTTTATCACGCCCATATGCAGGTGAAGTTGAATATAATGGCGAAAACATCAATCGATGTAGAGACGAATTTAATCTAGACCTTTTGTACCTTGGACATTTAGCTGGAGTAAAAAGTGAGCTTACAGCGGAAGAAAACCTTAATTTCAATTTAAGAATTAGTGGTTATGATGATTTTGATACCACAGAGATTTTAGAGAAAGTGAATTTAGCGGGTTTTGAAGAAGCTCTTGCGGGCCACTTATCTGCGGGGCAACATCGACGAACTGCATTAGCAAGGTTACAGCATAGTAACTGTAAGATATGGATCCTCGATGAACCATTTACCGCGATTGATAAAAAAGGTGTTGAAGAACTAGAACAACTTTTTATTCAACACGCCCAATCGGGAGGGTGTGTGGTGTTAACCACTCACCAAGATATGGGCATTATTAATGATGCCATATTACGTAAAATCACTCTCGACTATCGCTTTGTATAAGGTATTTGAATGAAACGAGGAATCAGTTACACCAACGCATTCATGACGCTTTTGCAACGTGACTTAAGAATTGCAATCCGACATCGTGGTGATATTTTTAACCCACTGTTATTTTTTATTCTGGTAGTCACTCTTTTTCCTTTAGGAATTGGACCAGAACCTCAAGTGTTAACTAGAGTAGCACCAGGGATAATTTGGGTAGCGGCGTTATTAGCTTCAATGTTGTCGTTAGAGCGATTATTCAAAGCGGATTACAATGATGGCAGCTTAGAGCAAATGCTTCTGAGCCCACAACCATTAGCATTAATGGTATTAGCAAAAGTACTTGCGCATTGGATACTCACAGGCGTTCCGTTGATTTTAGTTGCACCAATACTCGCAGTACTATTACATTTAGACGACAATAGTTACGGTGCATTAATGTCAACACTAGCATTAGGTACACCAATATTATCATTACTAGGTGCAATAGGTGTTGCACTAACCGTTGGACTCAGAAAAGGAGGAGTGTTACTAAGCTTACTCATTCTACCTTTATATATACCTGTACTGATTTTTGCCACAAGTGCAATTGATGCTGCGGGACTTAACATGGCTTATAATGGTCAGCTTGCGATACTTGCAGCGATGTTGATCGGTTCTTTAATCTTGGCACCTTTCGCAATTGGCGCCTCTTTACGTGTGAGTACAAACTAATGTGGAAATGGCTTCATACATATGCAGACCCAGAACGAGCATACAAATTATCTGGCACTCTATTGCCTTGGTTTGCCTGTCTAGCAATCGCGTTAATTGGTTTAGGGACAACATGGGGGTTATTGTTTGCTCCTATGGATTATCAACAAGGAGATAGCTTTCGCATAATCTATATCCATGTTCCAGCAGCATCTATGTCAATGGCAGCTTATATGGCGATGGCATCAGCTTCATTTGTTGGTTTGGTGTGGCAAATTAAATCTGCTGATTGGGCTGCTGCGGCAATTGCTCCTGTTGGTGCCATCATCACCTTTATCGCTTTACTCACGGGCTCTGCTTGGGGAAAACCGATGTGGGGTACTTGGTGGGTATGGGACGCACGTCTAACATCTGAGCTAGTATTGTTGTTTTTATATCTGGGTGTTATTTCACTCTATGCATCATTCGAAGATAAAGTTCTTGCCGCTAGAGCTTCTGGCATTCTTGCTATTGTAGGTGTAATTAATATCCCTATTATAAAATACTCTGTTGATTGGTGGAGTAGTTTACATCAACCATCTACTATTAAAATTACTGAAAAATCTACAATGTCGAGTGATATGTTGTACCCATTATTAATTAACATGGCTGGATTTGGCCTAATGATCGGGGCGATTACCCTCATTAGATATAGAACAGAGATTCTTGCTCGAAATGGAATGCGTCCATGGGTGAGAGACTTAGCAACCGTAGAGGAGGCAAAATAATGCAATTTGATTCATTCAAAGATTTTCTTGATATGGGCGGTTATGCATTCTATGTTTGGCTATCCTATGGTGTAACGTTTGGCTGTTTGGCTGTTTTAATCACTCTTAGCGTTAGACAAAAACGTAAGGTTCTGATTGAAATTGCTAAAAAGATAACCCGCGAACAACGCTTGAAAGAAACAAGAGGTAATAACCGTGAATCCAAGACGTAAAAAAAGATTAACGCTGGCAGTTGGATTAATTGGAGGCGTCGCAGCAGTTGCTTCATTATTGCTGTTCGCATTAAATTCAAATTTAAATTTGTTCTATACACCGTATGAAATTACTCACGGAAAAAATGATACAGGTGTAATGCCTGAGGTGGGTCAACGGCTTAGAGTTGGTGGCATGGTAACTATTGGTTCAATGAAACGAGATCCAGAAAGTTTGCATGTTGAATTTGCGGTACATGATTCAGCGGGCGGAACTGTGTTCGTAACATATGATGACTTATTGCCTGACTTATTTAGAGAAGGCCAAGGTATTGTTGCCCAAGGGGTACTTGTAGAGTCAGGTAAGTTAGAAGCAACAGAAGTACTTGCTAAGCATGATGAAAATTATATGCCACCCGAAGTTGCTGAAGCTATGGGACAAAAGCATGAAAAGCCGGAATATTCAGAAAAACAAGCTGAAGGTTACAAGTATCAATAGACAAATTTAGACAATCAAATATCTAAAATGACGAATGCCAATCTTATGATTGGCATTTTTATACCTATAAAACACTCTTAGCATCAAAAGAATGGAGCCATAGTTACATGTCAAAGAATGGATAAACGAATTTATTTGATTAACTATGTGGGTTGTATATTTATACCAATCCTATTAAATATGTGATCTTTCAGCGGGAGTTCAAAGTGCGTAGGCAAGGCAGATGATTGAAGCGAATAGTGATTCTATTTTGAAAGCATCTAACGAAGGATAAAGGACTTTGAAACCCGCCAGAATGGAGTCTCTCAGGTATTCCACTTCTGTATTACATCGATTTAAAAGGGAACAACCATTTCTACATCAATGCGCCTTGAATTGAAAAACCTGAGTGACTCTGAACTGACCAGATATTTAATGAGATTGGTATTACTTTGCTAAAGGCATATGCTTGAAAATAACCACCAACTCTGGCCGTATTTGACTCTCATTTCTTGACCCTGAAAATAGATCTCATTAAGTTACAGTTATTGTCGTCAGTTTATTTATAAAAAATAAAATCTAAGCACAGCATCACAACGATTTATAATTAACTAACCTTACCGTATAAACGCATGTCCCAATCTTCAATACTTTGCAGATCAATCCGTCTTTGTAATGAATTAACCCAACTTTGCGCTAACCCATCACAATCAAGTAAAATCTTATATTGCGCTATATCAAATTCCGCTGAAAAATATATCTGCATCGCTTTAGCCACACTGATATCAGTTTTTCTTTCGAGTAATAATATTTTATTATTTAAGAAGATATCTCCTTCTGATAAAACCCGATAAAACCAGCCACACATCCGACTTTCTTGCATAGCTAAAGCAAACTTAGGATGACCAAACTGTAAATTTAACTTAAAACAAGGTGACCGAGGTTGAGTGACTTGTAATGTAACATCTCCTATCTGTACCACATCACCGATATTCACTTGTGTCTCGTTAAGACCAACAGTGCTTATATTCTCACCCATTGACGGTGCATCACCAAATGTCGTTATTAAATCCCAACGTCGATATTGACCATAATGCTCCCTAGGGAAATGATGCAGTACTCTATCAAGGCCTCCATGATGTTTAGCGTCAGCCTCATCATTACCGAGGACACTGTCGAATTGGACCGTTAACTGACTAACGGCATGTTTATGATTGATAGAACTACTGACTCCATTATGCATTTGCACTTGGTCACCTAAATACAAACCAGAAATATTATTAACCAATTGCTTAATCATCTGACCGATCCTTGCCTAAATATTATTACATACCGTCAATATACCTAATTTGTGGGCAAAAAAAAGCCTTACGGAGTGAGAGTAAGGCTGTAAATAATATGGGAGATAACACAGTAAAAATAATGGTTAACAATAATATAAACCATTCCATGCTACATACTTGTTCAGACGCAGTTATAATAAAGGCTGATAATGACATTGGTGTGACAAAAATGCTGTTCTAGTTATGTGTTTATAAAGTTACGATAATCCAACATTATTAAGATCAATTAAAATTTTTAAGCCACAGAGGTTTATCATAAAACATCAAAGCGTTGTCATCCAAAAATTCTAGAAACTATTGTGCGCTATTTAATATTTTACATTGAGAGGCATCAAATTACAGACGTAAAAAAACCCGCTATACAATAGCGGGCTATTTCACGACTCTTTCAAGTCAATTAGGCGCCTGGAAATGACCTACTCTCACATGGGGAGACCCCACACTACCATCGGCGATACTGTGTTTCACTTCTGAGTTCGGAATGGGATCAGGTGGTGCCACAGCTCTATGGTTTCCAGACAAATTTTTCTAGGACATAACACTAGTTTATTCATGGTGCTGATACCCAGAATCGAACTGGGGACCTCATCCTTACCAAGGATGCGCTCTACCGACTGAGCCATATCAGCAAACTCGTATTGCTTTGAGCTTATTAGGCGCCTGGAAATGACCTACTCTCACATGGGGAGACCCCACACTACCATCGGCGATACTGTGTTTCACTTCTGAGTTCGGAATGGGATCAGGTGGTGCCACAGCTCTATGGTTTCCAGACAAATTTTGCTTATCTAACGCATTATTCTTGATGCATTAAATAATAATTCGAAAAGCTGATTATGCTTTATTAAAGCTTACTTGAGGTCTCGCACTGCTTAAGCGCTCTATTCTAACACTAAGGTTAGTAAAACCCATCTGGGTTGTATGGTTAAGCCTCACGGGTCATTAGTACAAGTTAGCTCAACGCCTCACAACGCTTACACACCTTGCCTATCAACGTAGTAGTCTCCTACGGCCCTTTAGAGAGCTTAAAGCTCTAGGGATGACTCATCTTAGGACTCGCTTCCCGCTTAGATGCTTTCAGCGGTTATCGATTCCGAACGTAGCTACCGGGCAATGCTATTGGCATAACAACCCGAACACCAGCGGTTCGTCCACTCCGGTCCTCTCGTACTAGGAGCAGCTTCCTTCAATCATCCAACGCCCACGGCAGATAGGGACCGAACTGTCTCACGACGTTCTGAACCCAGCTCGCGTACCACTTTAAATGGCGAACAGCCATACCCTTGGGACCGACTTCAGCCCCAGGATGTGATGAGCCGACATCGAGGTGCCAAACACCGCCGTCGATATGAACTCTTGGGCGGTATCAGCCTGTTATCCCCGGAGTACCTTTTATCCGTTGAGCGATGGCCCTTCCATTCAGAACCACCGGATCACTATGACCTACTTTCGTACCTGCTCGACGTGTATGTCTCGCAGTTAAGCTGGCTTATGCCATTGCACTAACCGTACGATGTCCGACCGTACTTAGCCAACCTTCGTGCTCCTCCGTTACTCTTTGGGAGGAGACCGCCCCAGTCAAACTACCCACCAGGCACTGTCCCGAACCCCGATAAGGGGCCGCGGTTAGAACATCAAAACTACAAGGGTGGTATTTCAAGATTGACTCCACTCTGACTAGCGTCAAAGTTTCAAAGTCTCCCACCTATCCTACACATGTAGGTTCAATGTTCAGTGCCAAGCTATAGTAAAGGTTCACGGGGTCTTTCCGTCTAGCCGCGGGTATACGGCATCTTCACCGCAATTTCAACTTCACTGAGTCTCGGCTGGAGACAGCGTGGCCATCATTACGCCATTCGTGCAGGTCGGAACTTACCCGACAAGGAATTTCGCTACCTTAGGACCGTTATAGTTACGGCCGCCGTTTACCGGGGCTTCGATCATGAGCTTCTCCGAAGATAACCCAATCAATTAACCTTCCGGCACCGGGCAGGCGTCATACCGTATACGTCATCTTGCGATTTTGCACAGTACTGTGTTTTTGATAAACAGTTGCAGCCACCTGGTATCTGCGACTGCCGTCAGCTTAGGGAGCAAGTCCCATCACCGACAGCAGCGTACCTTCTCCCGAAGTTACGGTACCATTTTGCCTAGTTCCTTCAGCCGAGTTCTCTCAAGCGCCTTGGTATTCTCTACCCGACCACCTGTGTCGGTTTGGGGTACGATTTCTACTAACCTGAAGCTTAGAAGATTTTCCTGGAAGCATGGCATCAACTACTTCATCACCTTAGTGACTCGTCATCAGCTCTCAACCTGTACATTTAAGTACGTATTCCCGGATTTGCCTAAGAATACAGCCTACTACCTTAAACGCGGACTACCAACGCCGCGCTAGCCTAGCCTTCTCCGTCTCTCCATCGCAGTTAGCAAAGTACAGAAATATTAATCTGTTTCCCATCGATTACGCCTTTCGGCCTCACCTTAGGGGTCGACTCACCCTGCCCCGATTAACGTTGGACAGGAACCCTTGGTCTTTCGGCGAGGGAGTTTTTCACTCCCTTTATCGTTACTCATGTCAGCATTCGCACTTCTGATACGTCCAGTGTGGGTTACCCCTTCACCTTCAACCGCTTACAGAACGCTCCTCTACCGCGCACACCTAATGGCATGCACCCGTAGCTTCGGTGGTATGTTTAGCCCCGTTAAATCTTCCGCGCAGGCCGACTCGACTAGTGAGCTATTACGCTTTCTTTAAATGATGGCTGCTTCTAAGCCAACATCCTAGCTGTCTAAGCCTTCCCACATCGTTTCCCACTTAACATACACTTTGGGACCTTAGCTGACGGTCTGGGTTGTTTCCCTTTTGACAACGGACGTTAGCACCCGCTGTCTGTCTCCCGAGTAGTACTCATTGGTATTCGGAGTTTGCAAAGGGTTGGTAAGTCGGGATGACCCCCTAGCCTTAACAGTGCTCTACCCCCAATGGTATTCGCTCGAGGCGCTACCTAAATAGCTTTCGAGGAGAACCAGATATCTCCGAGTTTGATTGGCCTTTCACCCCCAGCCACAAGTCATCCGCTCATTTTTCAACATAAGTCGGTTCGGTCCTCCAGTTGATGTTACTCAACCTTCAACCTGCCCATGGCTAGATCACTCGGTTTCGGGTCTACGCCTTGCAACTAAACGCGCAGTTAACACTCGGTTTCCCTACGGCTCCGCTATTCGCTTAACCTCGCTACAAAACGTAAGTCGCTGACCCATTATACAAAAGGTACGCAGTCACGGTCTCAAGAACCGCTCCCACTGCTTGTACGTACACGGTTTCAGGTTCTATTTCACTCCCCTCACAGGGGTTCTTTTCGCCTTTCCCTCACGGTACTGGTTCACTATCGGTCAGTCAGGAGTATTTAGCCTTGGAGGATGGTCCCCCCATATTCAAACAGGATGTCACGTGTCCCGCCTTACTCGTTTTCATCTATGGTTAGTTTTCATGTACGGGGCTATCACCCTGTGCCGCTGTGCTTTCCAACACATTCCACTAACACCCCATAGACTTAAGGGCTAATCCCCGTTCGCTCGCCGCTACTAGGGGAATCTCGGTTGATTTCTTTTCCTCCGGGTACTTAGATGTTTCAGTTCCCCGGGTTTGCCTCACTACACTATGTATTCATGTAGTGATAACAGCTTATGCTGCTGGGTTTCCCCATTCGGATATCGTTAGCTCAAATGCTTATTACTAGCTCGCCAACGCTTTTCGCAAGTTATTACGTCCTTCATCGCCTCTGACTGCCAAGGCATCCACCGTATACGCTTAGTCACTTAACCATACAACCCAAATGAGTTTCACTTGCGTGAACCTCCTGCGTTATATCGCAACTAGCTGGTTTTTACTTGTCTCACCTCCAGGGTAGGAAGTGGACTCGCCTTAGTTTTTAGAATATTCAAGACACTTAAACAGTGCTTTGAGAACTCAAGATACTGATACTTTCGCATCAGTATTATTTTTCGCACTAACGTAATCACACAAACGACAACGAATTATCATCTATGCGCCTTTAGTTAGTACTATCAGCTTTCCAAATTGTTAAAGAGCGGGCTTAAAAAAGCCAAAGATAAAATTTCATTTATCTTTGGCATCTCTAACCTATGCATATGCTTATCATCATGATAAGTGTAAATGGTGGAGCTATGCGGGATCGAACCGCAGACCTCCTGCGTGCAAGGCAGGCGCTCTCCCAGCTGAGCTATAGCCCCATTTACATGCAGTGAGATTAATATACGTAGTGTACCAAATCGAGTGAGGCAAGGCATGTAATGAGGACGTTTAGCTTGCTAAACGACGAATTACATAACACAGCAACACGAAGATTTTGGTGGGTCAGAGTGGACTTGAACCACCGACCTCACCCTTATCAGGGGTGCGCTCTAACCAGCTGAGCTACAGACCCATTTATACTTGTTTCTTCACTCAATCACTTCGTTGCTTTTCATCGTTCAGTCGTCGTGTAGTGTACTACACTTCCTTCCTCACGCTTCAAGCGCCTTGTGCTAGAGCAAATTAACGTCGTCTAAATAGAGACGTATATCTTTCTCTTTCTTTCTATCAAGTAATCTGTGTGAACACTCACATGCATCGCTGCACTTTTAGGTATTGAGTTAGTCGTATAGGTAAGGAGGTGATCCAGCCCCAGGTTCCCCTAGGGCTACCTTGTTACGACTTCACCCCAGTCATGAACCACAAAGTGGTGAGCGTTCTCCCGAAGGTTAAACTACCCACTTCTTTTGCAGCCCACTCCCATGGTGTGACGGGCGGTGTGTACAAGGCCCGGGAACGTATTCACCGTAGCATTCTGATCTACGATTACTAGCGATTCCGACTTCATGGAGTCGAGTTGCAGACTCCAATCCGGACTACGACGTACTTTGTGAGATTAGCTCCACCTCGCGGCTTTGCAACCCTCTGTATACGCCATTGTAGCACGTGTGTAGCCCTACTCGTAAGGGCCATGATGACTTGACGTCGTCCCCACCTTCCTCCGGTTTATCACCGGCAGTCTCCCTAGAGTTCCCACCATTACGTGCTGGCAAATAAGGATAGGGGTTGCGCTCGTTGCGGGACTTAACCCAACATTTCACAACACGAGCTGACGACAGCCATGCAGCACCTGTCTCACAGTTCCCGAAGGCACACCAGAATCTCTTCCGGCTTCTGTGGATGTCAAGAGTAGGTAAGGTTCTTCGCGTTGCATCGAATTAAACCACATGCTCCACCGCTTGTGCGGGCCCCCGTCAATTCATTTGAGTTTTAACCTTGCGGCCGTACTCCCCAGGCGGTCTACTTAATGCGTTAGCTTGGGAGCCCAGTGACTAAGTCACCAAACTCCGAGTAGACATCGTTTACGGCGTGGACTACCAGGGTATCTAATCCTGTTTGCTCCCCACGCTTTCGTACATGAGCGTCAGTCTTTGTCCAGGGGGCCGCCTTCGCCACCGGTATTCCTTCAGATCTCTACGCATTTCACCGCTACACCTGAAATTCTACCCCCCTCTACAAGACTCTAGTTCACCAGTTCTAAATGCAATTCCCAGGTTGAGCCCGGGGATTTCACATCTAGCTTAATGAACCGCCTGCGTACGCTTTACGCCCAGTAATTCCGATTAACGCTCGGACCCCTCGTATTACCGCGGCTGCTGGCACGAAGTTAGCCGGTCCTTCTTCTGTAGGTAACGTCACAGCAGCGTGCTATTAACACGCTACCTTTCCTCCCTACTGAAAGTGCTTTACAACCCGAAGGCCTTCTTCACACACGCGGCATGGCTGCATCAGGGTTTCCCCCATTGTGCAATATTCCCCACTGCTGCCTCCCGTAGGAGTCTGGGCCGTGTCTCAGTCCCAGTGTGGCTGATCATCCTCTCAGAACAGCTAGGGATCGTCGCCTTGGTGAGCCATTACCTCACCAACTAGCTAATCCCACCTAGGTTCATCCAATCGCGAAAGGCCCGAAGGTCCCCTCCTTTCCCCCGTAGGGCGTATGCGGTATTAGCAGTCGTTTCCAACTGTTATCCCCCTCGACTGGGCAGATCCCTAGGCATTACTCACCCGTCCGCCGCTCGTCAGCAAAGAAAGCAAGCTTCCTCTCTGTTACCGCTCGACTTGCATGTGTTAGGCCTGCCGCCAGCGTTCAATCTGAGCCATGATCAAACTCTTCAATTAAAGTTTTTTGAAATACTCTGTTAGGAATATCTCGGCTCAATGAATTCTGATTTACACCCTATAAACTCGGAAGAATCTATAAAATGCTTGTTACATATTGCTATGAACATTCATCGTTGCATTGAGTTGAAATTTTTTGATTGCCAACATTCCGAAGAACAGAAGACAATTTCGAATAACTCAATACCTGTGAATGTCCACACAGATTACTTGATAAATTGTTAAAGAGCGTTGACCGTTTAAGTAGGTCAGGGGTGCGTATTTTACGCATTCCCTTTATGGCGTCAAGTGTTTTTTCAAACTTCTTTTTGCCTGTTATCAACACTACTAAGTAGTTGTTAATAACACTAACCGGTTTTGCTTTCGCTGTATGCCGTGTCAGTGGATGCGCATTATAGGCAGCTGAAGATTTAGTGCAAGTGATTTTGTTCAGAAAAATGATCTTTTTATGATCTTTTATGCTTTTCGCTAGTTAACAACAGAATACACACTATTTACCCCCCAAAGTTATCCACAATAGTAAATTTATCAGTCAGTTTTGAGTTATCAAAAATAAAAAAGGTAGCGATTAATCGCTACCTTTTTTACGTCATATCTATCGTTAACTAAACGTTATTTCAGTTTACCATGGCATTGCTTATATTTTTGACCAGAACCACAGGGACAAGGATCATTACGTCCTATCTTTTCCCCTTCGCGGATCACGGTCTGAGGAGCCTCAACTGACTGCTCATCATTATGACTTAATGCTTCTGATGATGCGTGTTGATAAGCAAGCTGGATCTTTGCTTCTTCTTCACGGCGACGTTGTTCCATTTCGTCTACATCTGACTGTGCTTGAACTTGTACTTTAGAGAGTACACTTATCACGTCATTTTTGAGTGTTTCAAGCAATTGTTGAAATAACTCAAACGATTCACGCTTGTACTCTTGCTTCGGATTTTTTTGTGCATAGCCCCGTAAATGAATACCTTGACGCAAATGATCCATAGCCGCTAAATGTTCTTTCCATAGTCCATCTAATGTTTGTAGCATTACCGCTTTTTCGAATTGGCGTAAAACTTGTTCACCGACCATTTCTTCTTTAGCTTTATATGCATCACTCCATGACGTAACAATACGTTCACGAAGTGTCTCTTCATGTAAGTCTTCTTCTTTATCTAACCATTCTTGAATCGTTAGCTTTAAATTAAACTCATTACCAAGACGTTGTTCAAGTCCAGGAATATCCCAGAGCTCTTCAATTGATTGCGGTGGAATATATTGGTCTACAATTCCGCTAATCACATCTTGTTCAATATTTTGGATAGTTTCTTTAATGCTTTCAGCATCCATTAACTCGTTACGCTGTGCATAGACAACCTGACGTTGGTCATTTGCAACATCATCGTATTCAAGTAATTGTTTACGAATATCAAAGTTTCGAGCTTCTACTTTACGTTGGGCATTTTCAATTGCACGAGAGACCCAAGGATGTTCGATAGCTTCACCATGCTCCATACCTAACTTTTTCATCATTCCTGATACACGGTCTGATGCGAAAATACGCATTAAGCTATCTTCCATAGACAGGTAAAAGCGCGAAGAACCGGCATCCCCTTGACGACCAGCACGACCGCGTAACTGATTATCGATACGACGAGATTCATGACGTTCAGTACCCAAGATATGTAAACCACCAGCCTCTAGCACTTTGTCATGCTGAATTTGCCAATCGGCGCGAATTTTGGCAATTTGTTCATCGGTTGGATTGACTAGCGCTTCAATGTCAACTTTCCAGTTACCACCTAGTACAATATCTGTACCACGCCCAGCCATGTTAGTTGCAATTGTTACTGCACCGACACGGCCTGCCTGTGCAATAATTTCCGCTTCTCTTTCGTGGAATTTGGCATTCAGTACATTGTGTGGAATTTTAGATTTTTTAAGTAATTCAGCTAAAATCTCAGATTGCTCAATTGATACGGTACCAACAAGTACAGGTTGACCTCGTTCGCGGCAACCTTCTATATCTTTAATAATGGCGGCGTATTTTTCTGGGGCAGTAAGATAGACTAAATCAGCCATATCATTACGCACCATTGGACGGTTTGTAGGAACAACAACGGTATCTAAACCATAGATATGTTGAAATTCAAATGCTTCCGTATCTGCAGTACCCGTCATGCCCGCAAGTTTTTGGTACTGACGGAAATAGTTTTGAAAAGTGATAGAAGCCAGAGTTTGATTTTCATTCTGGATTTTAACACCTTCTTTCGCTTCTACCGCTTGATGTAAACCTTCTGACCAACGACGACCAGGCATAGTACGACCTGTATGTTCATCGACGATAATAACTTCATCATCTTGAACAATATAATCGATATCTTTTTCAAACAAGGTATGGGCACGAAGTGCGGCATGAACATGGTGCAATAATGAAATATTCGTAGCTGAATAAAGCGAGTCACCTTCGTCTAACATGCCTTTTTCTATTAAAAGCACTTCAACCTTCTCTTGACCACGTTCAGTTAAATTAACTTGTTTACCCTTTTCATCAATACTGTAATCACCTTCGCCAATATAGTCTTCTGTGTCTTCTTTATCTTGGCGGATTAGACTTGGGATTAATAAATTAATTTTAGCGTACAACTCGGAGCTGTCTTCAGCCGCACCCGAGATAATCAACGGTGTTCGGGCTTCATCAATTAAAATTGAATCGACTTCATCAATAAGTGCGTAGTGTAATGGTCTCTGAACACGTTCTTGTGGAGAAAATGCCATATTGTCGCGAAGGTAGTCGAAACCAAATTCATTATTGGTACCGTAAGTAATATCAGCCTCATAGGCTGCTTTCTTTTCGATTTGACCAATACCAGCGATATTAATACCGACACTTAAGCCTAAAAATTCAAACAATGGACGGTTATTTTCAGCATCACGCGTTGCTAAGTAATCGTTCACAGTAATGACGTGAACACCTTTACCTGTTATCCCGTTAAGATATGCTGGTAACGTTGCAGTAAGCGTTTTACCTTCACCGGTTCGCATTTCCGCAATACGATTACTGTCTAATACCATGCCACCAAGAAGTTGAACATCAAAGGGACGCATATCGAACACGCGCTTTGAAGCTTCACGAACCACGGCAAATGCCTCAGCCATGATGCTATCTAACGTTTCACCATTTTCTAAACGGTTATGGAACTCTGCGGTTTTCGCTTTAAGTTCTTCATCAGAAAGTTTTTCGTAATCAGCTTCTAATGCATTAATTTGAGTAACAATTTTTCCAAGACTTTTCAGGGTGCGGTCGTTGCGACTTCCGAATACTTTTGTCAGTAGTTTGCCTAACATCTTAATCACTTATCTGTTGTAGGTTTGGCTCAATTGAGCGCATTAACCGTTAATATTATTAACTTGCTTTGCGGTAAACGTATTTCTGTGGATCTATTTGTTGTTTACCGCGCAACACTTCGTAATGCACATGGGGGCCGGTTGAGCGGCCTGTGCTTCCCATACTGGCAATTTTATCGCCTTTGGCAACGACGTCACCTACGTTTACTGACAGAGATTTATTATGGCCATAGCGAGTGCGAAGACCATTACCATGGTCTATTTCGACTAACTCACCATATCCAACCATGCTTCCTGACCATGTTACTACACCTGCTGCAGTCGTAGTAACATCTGCCCCTTCTTTACCCGCAAAATCAATACCTTTATGCATTGTTCGCCGGCCGCTAAAAGGGTCATTTCGTAAACCATAGGGCGAAGATAACCAACCTTTATCGATTGGTCGCCCTGATATATAACGCTCTTCATCTATATGGAGATTAGATGCTACTGTTTCAAGTAGTGATAGCTGAACATTATTATTATCAATTCTAGATGCTAGCTTATTCATGTCATCAATAAGCTGACTTAATTCGACACCACTGCCTATTTCGCTTAAACCACCGATCCCAACTTCTGTAGAGAAATCAAATTGATCATCAAGGAGGTTATTTTGCGCTACTTGCTGCCCAAGGGCTTCAAGTCGGGTGATTTTGGCTTGCATCTTGGCCACATGTGCAACCAAGGTAGATAACTGGATTTCAGTTGCCGTTTTGAGTTCGAGCACTTGTTGTTTTTGCTGTTGGCGCAGTTGTTTATTTTGATCAACTTTCGCTTGTTGGTTAGCAAAACGCTCAGTGCTGTATTGATATATTCCTGTGCCAGTAGCCATTAGAATAATAGGTAGGAGTAACCAACGCTTACTAGGTTGCCAGCGCGTTACACCATTTCGACCTTGGATAAAAACTGTTACACTCATAGCCTAATTCAGCCATCTTATTATCATATGAAAAAGCCCCCTCAAGATCTCAGCAATTTAGTCCATGTGTCTGGGAGACTACCTGAACTGGCCGAGAAAGCAGAACTACTCAATAACCTGAATCGTTATGTAAAACAGACATTAAATGGTCCTGTGGCAGAGCAGCTAAAAGTCGCTAATCTCCGCCAGGGTGTTCTTGTTATTGAAACAACCTCTGCAGCATGGGCTGCGAGAATAAACTTTCAAAAGCAGAAGTTATTAAAACAACTTCAAACTGATACACTTCCGATGCTTACCGCTATTGAGGTGAAAGTCAATCCTGGACTTGCTTTAATGAAACCACAATCTCAACTTAACCAAAATGTGATCAGCACTACTGCAGCTCAACATATTGAAGCATTAGCAGAACATGTCGATGGTTCTTTAGGTGAAAAACTAAAACGGCTGGCTGCATTAGCCAGCCGTAATAGGCAATCTTAACCGGTTACGCGTGCGCTAACGCACCCGGAACCATGAAGCTGACAGGTGCATCAGCCTCTTTGTCAAAACTCACTAGCTCCCATGCATCTTGTTGCGCAAGCAATGCGCGTACAAGTTGATTATTTAATGCATGACCAGTTTTGTAAGCTGAAAACTCACCGACTATCGCATGACCAGCAACATATAAGTCACCAAATGCATCGAGAATTTTATGCTTTACGAATTCGTCTTCATAACGCAGACCATCAGGGTTTAATACACGATATTCGTCAAGCACAACGGCATTTTCCATGCTGCCACCTAGTGCGAGATTATTAGCACGTAGGTATTCAATATCACGCATAAAACCAAATGTTCTGGCACGACTAATGTCTTTTACAAACGCTAAGGTCGAAAAGTCCATCACCATGTGTTGTTGACTACGAGCTATTTCTGGGTGATCAAAGTCAATTCTAAAATCAACTCTAAAACCTTTAAACGGTTTTAACTCTGCCCATTTATCGCCATCTTCAACACGCACAGATTTGGTAATTTTCAGGTATTTTTTCGCTGCAGCTTGTTCTTTAATTCCTGCACTTTGCAGTAAGAACACAAATGGACTTGCACTACCATCCATAATCGGGATTTCTGGTGCATCAACTTCGATAATAGCATTATCGATGCCTAAGCCGGCAAGAGCTGCAAACAAATGCTCAATCGTTGAAATTCTAATACCAGCATCATTTACTAGGGCGGTACACATTGTGGTTTCACGAACCATATCAGCCTTTGCTGGAATAGACACAGCGGGGCTAAGATCGGTACGCTTAAGTACAATCCCTGTATTTACTGGTGCGGGCTTAATGCACAGAGTCACCTTGTTGCCAGAATGCAATCCGACCCCAGTGCTCTTCACCATTTTTTGAACAGTTCTTTGAAAAATCATTCAGTAGCCCATAAATATCAATATTAAACAAATAGTTACTTTGACAGCCTTAGGCTATCATGCATAACTGG
Organism: Shewanella polaris; assembly: GCF_006385555.1. Classification (NCBI taxonomy): domain Bacteria; kingdom Pseudomonadati; phylum Pseudomonadota; class Gammaproteobacteria; order Alteromonadales; family Shewanellaceae; genus Shewanella; species Shewanella polaris. The sequence continues at coordinate 154,676 of NZ_CP041036.1, read as the reverse complement.
TTTAGCATTCTACCATAAGTTTGACTTTTGACAAAAATATTGCCCAACACATAGTAACCTGCAAACCTAATTTACAAAATAACCCTTCAGCACATCACACTCATTAGTCACGCAAAAACATATGTTTTATTTATGAATTAATCAGCTTGTTTACGCAAAAATGCTGGTATATCAAGATAATCAGCATCGGTACGCTGTACAGGTTGAGACTGTGGAACAGCATTACCTTTTGGCACGGCATAACTTTGTTGTGGAATAGCTTCATCTACAGGTTCTGGACGAGGTTCTATTACCGCGGGTTCAGGACGAGCAACAGGCTTAGACACTAATTGGATGTCTGGCTTTTTCTCGGCACCAATACCTGTAGCAACAACAGTTACACGTAATTCATCACTCATTTCTGGATCAATAACTGCACCCACTACAACGGTTGCGTTATCTGATGCATAAGCTTTAACGTGGTTACCCACTGTTTCAAGCTCTTCAATAGTGATATCCATACCTGCAGTAATGTTCACTAACACACCACGAGCACCCGCTAAATCGATATCTTCAAGTAATGGGCTGGCAACAGCAGCTTCTGCCGCTTCTTCAGCGCGATCATCACCACGAGCGACTCCGGTACCCATCATGGCATTACCCATTTCAGACATAACGGTTTTCACGTCGGCGAAATCGACGTTGATAAGACCTGGGCGAGTAATTAGCTCAGCAATACCTTGCACAGCACCTAGTAATACATTGTTGGCTGCTGCAAAGGCATCAAGCAATGATGTTCCGCGGCCAAGTACTTTCAATAATTTTTCGTTGGGAATAGTAATTAACGAATCCACATGCTTTGCTAGCTCAGCGATACCAATCTCTGCGTATGCCATGCGTTTTTTGCCTTCAAATGGAAACGGCTTAGTTACAACAGCAACGGTAAGAATACCTTCTTCACGAGCTATTTCTGCCACGACAGGAGCTGCACCTGTACCGGTACCACCACCCATACCGGCAGCGATAAAGATCATGTCAGATCCCTTTATTGCTGCACGAATATTCTCACGGTCTTCTTCTGCTGCTTGACGGCCCACATCTGGGTTTGCGCCAGCACCAAGACCTTTGGTCACATCACGGCCAAGCTGGATAGTTGAACCTGCGCTTGATTTACGTAATGCTTGTGCATCTGTATTTGTGACGATAAATTCAACACCTTCGATGCTGTGTTTTACCATATGTTCGACAGCATTTCCGCCGCCGCCACCGACGCCGATGACTTTAATCACCGCTTCGTCTGAATGAGTGTCCATGATCTCAAACATTGTCTGATCTCCATTTGTCTGCGTTATTAAAATTCACCTTTAAACCAACTTTTAACCCGATTTAAAAAGCTGGTAACCCCTTGACGCTCAGGTCGCTCGAACTGACGTTCGATAACTCGCCTCGCACCATAATGAAGCAATCCTATTCCGGTTGAGTAAATAGGTTGATCCACATATTCGTATAACCCTTTTACTGGCAATGGTGACGCCACTCTAACTGGCATACCAAACGTTGCCTCAGCAATCTCAACTGCACCCGATATTGAGGACGTGCCTCCAGTGAGTACTATACCTGCTGCAATTTGATCTTCTAGACCACTATCTTGTAACTGCTTGAGAATAAGCTCAAACAATTCTTGGTATCTTGGCTCTACAACTTCGGCCAGTGTATGACGAGACATACTGCGTGATGGACGCCCGCCCACTGACGGTACTTCAATACTGTCTTCACGGCTTACTGTTGAACTCCTTGCACTGGCAAACTGCACTTTAATTTGCTCGGCATGTGTTAATGGTGTTCTGAAAATTTTAGCAATATCACTAGTGACTTGATTACCCGCAACAGGGATCACTGCACAATGACGTAATGCGCCGTTGGTATATACAGCAATATCGGTTGTTCCACCACCAATATCAACAATACAGACACCTAAATCTTTCTCATCATTTGTGAGCACAGAATCTGCTGATGCAATACCGGCAAAAACTAAATCATCAACTTTTAAGCCACAACGCTCGACACTTTTAGTAATATTTTTTGCCATATCATTAGCACACGTCACAATGTGCGCTTTGGCTTCCATACGCATTCCCGACATGCCAATTGGGCTCTTAATCCCATCTTGAACATCGATAGAATATTCTTGTGGCAACACGTGTAAAATACGTCGTTCTGTCGGGATCTTGACTGAGCGAGCCGTGTGGATCACATTATCGACGTCTTCTTGGGTGACTTCTTCGTCATTAATGGACACCATGCCATTCTCATTTTGGCAAGCTATGTGCTTGCCTGAAATGCTTAAATAAACCGATGAAACCTGACAATCAGCCATTAACTCAGCTTGATCCAAAGCGCGTTGTACACTGCGCACAATAGAGTCGAGATCATTCACGCCGCCTTTATCCATGCCACGAGAAGGATGATTACCTAAACCAATCACACTAATTTCACCATCAGGTAATACTTCACCAATGATCACTGCGACCTTGGATGTCCCTATATCTAACCCCACGATGAGGTTTCTTTCCTGATTTTTGGTCATTTATTGTCGACTCTCTGTGTTGAATCACCCCAGCCTACTGCAAATCCGGTATCGTAACGTAAATCAACGGTTGCAACTGGTTTATTACTTTGTTTCAAAGTTGGATACACATTAATAAAGCGTTGTATCCGTGAAATTTTATCTTCTCGTCCAAGCTCAATTTCAATCCCATTGGCCAGTACGGCGTGCCAAGCATGGCGTGGACTTAACCGTAAACTTACCAACTTAAATTCGTTTATTGTCAATAACTCATCTAACTGCTGATAGCTGGTTAATACTTCTATTTCGGTCCCTTCTGGACCAGATAACATCGGTAATGCATCATGTTCAGAATGCGCTAATGCCTCAAAAACCTCACCGTTAATATTGAGCCAAGATACTTGATTCCAATGTGCTACAGCTTGTTGCTCTTGCAAGGTTATCTTGAACTTTGCCGGCCATTCTCGCCTAACTGATGCATGGTAAACCCACGGTAAAGCTTCTAATGCTTTTTGTACGTCCACCACGTCGGCGCTAAAAAAACTACTTAACATTAATGACTGTAATGCATTTTTAATCTCATCATCAGTGGTATAGGTTCGCTCACCTTTAATGGCAACAGCTTCAATTGGTAGTGCATCAGCATCATTTAGCAGAACATGCAGCTGCACGCCAGCCCAGACGACAGTACCAATCACGCTGCATAAAAACACTACACCAGTACAAAAATACCAGTTTACTCGAGCCAGTTTATTTTTTAGTTGCCGCCCTTTATTGCTCCACGACACCTTAAATCCGCCTCTGACGTTGTTTCGGTCTTAGCTCCAAAAGATCGGTCATTATATAGACCAACTCTGCAGGATTAAAGCTCGATTTTCAAACACAACAATTGATTTAAAAATCAATTGTTTCCTTGTGGTTTTTCCCAGTTTTTAAATCCTAATTCGCTCTGGGCCAATTGTTTCGATAATGCCCCAATATTACCTGCACCTTGAGTCATAAATAAATCCCCATCCTGCAATACATCCGGTAATACCGTTGCAAGTTGATCTGGACTCGCAATAAAAATGGGGTCTATTTGACCTCGAAGCCGAATTGAACGGCACAAAGCTCGTCCATCAGCACCAGGAATTGGCGCTTCACCTGCAGCATAAACATCTAACAACAACAGGCAGTCAACTTGCGACAATACATCAACAAAGTCTTCATATAAGTCACGAGTACGGCTATATCGGTGTGGTTGATATGCCATCACTAATCGTTTATCAGGCCAACCTGCTCGCGCCGCTTTGATCGTTGCTAACACTTCACTTGGATGATGACCATAATCGTCTACTAACATCACACTGCCATTAGGTGTATCAAATTCACCTAAGTGCTGAAAACGACGGCCGATACCTTCAAATTCTGCTAATGCTTGCACAATCGCATCGTCATTGATGTCATCTTCAGTCGCTACAGCAATCGCAGCTAATGCATTTAGAACGTTATGTCGTCCAGGCAAATTCAATACGAAATCTAAATCATCTTTACCATGACGCTTCACAGTAAAACTTGATTGATAGCCATTTTGGACAAAATTAATTGCCTGTACGTCGACATCATCACTAAAGCCGTAGGTCACTACATGACGACCAATACGCGGCATAATTTCACGGATGACATCGTCATCAAGACACATTACTGCTACGCCATAAAATGGCAAATTATGTAAGAAGTCGACAAAAGTAGTTTTCAATTTTTCAAAATCGCCACCATACGTGTCCATATGGTCGGCTTCAATATTGGTGATCACACTGACCATCGGTTGCAAATGTAAAAAGCTTGCATCACTTTCATCGGCTTCGGCAATAAGATAACGACTAGTACCTAAACGTGCGTTAGTGCCAGCACTATTTAGCAGCCCACCAATAACAAATGTTGGGTCGCGGTCGGCTTGACCATACACGCTTGCTATCAAACTTGTAGTCGTAGTTTTTCCATGAGTACCCGCTATGGCAACCCCATGACGATAACGCATCAGCTCTGCGAGCATCTCTGCACGACGAACGATTGGAATACGCAGTTCTTTCGCGGCAAGAATCTCAGGGTTTTGCGGGTTAATGGCTGTAGACACGACAACCACATCAACCTGTGCAACACTTTGGGCCTGATGACCAATAATGATTTTTGCGCCTAAACTCGCTAAGTGTTCTGTAACACTATTGATAGCGATATCTGAACCACTTATTTGATAACCTTCGTTCACCAGCACTTCTGCAATACCACCCATGCCAGCACCACCAATGCCAACAAAATGAATGCGCTTGATCCGTCTCATTTCAGGGATCATGCTACGAAGGTGTGCGTATCTTTCTGTTTTTGTCATTTCAACCCTTTGTGGCAAATGAGGCGCAAATATCTGCTACTCTTTGTGTTGCATCTAATACCGCAACGCTTCTTGCTTTATGACCCATTTGGGTTAGTTGTTGTCTATTTTCAGCAAATAACTGCAATTTTTCTGCAAGATTATCAGCATTTAAAATCGTTTGCGGCAATAAGAAGCTTGCCCCTGCATCGACTAATACCGATGCATTTATTGTTTGATGATCGTCAACAGCGTGAGGATACGGTACTAAAATACTCGGTAATCCTACCGCTGCAAGTTCTGATACAGTTAATGCACCAGAACGACAGACCACTACATCAGCCCAACGGTAAGCCGCTTCCATATCGTCAATAAACTCAGCAACGTTGACCGTGTCTAGCTGGCCTAATTGCTGATAACTGGCTTTCACCGCAGTCTGGTTGTTTTTACCCACTTGGTGCCAAACCGTCAGTGAATGATGCTTACTTAAATGGGCAACCACGGCAGGCATTACATCATTCAGAACCTTTGCACCTAAACTGCCACCCACCACTAGCACTCTTAATGCATCTGCTTGAGGTGTTTTAATTTGTTCGCCTAACTCTATCAATTCTTGACGAATGGGGTTGCCCACAATCTCAACATTGGCCACGTTACTGGCAAAGGTATTGGGAAACGCACACAACACCTTTTTCGCAATCTTAGATAACAATTTATTGGTCAAACCTGGAATCGCATTTTGTTCATGCAACACCACTGGAATACCAGATAATTTTCCTGCCACGCCACCAGGGCCGCTGGCAAAACCACCCATTCCTAAAATGACATCAGGCTTGAAATCATCAATCACAGCTTTAGCTTGAATGATTGAACGGATAATCTTAAACGGAGCCGCTAACTTACGAATAAGTCCATTACCGCGAACACCTTTAATGTCAATAAATTCAATATCAAATCCATGCTGAGGAACAAGACGAGCTTCCATACGATCAGCAGTACCTAGCCAACGGACCTGCCAGCCATTTTTGGCTAAATATTTTGCCACCGCCAGAGCAGGAAAAACATGTCCACCCGTACCACCAGCCATAATTAATATTTTAGGAGAGTGACTCATATTACTGTTCATTAACTGGTTCTCCCTTTCACGGCTTGTACCAAACTAACTCGCCGTTCATGATCTATTCTAACGAGCAGCATCACCGCCGCAGTCATAATCCATAAACTACTGCCACCGTAACTAATAAACGGTAGAGTCAGCCCTTTGGTTGGTAACATACCAATACTGGCGCCTACGTTAACAACGGTCTGAAAACACACCCAAATACCCACACCATAAGCAACATAGCTTTCAAATGGACGCTGCATTTTCAAACATAAATTGCCTAATCTAATCGCACGAATTGCAATGAAAAATAGTGTTAATAACACCACAATGATACCGATAAAACCAAGTTCTTCACCAATGACCGCAAAAATGAAATCTGTGTGAGCTTCGGGTAAATAAGCTAACTTCTGAATACTGTTACCTAATCCCTGACCAAGCCAATCACCCCGTCCATAAGCCATTAAAGATTGCGTCAACTGATAGCCGCTACCAAAGGGATCTTCCCATGGGTCCATAAACGAAGTAACTCGTCGCATACGGTAAGGCTCAAACAATACCAGTAATACGAATGTAGCTACGCCAAGTAACACCAATACCATAAAGTCAGTAATGCGTGCGCCAGCTAAAAACAATAAACTTACCGTACACACAAACAGTACTACCACCGTACCAAGGTCAGGCTGCAATAAAATCAATACAGCAAACAAACCGTAAACCCCAATCGGTTTGTAAAAACCTTTACGGTTTTCGCGCAATTCACCATGACGACGAACTAAGTACCCCGCCATATAAACAATAAATATAAACTTGGCCATTTCGGCAACTTGAATCCGAATAGGGCCGACAGACAACCAACGACGGGCACCATTAACCGAGGTACCAATAAACAACACGGCTATCAATAAAACCAGCACAGCTAACATCAACATGCCGCTATTTTTTTCCCAATAGCTGACTTCAAATTTAAGTACCACATATGAAATTATCACGCAGCCCACAAGGTAAAGCACATGACGATACATAAAATAAAATGGATCACCCGTCAGTTTGGTCGCTTCGGGCATCGAAGCTGACATCACCATGATAAAACCAAAACACATCAAGCCAACAATCGCGACTAAAAAACTACGGTCGTATAACGGCATGCCAGGAGCATGACCGTCCGATAGCAACGAGGGTAAAGACCAATTAAGTCCCCGTTTAAACAAGCTCAGTTGCTGCTCGTTATTCGCCATCGTCTAACGACTCCACACAATGCTTAAAATCATCACCACGCGCCATAAAGCTTTTATACATATCTAAACTGGCACAAGCTGGAGACAACAATACAATGTCTCCAGAGGTTGCCAATTCAGCCGCTTTAGCCACGGCTTCAGCCATGCTAGTGACTTGCAATGAACCCGCTTTTAATTTGGCTATTTTAGGCCCGTCTCTGCCTAGCGTAATCAATTGAGTTATGTTCGCCAATGGTTCAGCAAGCGGGCTAAAATCACCGCCTTTACCATCACCACCAGCAATCAAATATATATCGCCTAAATGTGAACTAAGCCCTTCAAGTGCTGCTACTGTTGCACCAACGTTGGTTGCTTTAGAGTCATTGATATAAGACACACCTTGTTTAACCGCAATCAACTCACAACGGTGACTTAAACCAACAAAGCTTTTGGCTACTTCAATCATGGCTTCTTTAGCTACACCACAAGCATCTGCTAATGCCATTGCAGCTAATAAGTTTGCATGGTTATGACTACCAATTAATTTCACTTCACTTAAATTAATGATCTCACTGTCACCATGAAAAATTTTGCCATCACTTAATCCCCACTCATCGCCTTCTGGTACACCCAAACCGAAATTATTTTGATTCATTGGCTCTAATGGGTAAGTCAGTTGATCGTCACGGTTATACATCACAAAACGACTTTGAGGATATAAACGTAACTTGGCTTCGCGATAGGTATTCAAGTCACTATAACGATCCATATGGTCTTCACTAATATTAAGACACGTTGCCGCAATACAATTTAGTGAATGGGTGGTTTCAAGTTGAAAGCTTGATAACTCAAGTACAAAAATATCTGCACCTTGAGGCAATAAATCCAGTGCTGGCGTGCCAATATTGCCGCCAATCGCTACCGACTTATCGGCGGCAAGCAACATTTCGTAAACCAGTGTCGTCACGGTAGACTTACCGTTTGAGCCAGTAATTCCCACAACACAAGGTTTACGGTCGGCAATTTCGCGAGCAAACAGCTCAATATCGCCAATTACCTCAATGCCCATATCAATTGCCGCGCGTACTTCAGGAGTATCAATGGGCACACCCGGGCTAATAATAATCTGACTTGCTTGGACTAAATAACGGCAATCAAACCCACCCGCTAATAACTCAATATCGGCAAACTCTTTTGCTAACGCCTCTGCACCTGGCGGTTGACGTCGACTGTCCATCACTAAAGGTTTAATCCCTTTAGTTGCTAAAAAACGCACGATCGAGAGCCCTGTGGCCCCTAAACCTAAAACAATGTGCGTATATTGAGAATGCATAATACTGACCTTTCTTAATTGTTTAGCGTAATTTCAATGTCGCGAGACCCAATAACACTAAAAACAACGAGATAATCCAAAAGCGCACAATGACACGCGGCTCTGGCCACCCTTTTAACTCATAATGATGATGGATAGGTGCCATCCGAAAAATACGTTGGCCTCGTAATTTGTACGAACCCACTTGTAAAATGACAGACACTGTTTCCATTACAAAAACGCCACCCATAATCACCAGTAAAATCTCTTGGCGAACTAAAATAGCAATCACACCTAATGCAGCGCCCAATGCTAGTGACCCCACATCACCCATAAAGACTTGTGCTGGATAAGTGTTAAACCATAAAAAGCCTAAACCCGCCCCAACGATAGCAGTACAAACAATCACTAACTCACCCGCTAATGGCAGATGTGGAATATGCAAATAACTGGCAAACTGCGCATGACCAGACAAATATGCAATTAATGCGAATGCCGCTGCCACCATTACGGTAGGCATAATAGCTAAGCCATCTAAACCATCGGTTAAGTTCACCGCATTACTGGCACCCACAATGGTGAAGTAAGCTAAAACGATAAACATCATGCCAAGTTGAGGCATGATATCTTTAAAAAATGGCACCACTAATTGAGTTTCTCCGGGCAAGCTTGCTGTACTATACAAAAACACAGCTACAACTAATGCCGCTATAGACTGAAATGCATATTTCCAACGCGCAATCAAACCCTTAGTATCTTTTTTCACGACTTTACGATAATCATCGATAAAGCCAATAGCACCAAAACTACCCAATACAAATAAGGTGACCAACACATAACGGTTGGATAGATCACCCCATAACAGTACGCTGATAAAAATACCGGCGAGGATCAGTAGTCCACCCATTGTTGGTGTACCACGTTTGCTAAAATGAGATTCTGGACCGTCATCTCGTACCACTTGACCAATTTGCAACATTTGCAAACGCTTGATCAAAATAGGTCCCCACCACAAACTACACACCAGAGCAGTTAACAAGCCTAAAATAGCCCGAAACGTTACGTATGAAAAAACGTTAAACCCTGAATAAAACTGGGTCAAATACTCGGCTAGATAAACCAGCATCTACACTAACTCCCCACGCCCATAGGCATCTAATAAACTGTCCACAACTCGCTCCATAGCAGCGCTGCGGGAACCTTTAACTAAAACGGTGATATAACCTGTGGTACTTGCTAACTGTTTTTGCAGTGCTACGATTAATTGCTCTTGAGCACAAAAGTGTTCACTGCCAAATGCTTCACTGGTATTTGCCGACAACGGGCCGCAACAAAATAGCGACTCTATGTTTGCATTCTTAACCTGCAACCCAACACTCGCGTGCAAAGGGGCAGCATTGTCGCCTAATTCACCCAAATCTCCCAGCACTAAACAGCGATATCCATCACGTTGTTGCAACCAATTAATCGCTGCACTTACTGATGTTGGATTTGCGTTATAACTATCATCAATTAATAACACCCGACCAAGAACATGTGGTTGCATTCGTCCCTTCACAGGTTTTAGCAATGCAAAGCCTTGCGCAATTTCAACTAGCGACAACCCTAAAGCTATACACATCGAAGCCGCCGCAAGCGCATTACTCACTTGATGCAGACCAGCCAAAGGCAACTGCACCGCTTCTTGCTGAGTTTTAAAACCTAAAGTAAAACGGTAACAACCATGAATATCGACTTCGATATCAGTGGCTTTTACTTCGGCATCTACAGCTGTTTGACAAGAGAAACACAGTTGCTTGTGCCCTTGAGAACGCTGCAACATAAAACCGGCAAACTTGTCGTCTGCATTAATAATCGCAGTGCCATCTGGTGCGAGATGATTAAAAATTTCAGACTTAGCCTGAGCAACACCTTCCAGCGAACCAAAACCTTCAAGATGAGCATTGCCGACATTGTTAACCAGTGCGACACGGGGCTGAACTAATGATGAGGTGTAATCAATCTCACCTCGATGATTTGCCCCTAGTTCAAACACCCCATACTCATCACCTTCACTTAAACGCAGTAAAGTTAATGGCACACCAATTTCATTATTAAAATTACCGGCAGTAAACAACACCTGATGATGCTGCGATAAAATAGTAGCCAGCATTTCTTTAACGCTGGTTTTGCCATTAGAGCCAGTAAGGGCAACACAAATAGGGTCAACTTGTTGACGTACAAGTGCGCCAATGTTACCCATGGATTTTTGTGTGTCGGTTACAATAATTTGTGCCACATCAAAAGGCAGTAGATGATCAACTAAGAGGGCTTGTGCGCCATTTTTTATTGCGGTTTCAGCAAAGTCATGACCATCAAAACGCTCGCCTTTTAAGGCGATGAATAAACATTGAGATTCAATTTTTCGACTATCAGTGCTAACAGCACTAATTACCTGATCATCACCTGTTAATGTGCCATTAAGATGTAGCGCTAAAGCAGATAAAGATAAACGGATCATAACGCCTCCTTAGACAGTCTAAGGGCTAGAGCTCGTTCATCATAATCAATACGTCGACCGGCTATTTCTTGATAGGTTTCATGGCCTTTACCTGCAAGTAATACAATGTCATCCACCTTTGCTAATGCTGCGACTTGGGTAATAGCTTGAATACGATCGACCTGGGTTAGCACACTTTGAGATTGGCTAATACCCTCTAAAATATCGTTAATAATGGCTTGTGGATCTTCACTGCGAGCATTATCGCTAGTGATCATCACTTTGTCTGCATATTGTTCAGCTGCTTGTGCCATTAATGGTCGCTTACCTTTATCACGGTCACCACCACAACCAAATACACACCAAAGAGTGCCATTACAATGTACTCGCAATGCTTTTAAGGCTTGTTCAATGGCATCCGGAGTATGAGCATAATCGACGACTAAAGTGGCTTTATTAAGTGATGAGAATCGTTCCATACGACCCGCTACAGGTATTAATTTACACACAACCGTTAATATTGAAGCCATTGCAGTACCTTGTAAATACAAGGCTGCAATAGCCGCAACAAGATTGGACAAGTTAAATGCACCTAATAATGGTGACTGAATTTGTGCTGATAATTGTCCATTTAATGCTGGATAGTGTAATTGAGCGGTCACACCTGCATCATGATATTCAATAGCATCACAATAAAAATCGGCTGAAGTATCACCTTCAATGCTGAAGGATTTGTTTTTCCCATCTGCCAATTCGGTCAGCCATTTGGCTCCGACAGCATCATCAATATTAATAACACCATGTTTTAGGCTAGGAAATTTAAATAAACGTTTTTTGGCAGCAGCGTAAGAATCCATATCGCCATGATAATCAAGATGATCACGGCTTAAATTGGTAAAGACTGCAATCTCAAATGGGGCCGCCTCAACACGCCCTTGCACTAAGCCATGGCTTGATACTTCCATGGCACACAACTCTGCGCCTTGGGCAGAAAACTCGCTAAGTTGACGCATTACAGTCACAGCATCAGCCGTGGTGTTACCACTATCAACAAGTTGTCCCCATAAACCATTGCCTAACGTTCCCATCACAGCGGCTTTATGCCCGAGTAAATGTACAATTTGAGCAATAATTTGGCTTACTGAGGTTTTGCCGTTGGTACCGGTTATCCCAATCAAAGATAAGGATTGGTTGTTTGATAAATAAAACTGCGCCGCAACGGCCGATAATTGACGGCCTAATTGGAAAAAATAGACTAATGGAACGGCATATTGAATACGATCGACTATACCGTGCTCATCAGGATTATCGGTATGCACCAGTATTGCCGTCGCACCCGCATCAATAGCTTGGGAAATGAATGCTCGGCCATCAACGTTATAACCTGGCAAGGCTACAAATAAACCACCCACTTTAACTTCACGGCTATCTAGCGTTAATCCATTAATAGATTCGCGACCAGAGTAATGGAACCATGGCGCTAATAGGTCATTTAATAACATTATTCAGCGCCCCCTGCGCAGCGGCCAAATGAACAGCCTCCCGCTCTGAAATTGGTTCAACATTAAGCATTTGCAAGGCGCCGGACATTATTTTCGCAAACGCTGGACCAGCGACATCACCACCGTAATATTTGTCACCTTTAGGTTCATTAATCACAACCGAAATAGCTAACCGCGGGTTGTGAACAGGGGCAACGCCTGCAAATAAGGCAACATAGTCATCTCCATAACCACCTGCAACGGCTTTGCGACTAGTACCGGTTTTACCTGCAACAGGATAACCATCAATATGTGCTTTGGTTGCTGTTCCTCCTGTTTCAGTCACGCCAACTAGCATTTCCATCACGTCATGGGCCACTTGAGATGAAATAACTTGTTCACCTTTAGGTGCTTGTCTCAATTTTAAAATCGACACAGGATAAAGAATACCGCCACTGCCTAACGTCGCGTACATACGTGCAATTTGTAATGGTGTTGCGGTAAAGCCATAACCGAAAGATAAAGTCGCACGCTCAAAATCGGACCAGCGATGACGATTATGAATTAATCCCGCGCTTTCACCGGTTAAATTAATACCCGAATAATTACCTAAACCCATTGATTGGTAAGTGCCTAACAACTGTTCTACCGGTATCGATAAGGCAAGCTTACTAATACCCACGTTACTAGACTTAACCAAAATTTTAGCTAATGAGATTTCACCATAATTATGAGAATCACGTACTTGGCGACCACCGATGCGCATCCAACCAGGTGATGTCGAAATCAATTCATTTGCTTTCACTTTACCAGCTTCAAGTGCAGCCGCTACAACGAAAGGTTTAATGGTTGAGCCCGGTTCAAATGTGTCAGTTAATGCACGATTACGCATCCGATGCGGCTGTAAGTTATCGCGAGAATTGGGGTTGTAAGAAGGAGTGTTCGCCATCGCGAGTACTTCACCAGTATGAACATCAATGACCACGACAGACCCAGAGGTCGCTTGGTATATTTCGGTAGCACGCTTTAGTTCGCGATATGCTAATTGTTGAATACGCTGATCAATGCTCAGCACTAAATCATTTGAGCTTTCGCCTTGTTGCACAATATCTAAGCGTTCGACCACACTGCCATCACGCGATTTACGTACCTTTTGTTTCGAAGGCGTTCCCGTAAGCCAAGTATTATAAGTATTTTCAATCCCCTCAATCCCCACATCATCAATATTGGTAATACCGATTAATTGTGCGGTTATTTCACTTGCGGGGTAATAACGCCTAGATTCAGATTTAAGGTAAATACCACCAATTTTAAGCTGTTCAATGTAATCAGCAACAGCAGACGGCACTTGACGTTTAAGGTATACAAAACGTTTTTTAGGATTATTTTTGACTTTATTAACTAATTCTTCGACGGGTTCTTGCAGTACGTCAGCAAGCGCTTGCCAACGGCGCATATCTTTAAATGCATCTTGATCATGAGCATGTTTCGGATCAGCCCACACGGCTTGTACAGGAACACTGACTGCAAGCATATCGCCATTGCGATCGGTTATTAAGCCTCGTTGAACTTGGTTACTGGTTGTGCGCAATGTCCGCATATCACTTTCGTGACGCAGTTTATCTGGCTCAATTATTTGAATATAAGCAGCACGTGCAATTAGACAGCAAAATAACAGCAATACGAATCCCACCACAACGTATAAACGCCATGGAATCAGTTCGTGACCTAATTTTTTCTTTGCTTGTCTAGCCATATTCCCTATGCTCACTGGACTCGAATGATAACTTCCTCCTTAGGAAGCGGCCGAGACATATTTAATTCTTTGGTTGCCATCCGAGTCACGCGACTGTGTTCAGATTGCGATTGCTCTTCTAATAATAAATTTCGCCATTCAATATCTAAGCGATCTTGCTCTTGCAGAAGTTGATCCCATTGAGTAATCAACTTACGTGTTACATGGCTGGTATAAACTACGGCTACACCATTCAAAACAACCAGTACACTCAACAGCAATACCCACTTATGGTGCCAAATGTCATGTAACACAATCCGAGGTAAATTTAATGATGATTGGCTCACATTAGCCTCAGTAGTTAGTAATCCAGACGCTCAGCAACTCGTAATACCGAGCTACGTGAACGTGGATTTTGCTCTATTTCCGCATCAGAAGGCTTCATCGCCTTACTAACCGCTTTTAATTTACGGGATTTATTAATCTCAGCTTCGGTAATCGGCAAGCCATGTGGCACACTTTCACCTTGACTATTGCGACGAATAAAACGCTTCACCATACGATCTTCAAGCGAATGGAAACTGATCACCGATAATCGCCCTTGAGGTGCTAATACCGCTAACGCGCCTTCGAGTGCTTGGTCTATTTGTTCTAACTCACTGTTGATATAAATACGAATAGCCTGGAATACACGCGTCGCCGGATGTTTATTACGTTCTTTGTTTTTGGTAATACGCGCAATTAAATCGGCTAAGTCTTTGGTTCGTAAAAATGGTGTTTTCTCGCGATCGGCAACAATACAACGGGCGATATGACGCGAATTTTTTTCTTCACCATAGGTTTTAAATACCCATGCCATGTCTTCAATTTCAGCACGCGCTATCCACTGAGCTGCAGTTTGCCCCTGGCTATTGTCCATACGCATATCAAGTGGGCCATCACGTAAAAAACTAAAGCCACGCTCTGCATCGTCTAGCTGTGGTGACGACACGCCAAGATCAAGTAATACGCCATTGATTTTGCCAGTTAATCCAAGTTCCTCGACATACTCAGCTAATTGACCAAAGCCACCGTGTACGATTTGAAAACGTGGATCATCTGCAAACTGTTTCGCCGCTTCAATAGCTTGTGGATCACGATCAATTGCAATTAAACGACCCTTTTCACCCAAGTGGCTTAATACATGACGCGAATGCCCACCACGGCCAAAGGTGCCATCAATATAGATACCATCACGTTGAATATTGAGTCCTTCAACGGTCTCATTCAGTAATACAGATAAATGGGCAAACTCTTGGCTCATTGGGTTCTTCTAACCTTTTTGGTCACTACAGTGAAAAGTGTGCCAGACGTTCATTGCTGGCTAAATCTTGGCTTTGAATGAGCGTATTGCCATCATCCATTTGTTGCTGCCAAGCACTCTCTTCCCATAGTTCAAATTTATTCAGTAAGCCCACCAGCATAGTTTTCTTTTCTAAACTGGCGAAACTTCGCAATGCCGGCGGAATAACAATACGTCCGTGGCTGTCTAGTTCGCAATCTTGTGCGTGGCCTAGTAATTTTCGTTTAAAGGAACGTTCAAGAGGATCGGTATCTGAAAGCAATCTTAGCTTTGCTTCAATTTGCTCCCATTCATGTAATGGATAAATCAACAAACAAGCAGCTTCAATGTCAACGGTCATAATCACAGTTCCAGCATGCTCCACACGTAACGCATCACGGTATCTCGCTGGAATAGCGATCCGCCCTTTAGCATCCATGTTGATTGCACTGGCACCACGAAACACGTTATTTAGCCTCTTTTATTAACATTCGATCCACAATGATCCACTTTATCCCACAAATGCTAAGTTTAGGGACTCTATGCAAGTGTTGTCAAGGGATGGACTGATATATTAAATCCAGACCCCAAGCGGGTTAGCAGCAAATTAATATCAAGCAGGATGAATGACTGAGCTATCTGTAGAAAACAGCTAAAAATCAGGGTAAATGAGTTAAACCAGAGACATAACGGTCACTTTATCGACTAAAATAGTCTCGCAATCTTTTTAATTAATTATCTTTTATCGTTCGAATACACCATATTCAGGGGCAATACAGCCAAAAAACTCAACATTAATTGTATTAAAAATCAATAAATAATCGACTGAGTCAACTTTTAGCCATTTAAATACCGCTTTATATTATATTTTTGCATGCCCTTATGGCCCATCACAGCATTCCAAAAAGGCTTAAACGGTGTTTTTCAAGATAGTTAGCACCTTAATACACATCATCGTGCCTATTAATATCCAGTCCACCACACTATCTAAGTCATTACCCGCTAAATATGAGCGAGAACGCGTCGCTAAACAACAGAGTGCTAGATATGATATTAATCATGTTAAGGGCAAGCATTTTATCAACTCAACTCTCAATCACAGTTAATTATTCTTAATGCCTCAAAAGGAAAAAAGTGGCGATCACACAATTTAAATACTTAAAAGCAATATGATAACAAAAGAGAAAAAGAACAAATTGATAGGGAGTGACTAACCTTAGATCAGAATAATAGCCGGATAGTGACCAGAATTTTAATCCAGCTACAAGTAGCATAGTCTAAGTAAATTGCGTATAAAGCGCCGTGATATTGATATAGTTCAGTTAGCTTGGGCTAACAGATTTAAAATAACTATTCATAATCAAAAAATAAGCATCATTACTGATGACCACTTTCAGCGAGAAACGGATGTGAGGCCATTAACCGCCAACGGAAATATCAACCAGACGACTCGCAACCTAAAAAAGATTAAATTTTAATCAAAAAGGGTCGATAAACAGTTATGATGATAACAATCACAGTTTTTCACAGCCAAAGGAGCACAACATGAGTATTGACAGCATTTATGCCATGTTAGCTCGGCCTGTACAGGCCGTGAGTGAACATAAACGTATTGTTAAACAGGTCAGCAATGTGAGTCCAATTAGTGCGGACAGTCACGAAGCGCCTCAATCACAATTGCCACCGAGCGTTAGCCATAAAATAGCCATTCAACGTCAAGACGCACCACGCCAAGAAAGACGAGCCAAACCGCGAACCGTCAATGATAAAAAAAACATCGGTAGCCGCATTAGACGAATGAAATCTGATGATCGATTCTCTACTCGCGGAGAAAGCTCGAGTCAACATATTGATATTGAAGTCTAATTAATCTTAATACTCATTAAGTTATGCATTAGGGCTTACTTGCGCTACCGCTTTTTTCCAACCAAGATATAACTTTTCGCGGGTTTCTATATCCATTGTGGAAGTAAACTCACGCTCAGTAGACAGCATAATTTGTAATTCATCGGTCGACTCCCACACGCCAACTGCCAAGCCAGCGAGAAATGCCGCACCCATCGCGGTGGTTTCAATCACTCGCGGACGAATAACAGTTACCCCTGTAATATCAGCTTGAAATTGCATTAAAAAGTCATTAGAAACTGCACCACCATCGACCCTAATTTGTGTCAGTGGCACGTTAGAATCTTTACTCATGGCATCAAGTACATCACGAGATTGATAAGCAATCGCTTCTAATGCTGCACGGATAATATGGTTGCGATTAGCACCACGGGTGAGCCCAACAATCGCTCCTCGAGCATCTGCATCCCAATAAGGCGCACCAAGTCCCACAAATGCTGGAACCAAATAAACACCGTTGGTATCTTCTACTTTATCAGCAAAATATTGGGTATCACACGCATCGTCAATTAACCCTAACTCATCGCGCAGCCATTGAATAACCGCGCCACCCATAAATACCGAACCTTCTAAAGCATAATTTACCTTAGCGTCTGCACCAATGGCAATGGTTGTTAATAACCCATGAGTGGACTCTACGGCTTTGTCGCCAGTATTCATCAATAAGAAACATCCTGTTCCATAAGTATTTTTTGCCATCCCAGGTTCAATGCACAATTGGCCAAATAATGCCGATTGTTGATCCCCAGCCATCCCAGCGACAGGAGTGTGATTACCTGCAAGTTCGGTATAACCGTATATTGCACAAGAAGGTTTCACTTCAGGTAGCATTGCCCTAGGTATATTAAACAGATCGAGGAGCTCTTGATCCCATTGTTGATCATGAATATTAAATAACATTGTCCTTGAAGCATTGGTCGGTTCGGTCACATGGACTTCACCTTGCGTGAGTTTCCACACTAACCAAGTATCGACAGTGCCAAACAATAAATCCCCAGCTTCGGCTTGTTCACGCGCGCCTTCAATGTTATTTAAAATCCACTCAATTTTGGACGCTGAAAAGTAAGGGTCTAGTACCAGCCCAGTTTTCTGACGAACCATCTCTTCAGCACCCTGCGCTTTATGATGTTGGCATATAGTTTGGCTACGACGACACTGCCATACGATCGCATTACATACTGGCTTACCTGTGTGTTTGTTCCAGACTATTGTCGTCTCACGCTGATTGGTAATGCCAATCGCAGCAACCTCACGATGACTGATCCCCGCACGAGTCAGAACCTCAATGAGAACTGAACTTTGTGAAGACCATATCTCCATCGGATCATGTTCTACCCAACCCGCTTGCGGATAATGTTGCGTAAACTCACGATGAGCAACCGCTACAATATTTACTTGATGATCGAACACAATAGCACGAGAACTTGTAGTTCCCTGATCTAACGCAACAATGTATTTTTTAGCCACCATCTGATGCCCTATATCATTTTTATATGATTATTTTATTTAATCATAATAGTATCATTTCCTACATAGACATCTAAAATTACTGTAAACAATGTTCCTCTTTGAGCATCAATTTCATATTAAAAGGCCCCGCAATTGCGAGGCCTAGTTATCAATAATATTGAACTACATTTTATAGCTTAACTGTACACCAGCGAGCCAAACATCACCCGTCGCTTCACCAGTAAACCCAACTGATGCGATACCCAATAGATCTTGTGTCTCGTTAATCGGGGCATCACCATGAGTGCGAATATAAGTAACACCTACATCAACATTCAAATTTTGGGATACTTGGTAACCAGTACCCACACTAAACCATAAACGGTCAGTGTCGGGGATAGTCGTGGTGCGATCTTGATCGTCAACAGCCGTTTTATCAAGCGCCATGCCAGCACGAATTGTCCATTGGTTATTTACCAAGTACGTTGTACCAATTGCATAACGCCAGTTATCTTTAAAGTTTTCTTCTTTTACTACATCAGACTCTAAGTCACCAACAGGCTTTACGTCACCAGTGAAATGCGCCTCTAGTTTGTCAAAAACGCTCCATTCTGTCCAATTGATACTGGCATGCATAGCCCAATTTTCAGTTAACTGATGATAAGAAGCAAGCTCAGCAAATGCTGGTAACTCAATAGGCAAGTATGCATCAATCTCGCTATCTTGATCACCAGTATAAAGTAGCCCTGAAACATGACCGTCTAATTTAAGGTCGACACCACTATGGTAAGCCAAACCAATACGGTTCGCCGAATTAACCTGCCAACTGGCACCCGCTTTCCAGCCATAGCCAATATCATTACCTTCCATTGACTTCAAACTCGTACCACCATCGGGTAAAAGTTCACTGATGCTTTCAGGTACATTAGCATTAGATTTAATTGAATCCATCCAACTCGGCGTAGTCGCATCCAGTTCACCTTCACCATATACAATACGTAAACCAGCACCTACGGTAAATGTCTCATCAATACGGTAAGCAACACTAGGATTGAACTCTACAGTGGTAACCGACGTCTTGCTGCCAAAAATAGCGGCTGCATCCGATACTGGAACATCGGTCGCTAAACCATAATTAGAATTCACCGCTAGACCCCAAGTCCATTGGTCATTCAATTGATTAGAATAGTAAAAATTAGGCACAAGTGCATTGTCTGCTACATCATAGGCATCAGCATTTATAACTAATGGCTCTGAACCTAACAAGGATGAAGAAAGGGCAACATCACCAACAACATCGACATTTGGCATCACATAGATACCACCACCAGACAATTGGCGGCCTTCTAAATATGACAACATGGCTGGGTTTCGAGCCTGAGCAGAAGCATTGTCAGCCATCGCGGCTTCACCAGCAAATGCACGACCTAGGCCTGTGGCTGAATATTCTGAAAGCTGAAAGCCAGCTGCGTTCACTTGAGTTGTTGCCCCAAAAACAATGGCGCTAATCGCCAACGTTAACACTGTTTTTTTCATTATGATTCTCTGTGTTTTAGTTTCAAACTGCATAAATCGACCTGCATAGAGTAAAAGCTCGATTTAAATGAAGCTGTCAGTTTACCGATCAAAAGATGCTTTGCAATACCGTGGGAGGGCTGAATAACCTGTGAGTCATTCAATTTTAAATTGTGATCGCGATCAAATTTTTAACTTTCATTAAGTAAACTGACAGTAAAAACAGATATGAGTGTAAACTTAATCAACTAAATTTTTAGGCAATATTACAATTTTTAATTTAATTACAATGAATTAAAAAAATAAATTCCAATACAAAGGTGTGCTTATTGGATTAAGTGCAATCGTTTGGCATTTGACTGATGGCTATTCATACACAAATTGGTCACATAAAAATAATTACAATTAAAAAACGAAAAAAACCTCTTTATGACAACATAAAGAGGTTTCAAACAAAGAAATAACAGTGTGTTTACAATGCGATATCACATCAAATTATGCATACCAAGCTGGTATATCCGTTTCATAATCACTGATCTGTTGTCCAAATGACAAAGTCAATCCGATAGCATCAAGACCATTCAATAACTTGTGCCTTGCTGACTCCACAATGGTGAAATCGAACACGCTTCCAGAAGGTGATGTAACAGTTAACGCTTGTAAATCTACCGTAATCTGCGCCCCTTCTTTAGCGGTGACTTCATCGATTAATTGCTGTACTTGAACTGAAGTTAGCTTAACGGGTAACAAGCCATTATTAATCGAGTTACCGTAAAAAATATCGGCAAACGTCGGCGCAATAACCACTCGAAAGCCAAAATCAGCCAATGCCCATGGCGCATGTTCACGCGACGACCCACAGCCAAAATTTTCTTGTGCCAATAAAATAGAAGCGCCTTTATAACGAGGCTGATTTAAGCTGAAATCAAGATTAGGCTTATCGCCTGCATCATCTAAATATCGCCAATCATGGAACAAATGCACCCCAAAACCATCACGGGTCACTTTAGACAAAAACTGTTTTGGAATAATCTGATCAGTGTCGACATTGGCACTATCAATGGCTACCGCTAAACCGGTATGTGCTGTAAAAGCTTGCATAAAATATCCTTGTTTAGCTAATTAGTAAGGTTGACGAATATCAACGAAATGACCCGCAACAGCAGCTGCCGCAGCCATAGCAGGGCTGACCAAATGGGTACGACTGCCACGACCTTGACGACCTTCAAAATTACGGTTACTGGTTGAAGCACAGCGATCGCCTGCTTCTAAACGATCATCATTCATGGCTAAACACATGGAGCATCCTGGTAAACGCCATTCAAAGCCAGCTTCAATAAAAATTTTGTCTAAACCTTCAGCTTCTGCTTGTAACTTCACTTGGCCAGAACCCGGCACCACAATAGCGACAACACCATTGGCTACTTTACGGTTTTTAGCGTGCGCAGCAGCTGAACGTAAATCTTCAATACGTGAGTTAGTACAAGAACCAATAAACACTTTATTGATGCTAATGTCTGTCATCTTAGTGCCCGGTGTAAGGCCGATATACTCTAATGCTTTAATCATGCTGGTGCGGTTAGTGCTGTTAGTTTCAACATCAGGGTTCGGCACCACGCCATCAATAGCAACCACTTGACCAGGGTTAGTTCCCCAGGTTAACTGCGGTGCGATATCGTTAGCATCTAATACCACTTCGGCATCAAAAACAGCATCCGCGTCAGTGTTAAGCTCAGACCATGCTGCAACAGCTTGCTCCCACACATCATCTTTGGGTGCAAACTCACGACCTTTTAAATAATTAAATGTGGTTTGGTCAGGCGCAATCATGCCAGCTTTAGCGCCCATTTCGATGGCCATGTTACATAAGGTCATCCGACCTTCCATGGTTAATGCTTCAATGGCTTCACCACAAAACTCAACCACGAAACCTGTACCACCATCCATGCCGAGCTTGCCAATAATCGCTAATACGATATCTTTAGCCGTAACGCCATCGGTTACTTTGCCACGCACTTCAACTTTCATATTCTTGGCTTTTAACTGGCGTAAGGTTTGTGTAGCCAACACGTGTTCAACTTCGGATGTACCAATACCAAATGCTAACGCACCAAATGCACCATGAGTTGCGGTATGAGAGTCTCCACACACAATAACAGTGCCCGGTAAGGTAATGCCTAATTCAGGTCCCATTACATGGACAATACCTTGATTAGGGTGGTGAATATCGTACAAACGCACCCCAAACTCTTTACAATTTTGCGCTAAAGTTTCAACTTGAGTACGCGCCATAGGGCTTAACGCATCTAAACTGGCACTGCGAGTAGAGGTATTATGATCCATAGTAGCAAAGGTTTTTTGTGGTGCACGTAGTTTGCGGCCTGCCACCTTTAACCCGCTAAATGCCTGCGGCGAAGTCACTTCGTGAACTAAATGGCGATCCACATAAACTACTGGCGCTTCTCCCTCCGGAGAGGCGACAATATGGGCATCCCACACTTTTTCATATAAAGTTTTACCTGTCACTTGGACCATTACACACCTTCCTTTACTGCTTGAGCGATAAAATCACCCATTTGTGCTGTCGATTTAGCCTCACTGCGTTTATCTGCAGCAAGTAACTCACCCGTTAAATAACCACTGGATAGGGCTTTAGTCACCGCACGTTCAATGGCATTGGCAGCATCTTCTTGCTGTAAACTATGACGTAGCATTAATGCTGCTGATAAAATCTGCGCTACCGGGTTAGCAATACCTTGGCCGGCGATATCAGGCGCGCTGCCACCAGCGGGTTCAAATAAGCCAAAGCCTGTACTGTTCATGCTTGCCGAAGACAATAACCCCATAGAGCCCGTTAACATGGCAATTTCGTCTGATAAAATATCGCCAAACAAGTTAGAACATAACATCACGTCAAATTCATCAGGACGACGCAATAACTGCATAGTCGCGTTATCAATATAGATGTGCTCTAAAGTGACATCAGGAAAGTCTTTAGCAACTTCTTCAACCACTTGGCGCCATAATACAGAACACGCTAATACGTTTGCCTTGTCTACCGAAGTCACCTTATTTTTACGTCCACGCGCGGCTTCAAAAGCAATACGGGCAATACGGCTAATTTCGCGACGGCTATAACGCATGGTATCGAAGGCTTCTTCATCATCACCTTCACCTTGGCGTCCTTTAGGCTTACCAAAGTAAATACCGCCTGTTAATTCACGAACACACAACACATCAAAACCACGAGCGGAAATATCACTGCGAAGTGGTGACATATGCTCTAAGCCGTCATGTAATTTGGCTGGGCGTAAATTACAAAATAACTCAAAATGGCCGCGTAATGGCAATAATGCACCACGTTCAGGTTGATCATTAGGGGGTAAATGCTCCCACTTAGGGCCACCCACACTACCGAATAAAATGGCATCTGCCGCTTCACAACCTTTTAAGGTAGCGTCAGGTAAAGGACAACCATGGTTATCAATGGCAATGCCGCCAACATCGTATTCGGTATAGTTAATATCTAATCCAAAACGAGATTCAATCGCACACAGCACTTTACGTGCTTCTGCCATCACTTCAGGACCGATACCATCACCCGACAAAACTGCTATTTGATAACTCATACTCCACCTAACTCCCTATTCTTATGGATCTGTTGTTTAAAATCAGCGACCTTATCTGCGCGGTACACTAAGTTCATCACATTCACGAGTGCTTGGGCTGACGCCTCAACCACATCAGTGGCTAAGCCGACACCGTGGAATCTTTGCTCATGATATTTAGCTGTTATATCAACTTGCCCTAAGGCATTTTGACCTTCACCTTTGGCACCTAATTTATAATTAGTAATATTGATTTGACGACCAGTCGCTCGCGCAATGGCATTATAAGCAGCATCAACAGGTCCATTACCTGTTGCGGCTTCTGTAATATCTTGGCCATCAACCGCAATACGCACCGTCGCAGTTGCCACACCTTCAGTGGAATCAGAATGTACCATCATGTGTTTAAGTTGATATTTATCATCATCTTGTGTTTTAGACTCCATAAACACTAAGGCTTCTAAATCGTAATCGAATACTTGGCCTTTCTTATCTGCCAAGGTTAAAAACTGCTCGTATAGGCTATCCATATCATAATCGCTTGGCTGGTAACCCATTTCTTCCATGCGATGTTTAATCACATGACGTCCCGAACGCGAGGTCATATTCAAGTTATTACGATTTAAGCCAATACTTTCAGGCGTCATGATCTCATAAGTATTTTTGGCTTTTAGCATGCCATCTTGGTGAATGCCCGACGAATGAGAGAATGCATTTGCGCCAACTATTGCCTTGTTAGCTTGAATAGGCATATTACATAATTGGCTTACCAATGATGACGTACGGTGAATTTCTCTAGCGTTAATGCCACAATCTATATCAAGTAAATCTTTGCGGGTTGCCAAAATCATGGCAATTTCTTCTAATGAACAGTTACCAGCACGTTCGCCAATACCGTTAATGGTACATTCCACTTGACGTGCGCCCATCTCGACCGCTGCAATAGAATTAGCTACTGACAAGCCCAAATCATCATGACAATGAACCGAGATTACGGCTTGGTCGATATTCGGAACCCGATTAAATAGTGTTTGAATAATGCCACCAAACTCACTTGGTACTGTATAACCGACGGTATCTGGAATATTAATGGTTCGAGCACCTGCTTTAATGGCTTCCTCAACCATACGGCACAAATTATCAATTGGCGTGCGGCCCGCATCTTCGCATGAAAACTCTACATCATCAGTAAATCGTCTAGCATACTTAACCGCATTAACGGCCATCTCTAATACATCATCAAAAGAGCGTTTTAATTTACTTTCAACATGAATAGTCGAGGTTGATATAAATGTATGAATACGAAATTGATCGGCTACCGATAATGCTTGAGCTGCGGCATCAATGTCTTTTTCAAGTGCTCGAGATAACGCACACACTCGGCTATTTTTAATCGTTTTTGCAATGGTTTGCACCGATTGAAAATCACCAGGAGAAGACACCGGAAACCCGACTTCCATGACATCAACACCTAAACGTTCTAGAGCCAAGGCAATTTGCAGCTTTTCTTTAACCGTTAAACTTGCGGCTAGTGCTTGCTCGCCATCACGTAGGGTAGTATCAAAAATTATCACTCTGTCGGACATCGAATTTCTCCATCGACCATCATGTATCTATTTACCTAACTGCAAATATCACAACTGGTACATTTCAAAAGGGCTAGAAACAAAAAACCCCGCGGCTATCAGCGCGGGGTTTGTGTATGCTTAATGAATTATTTTGCATGTGACACAAAGGACTCCGCGCAGGTTATGCGTGAGAGGAGAAGGAGTCCGAGTAGAATCAATTTTGTGTTCATAACGTTAATATTCACTTTAAATAACTAAATATGCGATGCATAAAATATGTCTGTGCTTAATAAATAACGCGAGCAGCCTTCTGTGTCAACCCTAATTTGGTCAAGATGAAAAAGATGATGATGTACTAGTGCTTCATTACAGTGATAATAACATTTAACAGACTAAATTTAATGACTGCCAGCTAACACAACGTCATTTCGATATGTACAAATAAACTCAGACCTAAGTCACTGCATCAATTATATTATTATGTCTCACGACAGAAATAACCGTATACTGACATTCCCCATATTGAGTAGACAAATGACGATGACGTTAGCGAAAAAGAACATTAATTATAACTTTAGTCTCATTGTCGCTTTGCTCATGGGGCTAACGCTATATTTTGTGACCTCTTCTGTTTTTGCTCAAGCATCTCAACGTTTATTACTCTCAGACAATATTATTGTCCAAACTCAACTGCTCAGCACTCGCGAACAACTCGATGTGATCAACAATATCAATTCTCAACGATCTGCAGAAGCCAAAGTACTTATTGATTCACTTGTTCAACAACATACTCAGCAACCATTAACCAATATTGATGCACTACGATTAAGCCTATTACATTGTTTTAATTTATTGGAATTTGGTGAATTTAATCAAGCTATTATTTTGGCAAAACAAGGTGAGATTAATGCTCGACAATATAAGTATGACACCGCTCGTCCTTACTTTATTCAATGCCAAGCAGAAGCACAACAAAACTTGGGCAATGTGCTTCAAGAACAAATTCTTACAGAGGAATCATTGAGATTGGCAAATCTTTATTCAGAGAAGCAGGCAATCGTGAATAATCTTTATAACCGAAGTAGACAAAATACCAGTTTAGAAAACTATAATGCTGCAATTGAGGATTTACGTTTAGCATTAGCTAGTTACGAAGAAGCCCAAAACCAACCTCAACATTGGTACTTACTTCCAATCTCATTTATCCAATCGGAAATTTCAAATGTATTTCTATCCCAAGGGGATTATCAAGAGGCTCTAAACTTTTCTGAAGAAGCCTATAAAGACATGTCTTCATTTGGGAAAATAAAATCTACAGTGATAATCAACTTAGCACTGATCAATATTACGCTTAAAGACAAACCCAAGGTGCTATATTATTTAGATAAAATAAAAAACTTCAACACAGAAATAGATTCTGAGCGAGATCTTGCCTATCAGTATGGGCTACTCGCAATGATTAATTTATACGTCGGAAATTACGATATTGCCGAGCAGAAAGCGCTTTCAAGCATCAACATATTCACTAAATACCAAGAACCTATCTACGTCATGCGCATCAAGCGTACATTAGCTAAAGTATATTTTGCACAACATAAAGACAATCAAGCATTATCGTTACTGAATGATATTATTGAACAAGCCACAGAGCTTAAACAGTTTTCGGATTTAGAAGAATTTAACCAGATAATCAGCCAATACTATGCCGAAAAAAATCAATTTGAATCCGCTTATCAATTTCAAGTGCAGCGTTTTGATGCTGCAAAACAAGCGGCTGAAAAATTAAACAATGCTCATTTTATGCAATACAAAGCTAAAATAACGGCACAAAGTGAGCCTATCGATCCGCCTCAAAAGTCTAGTAACATTAACCAAAGCTTGATATTAACGGCACTCATCATCCTAATAAT
This sequence comes from Shewanella polaris, assembly GCF_006385555.1. Taxonomy (NCBI): domain Bacteria; kingdom Pseudomonadati; phylum Pseudomonadota; class Gammaproteobacteria; order Alteromonadales; family Shewanellaceae; genus Shewanella; species Shewanella polaris. Next base: position 127,182 of record NZ_CP041036.1, on the reverse strand, counting down.
GTCAATTGGATTAGTGATATTTATAACCAGAAACCCTCGCAACACCAACAACGTTAAGAATAATATTGAAAATCAACAATTAAATATCAATAACATGTTAGATAATGCTAAGCATGGACATTATCAACTAAGCATGTTGCTTATCGATATGAGCCATATTCTTACTACGGATATGCCGTTTATTACTCCTAGGCTAAAAAATACCCTTAGAGAACAAGACCAGTTATTCCACCACAGTCCAAATGAACTGATTATCCTGTTACCACATACATCGCCAATTGGAGCCGCAAGAGTGGTAAGCCAAATAGAGCATGTGCTCGAAGAATGGCAAACTGAAGGTAAAGTAAATATTGGTGTAGCCAGTTTGCACCAACTTGATAGTTTTGATGCGTTATTGAAAAAAGCGGTATTAAATCAATTAAACAAAATAAAGTCCCAAGAACATAATCAGAAATTATAATAAATGTTGATGGTTAGCCTTGTGTTAGATAATCAGATATTTCATCTAAAAACTCGCCGCCAAATCGGTCCAGTTTAATCTGTCCGACCCCATTGACCGCAAGCATCTCACCCGGACTAGTGGGTAGCATAGCCGACATTTCTGCTAAGGTTGCATCGTTAAACACTAAGTAAGGTGGAATGTCGTTTTTCTCAGCAAGTTCACGACGCAATAATTTTAAACGCGCAAAGAGTTTACGATCGTATTGCTGCGGCGCACGGGAATTTGGTTTACGTTTAACATCAAGCAGTTGAATCCGCGGTACGGCTAACATAAGCGATAACTCAGCTTTCAATATCGGCCTTGCGGCAGGATTAAGCTTAATCGCAGATCCCCGAGTGATGTCCTGACTCATTAAACCTAAATGAATTAATTGGCGGATCACACTGAGCCAAAACTCGGTGGACTTATCTTTACCAATGCCCCATGTCGATAATTTATCATGACCTCTATCGACCACATTAGCCGCTTTAGACCCGCGCAAGACTTCAATAACATGATGGATACCAAAACGTTGCTGCAAACGATAAATACAAGACAGCACTTTTTGTGCGTCTTCAGTTCCATCATATCGCTTAGGTGGGTCAAGACAGATATCACAGTTACCACAAGGCTTTGATGCCACTTCATCAAAATAATTTAGCAACACTTGGCGGCGACAAGTTTGCGCTTCTGCAAATGCTGCCATGGTATTCAATTTATGAAATTCGACTTGCTGTTGGGGCCCTGGTTCAGATTGTTCAATCAAATGTCTAACGCGACCAATATCGGCAGGGTCAAACAACAAATACGCCTCAGCATCCAATCCATCACGACCAGCACGGCCTGTTTCTTGGTAATAAGCTTCAATACTTTTAGGAATATCGTAATGTACGACAAAGCGCACGTTAGATTTATTAATTCCCATGCCGAATGCCACAGTTGCCACCACAATATCAACTTGGTCTTTTAAAAACTTATCTTGAACATTGCCACGTTCTTCCTGGCTTAAACCGGCATGATAAGCTTGGGCATTAAATCCCTGTAAGCGTAAACGCTCAGCAACCTCATCCACTCGACGTCGGCTACTGCAATACACAATTCCACTGGTGCCATTTTGGATAGTTAAAAACTGACGTAATTGATTAGCCGCATTAAGCTTTTCAGCCACGGTATAACGAATATTAGGGCGATCGAAACTTGATAACAAAGTATAAGGCGTCACACCTAAACGTTCACAAATACTTAAACGCGTCGCGTGATCGGCTGTCGCAGTCAATGCCATTAAAGGTAAATAGGGGAAATACTGTTTTAACTGCCCTAATGCCGCATATTCAGGTCTAAAATCATGACCCCATTGACTAATGCAATGCGCTTCATCAACGGCAAACATAGAAACATCAACTGATTGAAGGCGTTCAATAAAGTCAGGGCGCAACAAACGCTCCGGTGACACATATAACAACTTAATCTCACCAGCGTGAAGCTTACGAAGTACCTCCGCACTTTGCTCGCGCGGTAAAGATGAATTGAGATAAGCCGCCGATACCCCACTTTGTATCAAACTGTCGACTTGGTCCTTCATCAACGAAATTAATGGCGACACCACCACTGCCACACCAGGCAACACAATAGCAGGCAATTGATAACATATACTTTTGCCGCCACCCGTAGGCATAATAACTAAGGTGTCTTGGCCTTGTAAACTTTGCTCTATAACTTCTCGCTGCCCTTCACGAAAGGCACGATAACCAAAAACTTGCTGCAAGCTAGTGGCAAGCACATCTTGCTCTGTCGTCAACTCATCTGAGGTCGCAATATTGGCCGAAATCGGAGTATCCATTCACACTACATTATCATTCAAGGGGCACTCATTTTAAAGCACTCAGTCACAGAAGTCTTGAACCAAAACACTTTTGCGATGTTTTCATTCAAGATAGAAGTTTGAGTTGAGGTCACTTTAGGGTTAGATTAAATACTCTATGGCAGCAAGCTGCCTTAGAATTAATAAAATAATAATAATAATGACCGACAAGGATTGCTCATGACCACCACCATTAAAACTCAGATTTTACAGCAAGTTGCAGATATTTTTGACCAACATGTTCCATTCCATAATCTGCTTGGTTTAGATATAAAACATTACGACATCAATGGGGTTGAAGTCGTGATAAAAATGAAGCCAGAACTCATCGGTAATATCCATCAAAATATTCTTCATGGCGGTGTCACCGCAACAATACTTGATGTTGTTGGTGGACTTACGGTTTTTGCAGGGCTAGTTGCCAGTAAAGAAGATTGGACCATAGAAGAGTTACAACAGCGTCTTACAACCTTGGGCACGATCGATATGCGGGTAGACTTTTTACGCCCAGGTCGTGGCGAGATTTTTACTGGCACAGGTAGTGTTATCCGTTCTGGTAACCGGGTATCAGTGTGCCGAATGGAATTACATAATGAACAAGGTGTCCATATTGCATTTGGCACAGGAACTTATATGGTGGGTTGACAATAAAGATCTGTCTTGCAAAGCTAAAAGCCATACAATAAAAGAATTCGCTTAATCACTTGTGTCATCCAAAATGGCGACCTACAATCGCCATCTTCTTCTCGTTACGCCCATTATTGATTGACTATGCCTGATTTAGAATACCGTAAAGGAGTTTTACTGGCAGTTTGTGCTTATACCATTTGGGGTATCGCACCACTGTATTTTAAACTTTTGCATCATGTCCCCGCGACAGAAATATTAATGCATCGTGTCATATGGTCATTTTTATTTATGATCATTCTGATGCAATTTATAGGTGGATTTGGTCGTCTGCGCCTTGTTCTCAAACACCCAAAACAACTCGCGGTACTCTTTGTTACATCAGTTCTTATTGCAGCAAATTGGCTCATTTTTATTTGGGCAGTCAACAACGACCATATGCTTGATGCTAGCTTGGGTTACTTTATCAACCCACTGTTTAACGTTTTACTTGGAATGCTGTTTTTAGGCGAACGTTTGCGTAAATTACAATGGGTAGCGGTAGGTTTAGCCAGTGCCGGCGTATTGGTTCAGTTAATCTCTTTTGGCTCCATTCCGCTATTGTCATTAGCCTTGGCCGCCAGTTTTGGCTTTTATGGTTTATTACGTAAAAAAGTTAATATTGATGCTAAAACAGGGTTATTAGTCGAAACAGCGATCTTATTACCGATAGCCTTAGGATACTTGCTCGTCACCTTAGAGACATCCTCAGTAAGCATGCTAACCAATAGCTTGAATCTAAACTTACTACTGATTGCAGCAGGTATTGTCACTACCATCCCATTATTATGCTTTGCAGGATCCGCAGTAAGAATTCCATTCTCTATCCTAGGGTTTTTCCAATATATTGGCCCTAGTATCATGTTTATCTTGGCGGTTCAATTATTTAACGAGCCGTTTGATATTGAAAAAGGCATTACCTTTGGCTTTATTTGGGGGGCACTGGTTATTTTTATTAGCGACATGCTAGTGCAACGCCAAAAACGCAATACATTAGCAAAAGCCCAAGTATGATTAAGCTGACTTTTTATTAATCAGATTGAAGAATGATATTAGTATATTTATTCATACATAAAAAATGCCGGATTAATCCGGCATTTTTTATGTTGACCCTATCATTACGGTTATAAATCTAACGCAAGGATCTTCGAGCGACGATGATAGTTATAAAGCTGCTTTTTCTTATTAGGTAACTCATCGACATCCACAATGCTAAAACCATGCTCTAAAAACCAATGAATACTGCGCGTAGTGAGTGCAAATAAACGCGAATAACCACGTGTACGTGCTTGGCCAATAATATTATTTAACAACACACTACCACGGTCAGCATCACGATAATCTGGATGCACAACCAAACAAGCAAACTCACCAGCGTTATCTTCTTCAAACGGATACAAGGCCGCGCAGCCAATAACAAGGTTATCGCGCTCAACCAGCATAAATTGCTCAATTTCCATTTCAAGCTGCTCGCGAGAACGACGCACTAAAATCCCCTGCTCTTCTAATGGGCGAATGAGGTTTAGGATCCCGCCAATATCGCCAATAGTAGCCCGACGCAAACGTTCTGCGCTTTGCGTGACAATTTGGGTACCAATTCCTTCTCGTGAAAATAGCTCTTGTAACAGAGCTCCGTCTTCTAAATAACTCACCAAATGACAACGAGGTACACCTCGGCGACAAGCTTCGACGCTTGCTTTTAAAAAAGCCATTGTTGACACTGAAGTATGATCATCGTCAGCCATACTTTGAAGCATTTCTTCAACTTCATCTGGCATTAACTCAGCAATCACCTCGCCTTTTTTGCCAATAATTCCGTTAGTATCACTAAAACCAATAATTTTATCGGCCTTTAACTTAATCGCGACTTGGGTTGCCACTTCTTCAGCGGTGAGATTAAAGCTTTCGCCCGTAACAGAAGCGGCAATAGGTCCCATTAACACAATACCGTTATTGTCTAACTGACGACGTAATCCTAGCGCATCAATACGACGAACTTTACCACTTAAACAAAAATCGACACCGTCATCGACCCCCAACGGTTGGGCAATTACAAAATTACCACTCACTAAATTGATTTGGGCATTTTGCATCGGCGTATTACCTAAGCTCATTGACATCCTTGCGGTAATATCAAATTGAGTGGCTCCTGCAACCTGTTTAATAATCTTTAAGGTTTCTTCATCGGTAATACGAATACCATTGTGATAAGCCGGTTCAATTCCAGCAATCTTTAACCCTGCATCTATTTGCGGTCGTGCACCATAAACCAATACCACCTCTATCCCAAGTGAATGCAACATCGCCACATCATTTAAAATGCCGCGAAATTGTGGATGTGCTAATGCCTCGCCACCTAACATGACGACAAAAGTTTTACCTCTATGAGCATTAACATAAGGAGCAGAATGACGAAATCCATCAACCAATTCAGTGGTTCTCACAGGCAACGTTACCTCGGTATTAAATTTGATGTTCAATAATGGCTATGACAAAACATGTCACATAACCGGTTGTTTTATTCATTTGGTGTACCCAAAGATATTATTGCATTTTAATTCACTTTTAAAGCATTTTATTTCACTTGTGAAGAAATAAATTATCTCATTTTTATATTAAAAAATCATTACAGCCAAAAAGTTAGCTCGCTTTAGCACTTAATCATATTTTACGCATTAATTTATAATATTTGCATTACACAAAAATCACACATACTCAGCAATATGTAAACATTATTACACGTTAACAATGCGAAAATAATGTCTATTAAAATACCATCAGATTAATGCGGTACTGCATGAGTAAACTAACTGAACATATTTATGATTCAATTAGTTAGAATACAACTTCACAAACATATTAATCATTCTATTCAGTATAGACTACTTTTAAACAGGCATAAAAAAAGCCCCAATTAAGGGGCTTTTTTAAGAGTCAAAAATCAATTACTTGATTTTAGCTTCTTTATAGATAACGTGCTGACGAATAACTGGATCAAATTTCTTGATTTCCATTTTCTCAGGCATGTTACGCTTGTTCTTTTCAGTAGTGTAGAAGTGACCAGTTTTAGCACTAGATACTAATTTGATCTTCTCACGATTACCTTTAGATTTAGCCATTTTCTATTATACCTTCTCGCCACGGGCACGAAGTTCAGCAACAACAACTTCAATACCTTTCTTATCGATAATACGTATACCTTTAGTAGATACGCGTAGTTGTACGAAGCGTTTTTCTTCTTCTAACCAAAAACGGTGGTTTTGTAGGTTAGGTAAAAAACGACGACGAGTCGAATTTTTAGCGTGCGAACGGTTGTTACCAACCATTGGCTTCTTGCCAGTTACTTGGCATACTCTTGACATGTCAATCTTCTCCAAAAACAAATTTTTAACGCTCGAGCATTAATGTGCCTCGTATGGCCGTCGCCCGAGGCACAAAGAGGGCGCATTTTATACACGATTGACCATAGAAGATCAAGCAGTGTTTATACAATCCATCCTCGCTCGGCAAAGGAGACTATCTCCTGATCACCTACAACCATATGATCTAACAAAGAAACATCTATGGTTGCCAATGCATTTTTTATTCGCTCAGTTATTCGCCGATCAGCCTGACTTGGCTCTGCAATGCCAGACGGATGATTGTGACACACTATCACCGCAGCGGCTTTTTTCTCCAAAACAAGGCTAACTACCTCGCGAGGATAAACAGAAGCGGAATCGATGGTGCCACGAAATAATTCTACAAATTGAATGACTCTATGTTGGGTATCCAACAATAGTAAGGCGAACACTTCATAGGATCGGTCAGCTAATTGTCTCATTAAATAGTCCCGAGTTAAATCAGGATTTGTCAAAATTTGCCCTCTTTGTAGATTTTCATGAGCTATTCGCTTAGAAATTTCGGCTGCGGCTTGTAATTGAGCATATTTTACCGGTCCAACACCGGCTAATTTGCATACTTGTGTTTTCGATGCGGTAAGTAAACTACGCAAACCGCCAAACTGATTTATCATCTCTCGAGCCAAATCCACCGCATTTTGCCCTGCTAAACCATTGCGAAGTAACACAGCGAGTAATTCAGCATCGGAAAGATGCCCAGCACCTTTAAGCAATAACTTTTCTCGCGGCCCTTCTCCTTGTGGCCAATCTTTAATCCCCATGAATGTCCCTTATATTCAATGTGAAACGAAAATACACGCATTAAATCGGCTCTATTAACAAATACAACACCGGATGAGCTACCACTTCACCATTAACGGGTTGTTGCCTTTTTCAAAAACAGAGTTCGAATTGATTACACAGTATGGTCGATATTTTTGAGATTGGATCGACGCAACTTGTCACAAGTTTGTGATATTGTTAGCCGCAATTATATTTGAGTCGGATAATGTGCATCATGCTGACAAATAAAAAAGTATTACTTGGAATTGCAGGCGGCATTGCCGCATACAAAAGTGCGGACCTAATCCGCCGTTTAAAAGAGCGCGGTGCTGATGTGCGCGTCATTATGACTCAAAGCGCCATGGAGTTTATTACTCCACTCACCATACAAGCGCTCTCAGGCCATCCTGTAGCCTCTGATTTGCTCGATCCAGCTGCAGAAGCTGCTATGGGTCATATTGAGCTAGCACGCTGGGCTGACGTTGTTCTACTCGCACCTGCTACGGCTAACTTAATGGCGCGTATCAATGCAGGTATGGCAGATGACTTATTAACAACAACGTGTTTAGCAACCAGCGCTCCCGTCATTGTCTGTCCTGCAATGAATCAACAAATGTACCAAAACATCGCCACCCAAGAAAACATGGCTAATTTAGCTCGCAAAGGTCTCACTATTTGGCAGCCAGCCTCAGGTAGCCAAGCCTGTGGCGAAGTTGGTCCTGGGCGTATGCAAGAACCTGTCGCCATTGCCGAGCAACTAGTACAATTTTTTGGTCCTAAAACCTTGCAAGGTCATCAAGTCCTGATTACAGCAGGCCCAACGCGCGAAGCCATAGATCCTGTGCGTTATATTTCTAATCACAGTTCGGGGAAAATGGGCTTTTCTTTAGCCCAAGCAGCGGCAGAAATGGGTGCCAAGGTAACATTAGTGTCTGGCCCAGTTAATTTAGTCACACCGGCTGGCGTCACCCGTATTGATGTTGATTCAGCACAACAAATGCTCGACGCAGTGATGGGACAGGTTGAACAACATGATATTTTTATTGGTTGCGCCGCAGTCGCAGATTATCGAATTGCCGATGTTGCCCAGCAAAAAATCAAAAAGTCAGCGGAACAAATGCAGCTTGCACTAGTGCGTAATCCTGATATCTTAGCCGCGGTAGCCCAGCACACTATCCGACCTTTCACTGTCGGTTTTGCTGCTGAAACTAACGATGTAGAGCAATACGCTCGCGGTAAACTGCAACGTAAAAAGCTTGATATGATCGCCGCGAACGATGTCTCTATTCAAGGCTTAGGCTTTAATGCCGATAGCAATGCATTACAGGTTTTTTGGCAAGATGGCAGCCAACAACTGCCCGCAACAGATAAACTGACTCTGGCGCGCCAATTACTCACATTGATAGAACAACAACTAAAAAAATCATGAAAACACCCATTGAACTAAAAATTCTCGACTCGCGTATTGGCAGTGAATTTCCATTGCCAGCTTATGCTACCCCAGGTAGTGCAGGCATGGACTTACGTGCTATGACCGACACCACCATGGTCATTGAACCAGGCCAAACCGTATTAATTCCAACAGGCATAGCTGTTCATGTAGCCGACCCAAGCCTTGCAGCGGTGATTTTACCGCGCTCAGGTATGGGTCATAAGCATGGCATCGTACTGGGTAACTTAGTGGGTTTAATTGACTCCGATTACCAAGGACCGTTAATGGTGTCATGTTGGAACCGAAGTGATAAGCCATTCACACTCGAAATAGGCGATCGTTTAGCCCAATTGATGTTTGTACCCGTTGTACAGGCAACATTTACCCTAGTGGATGAGTTTAAAAGCTCAGATCGTGGAGAAGGCGGATTTGGTCACTCAGGAACCAAATAACCTTTTCAAGTAGTCACTGAGCCAAGGAACACATAATGGCTGAAAGCCCTAAAATAAATCGCCGCGAGCATATTTTACAATGCTTGGCACAAATGCTTGAAACCAGTCCTGGTCAACGCATTACCACCGCAAAGCTTGCCGCTGAAGTTGGTGTATCAGAAGCCGCGCTATACCGTCATTTCCCAAGTAAAGCGCGGATGTTCGAAGGCTTAATCGAATTTATTGAAGATGCGATATTATCGCGCTTAAACCTCATCATGGATGAAGAAAAAGACACCATGGCCCGCTGTCAGTTAGTGCTGCAGTTATTACTGGTATTTTCTGAACGTAATCCAGGTATTTCCAGAGTATTAAATGGCGATGCATTACTGGGTGAAAATGAACGTTTACGTAGTCGTATTGACGCATTATTTGCCAAAATTGAAACTCAAATAAAACAAATTCTACGTGAAAAGACATTACGTGAAGGTGTAGGCTTTAACATCGATGAAGCCATACTAGCCAACCTATTGTTGGCCTTTGTCGAAGGGCGTATTTCACAATTTGTTCGTAGCGAATTCAAGCAAAAGCCAACACTACACTTTGATGAGCAATGGACATTTATTCAGCAACAATTGCTAAGAAGCTAAACTATTTAGGGCTGTATGACAATTGCCATATGGCCCTACATCTTACATCATCTAAAGACCATATCTGCTTAATTCAACTGAATAATTAAGCTGCAACTGTTGTCCATAAACCCCAGATAAATACACCCATTCCAAAAACAGATTTGGATAAAAGAAGGCCATGGTTTCTTTAACGCAGAAAATCGGGCTAAGTATTACGATATCATGCTCACATTTATCAAAGAGAACTTAAACGTAAAGTAGTTATCACTTAAACGTTTACACACAAAAAGCCGATACCCGACTAACGGGGTCGGCTTTTTTGTTACCTGCAGTATTAATTTACAGCAAATCGCGCTATTCTCCTCGTCCCTTAGCGGTCGCCAAAGTGGGTTTTAACGTACGCTAACACAAACAGTAATGTCGAGTAGTTGGAGGATTTATGGCACTCAGTGAAGCCGCAATAAAAGTACAAGCCGCACTAAAAGATCTCGGTCTTGAAACCCCAATGCTGCCGAAAACGTTCACGCCTGAAGAACGTAAAGTCAAAATTGAACATCACATGCGTGAAATTTTGACCCTTATGTCACTCGATCTAAGCGACGACAGCTTGGCTGATACTCCACGCCGCATTGCAAAAATGTATGTTGATGAGATTTTCTCGGGGCTTGATTACGAAAACTTCCCTAAAATCACTGTTATCGAAAATAAAATGGGCGTTGATGAAATGGTGCGTGTACAAGACATCAGTCTTACCAGCACCTGCGAACATCACTTAGTAACCATTGATGGATTCGCGACTGTCGCTTATTTACCCCGCACAAAAATTATCGGTCTATCGAAAATAAACCGAATCGTGCGATTTTTTGCCCAACGTCCACAAGTACAAGAGCGCCTAACCCAACAAGTGTTAGTGGCACTGCAAACCTTATTAGAAACCAAAGACGTAGCGGTAAAAATGGATGCGGTGCATTACTGCGTTAAATCCCGCGGCGTGATGGACTCAACCAGCTCGACTACCACCACTGCATTGGGCGGTATTTTTAAATCAAACCCTGCAACCCGCGCTGAGTTTTTACATCTTGTAAAATAGGTTTGAATCATCGCGCAAGCCAATAAAAAAAGCAGCCATCTAATTTAATAATCTAGAGGCTGCTTTTTTGTTGATAATGATTAATAAGAAAAATAATATAAAATATTAAATCCCGTATTGCTCACGATAAGCACTAACGGATGCTAACTCTGCTTCCATACCCGGCTTTTCAGACAGATAATTAATTAAATCGGCCAACTTAATAATCGACACAATCTGACAACCAAAATCACGTTCAACTTCTTGAATCGCCGACAACTCACCCTTGCCTTTTTCTTGGCGATCTAATGCAATCAACACGCCTGCAAGCTGTGCATTGTGAGCATTAATGATTTCCATTGATTCACGAATCGCCGTACCGGCGGTGATCACATCGTCCACCAGCATAACTTTGCCTTTTAGCTCGCTGCCCACCAAACTGCCACCTTCACCGTGAGTTTTGGCTTCTTTGCGATTAAAACAGTATGGAATGTCTACATCGTGATGATCGCACAAAGCAACGGCTGTGGTTGTCGCAATCGGAATGCCTTTATACGCCGGACCAAACAATAAATCGAACTCAATACCCGAATCCATTAACGCCGCAGCGTAAAAGCGACCTAAGCGTGCTAAGTCTTTACCGGTATTAAACAATCCAGCATTAAAAAAGTACGGACTCGTACGGCCAGATTTAAGGGTAAACTCACCAAAACGTAATACTTGGCGGGCTAAGGCAAACTCGATAAATTCGCGTTGATAGGCTTTCACGGTTATTCCTCTATAATCAAAATTTAGCTTAAAAAAAAGGACCGTAATCGGTCCTAATTTTTCAACAGCATATTAACTTAATGCGGCTTTCTGTACATCGACAATTTCGCGAATACTGTTTTTAGCTAACACTAACAACTCAAGTAACTCTTCATGGCTAAAGGGTTCGCCTTCTGCAGTACCTTGAATTTCAATAATTTTACCGGTTTCAGTCATCACTACGTTCATGTCTGTTTCTGCAGCACTGTCTTCAATGTATTCTAAATCACTGATCGCTTCGCCATCAAAAATACCAACGCTTACTGCGGCAATTAAAAACTTAAGTGGGTTAGCTTTAATAATGCCTTTACCACGAGCCCAATTAAGTGCGTCAACCAATGCTACACAAGCACCAGTAATAGCAGCAGTACGTGTACCGCCATCAGCTTGAATCACATCACAATCGATAACGATGGTGTTTTCACCTAACAATTTCATGTCTACAGCGGCACGTAATGCACGGCCAATTAAACGTTGAATTTCTTGGGTACGGCCAGACTGCTTACCACGAGCCGCTTCACGGTCCATACGGCTATGGGTTGAACGCGGTAACATACCATATTCAGCAGTGACCCAACCTTGGCCCTGACCTTTAAGAAAACGCGGTACGCCTTCGGTGAAACTGGCAGTACATAATACTTTTGTGTCGCCAAACTCAACTAAAACAGAGCCTTCAGCATGTGCAGTAAAAGAACGCGTAATAGTGATAGGGCGAGTTTGAGCTGGTGTACGGTTACTTGGGCGCATGAAAAGTCCTGTAGTCGATTTTAGATCATATTTGAGCGCATATTATAGAGCTTCATGCCGTGAGATGCCACGACAAACCCACGCTATTCTCTATCTGTTGCTTAAACAGTTGTGCTTCAACACTCGATGTAATTGATATAGGCCAAGATAAGCAATAATTCTATCGACAAATCCTTTAATCTGACCACCTAAAACAGCTATAATCAACCCACATTCGCGAAATAATATAATAGGACACTTCATGATCCAAAGCATGACAGCCTACGCTCGTATCGAGCACAAAGCACAATGGGGCACCGCCTCATGGGAAATCCGTTCAGTTAACCAGCGCTACCTAGAAACCTACCTGCGCCTACCTGAGCAGTTCCGCAGCTTTGAACCTGTCTTACGCGATCGTCTACGTAAACGCCTTAACCGTGGAAAAGTAGAAGTGAACTTGCGTTATGAACTCGCCGATAACAGCAGCAACGAATTACAACTAAACCAAGACCTAGCCAAACAATTGCTTAATGCGGCCAACTGGTTAAAGCAAGAAGCAGGTCAAGGCGAACTCAGCCTAACAGACGTATTACGCTGGCCTGGCGTGCTAGCCTCAGCCGAACAAGACATGGACAGCATTGGCGCAGAGCTAATGACAGCGTTCGACAGTGCTATCGATCAATTTATCGAAGCCCGTGGACGTGAAGGTGAGGCCATTAAAGACATGCTACTGACTCGCTTAGACGGCGTAATGGAACAAGTGAACATTGTTCGTGAGCACATGCCAACCGTAATGAAGTACCAACGTGAAAAACTCACTAACCGCTTAGCAGACATTGCTGGCGAATTAGATCCTGCTCGTATTGAACAAGAAATGGTATTACTGGCGCAAAAACAAGATGTCGCCGAAGAAATGGATCGCCTCGAAGCCCACGTAGTAGAAGCTCGTCGCATTCTTAAAAAAGGTGGCAGCGAAGGCCGCCGCTTAGACTTTATGATGCAAGAGTTTAACCGCGAATCAAATACTTTAGCCTCAAAATCAATCAGTGCAGAAATCACTTCAGCAGCGGTAGAATTAAAAGTATTAATTGAGCAAATGCGCGAGCAGATCCAAAACGTCGAGTAAGCTTTAAGTTTGGACCTAGTAATATTAAGCCCAGCATTGCTGGGCTTAATTGTTTGTCTGAGCGAGTGGATTACATCTTAGTTTGTATCACGCTTTCTGGGGTAATCAGCTTAGCGCTTTCAGTCAATCCATCTAATATTGAATCCCGTATATAAATAGGAAAATCATGCGGTATTTGTGCTATTACTGTCTTTATCACCGCGTCAATCTGATTAACTGTTTCAAGCAAAATAGTATTCATAGTATCGGCATCAAAACCCACCGCCTTGGCGGTTTGAATAAAGTGTCTAGGGAAGATTTGTGCAACGTCCCCTTACACGCTATAGCCGTTAAAATAAAACTTACACGCTTTAGCGTGTAAAACACTCACATAACAACTTCCTCTTGCTGTTAATTATAGAGACCTATCATAACCAGCGAGATGTACTCTAATATAAAATTCGACCTACAATGGCGAGTTATCTGACTTATCAAATGTAACAGCCCTCCACTAATATTTAGCTGATTTAACACAACGACTGCATACACTGTTTTATTTAATCAACACTATCTTATTGCGGTTAGTTTCTACTAACTCGAATAACATGAAACCTTTAAGTACGTAATTCAATAACCTAGTGAACACGTGAACACGAGAAAACGTGATGGTTTGTCATATTGTTCACATTTTTAACATTAAAAGAATATGTCACTCAATAGCTTGAATTGAGTCACTAACCAAAAATACATTGTGATATATCTTTCAATGGCTAAGTCCTGAAAATAATACCTAAATCCATTGGGAGAAATACTATGTTTTATGTACACATGCTGCTGTTATTAGCGGTGATATTTGTAGGTATACGCCATGGCGGTGTCGCCTTTGGTTTACTCGGTGGGTTAGGAGTTTCGGTACTCGCTTTCGTATTTGGCATCGCGCCAGGTACACCACCTGTCAGTGTAATGTTAATTATTCTAGCGGTTGTAGCTGCCTCTGCGACATTAGAAGCCACTGGTGGTTTAACGCTGTTAGTAAAGTTTGCCGAAAAACTGTTACGCAAACATCCTGAACATATTGTCTTTTTAGGCCCTCTTTGTACTTATACGTTAACGGTATTAGTTGGTACAGGACATTCTGTTTATCCACTACTTCCTGTTATTTACGATGTATCGTACAAAAAAGGTATCCGTCCTGAGCGTCCATTGGCAATGGCAACTGTTGCTTCACAAATGGGGATTACAGCCAGCCCAATTGCTGCTGCAGCCGCAGTAGTACTAGCAACAGCTGTAGATAACAATCTTGATATTAACTTGCTTGATGTACTAATGGTAACCATCCCTGCAACCTTAACAGGTTTGCTAGTGGCGTGTACTTGGAGCTTAAAGCGCGGTAAAGATTTAGATAAAGATGAAGATTTTCAGGCGCGCCTTATTGATACAGAGTTCCGCGAAGCATTAACAGACCCAGCAGCTGACAAGGTTCAAACACCAGAAGCGAAGTCTACGGCGAAGAAAGGCTTAATCATATTCTTACTCGGTATTTTTGCCGTTATCATGGTAGCGATGTTTAGTAAGCAAGTTCTGCCTGCTGGCGTAAAAATGTCGGTCGCGATTCAGTTTATGATGCTGACCGTCGGTGGTTTGATATTGTTGGCCACTAACGTGTCACCGAAAAAAATTGTCACCAGTAATGTGTTTACAGCCGGTATGACCGCGGTCATTATTATTTTCGGTATTGCGTGGATGAGTGACACGATTATTACTCACCATAAAAGCTTTTTGATTGCTGCCGTAAGTGACCTTGTGAGTGTTTATCCATGGACATTCGCTATCGCGATGTTTGTGTCTTCAATATTCTTAAAAAGTCAGGCTGCAGTATTAACCATTATGTTGCCATTAGGGTATTCATTAGGGATCCCAGCACCAGTATTAATCGGTGTACTACCAGCGTGTTATGCCTACTTCTTCTTCCCATTCTACCCAAGCGATTTAGCGGCGATTAGTTTTGATAGAACTGGCACAACTCATATTGGAAAATATGTACTTAACCACAGCTTTATTATTCCTGGATTTATCGGTGTAGGTACTGCAACTGTTGTTGGTTACTTCATATCAATGGCAATTAACTAATCTCAACTTATGTTTTGATTTGAGCTTTGAATAAAGCGATAAACCGCTAGTGACTCACTAGCAACCATAAAAATGGCAGCCACTGTGGCTGCCATTTTTGTTTATATTGCTAGGTGATAACTTGAATGCAAGGCAACTCCCACAACTAGTAGATAGTAACAAAGTATGAAATTAAGATGTTGATAATCAATATAAAATATAGATTTAAAAATCTTGTATAGCGAACTCTATTTTTACTAAAAAAGTAACTCGTAAACCTATAAAAATAATGATTTAAACTATAATAAATGTATCTTAAAAAATATAAGAAATATGATTATGCAGCCATATTTACAAGCTTTTGGAACTCAGTTTAATTTGGGATTTAACCCTAATGATTATCCATTTTTAATCGATAACAGTTACGGTAACGATACTTGTGTAAGCTTCTATTTTAAACAGAATAACCAATACAATATATTATGGGTAGAGCATGAACTGGCTAGCAACCGTGAAATAGAAGGTGCTCGTTACACTATCGAATCTGCCATCAATGAAGGTAATGATGAGTTCCCTGAAATATATGCTGGTGCTGAAGCTGTTAATATCTTTGAGTGCGAAACAAGTTAAGATCTCATCACTCACCTTAATCTAATAACTCTTTAGCTATTCCGCCCACCACATCGTCCTATGCAACACGCCGTAAACCCATCCATGGGGGCTTGACGAAAACATCCTGTTTTCAACAGTTGCAGATGCCAATATGGCAGGCTTTGGCAAGTTCATATGAATTAATTCCTTCAATAAATCATCACTTCAGGTGCTTAAAAGAGGCCAATGTGACTCATAGTCCGTGGACTCCTTATTTAAGAATGCTGACAATATCGCATGTAATTCATTGGAGATAACACCATGTGTGATAATTCATATACCGAAATAATTGAAGAAACTATTGATGGTTTTGATATTTATATAGAGCCTAATCCCGACCAATACTGTGGCGGCTATATTTGGTCGGTTTCGAAAAATAATGAAGAGTTAGATACTGGGTTGGTTTTCTCTATAGATAATGCTTTCGAAGATATATTTGACAACATTAATTCAAATCAAAACAGTTCACTCTAACATCGGTCATAAATTCAATAAGCGATAATATATCACCCCTAATTTGTTCCGGATAACAGCGGTGCAAAGATTTCGGCACAACTAGTTTAACTCCAGCTAATTTCATCTCAGCATATTGATTAATTGAAACCCCTTCTTGTAGGGTAAATAAATGCTTTATTTTGATATCATCAGCCTCATTAATAATCTGTCGCCATCTATCTTTACATGTAGTTTTTACTGCCAACATTCGCAAATTTTGTCTAGGAAATAGTTTGTTATGATATGAGTCACAAGAAGGGAAAATGAAATCAGGTTTTTTGTTGGCTTCAGTTACACATTGTGAAGTAAAGTTTGTAATACCATTCTCTTGAAATATATGTTCTAAATGTAATTCCAGTGACTTTCCAGATCTAGATTTACGTCGGTTGCTTACTGAATTTGCAAGATTAACAAAGTCATCAACGGTATCAAAACCATCCCTGATTTTATCAAGCACATGAAACTCTTCAATTTTCTTAAATGCAGTATACTCAACATCCCTGCGTTCAATAAGTAAGTCATCTGGTTCTGCGGCTTTAAATGTATAAACTTCAGCCAAATGCTTAATCAATTCTTCACCAGAAGGAAATTTAAGTCTCCAAGCATCTGGTATTTTGTACAGGTTCGACTCTTTTGGGTTTGTGCGCTTAAAACCACTTAACAGATTGCTTGATGGACCAAATAAGCATTCACCGGGTAAAACTTCACCTATCGATTGCTCAAGGAAATCTTCATCTTCAATAGTACTACATACCCATACCTGAACAGTTACACAATCAGATTTATTACCCCGAACAAATGCAAATAAAGCTAAGGCACCTGTATTATCGGGATTTTGTAATGGTGATTTCCTTCCTCCCCAACCAGTGATACGTTTTTCATTTCTGGTTTTACCGAAAAATCGATTATTGTAATAAATAGCTCTTACTTGTTTATCATCAAAATCATGTGACAAAGTTACGGCTTTAAAATACAGGTCAGGGTTTAACCTATCTATGACATTCAATGAAGGAAAAAGATTATCCATCACATTTTTCGGAACATAAACTCCGACTTGATGACCGCCACTAGCGCCAGTATCATTAGCAGATAATCTTTTTATGTAAAGAGAATAACCAGTAGAAGAAATGCTTGATAACCAATCAGAAAATACCACTTTATACCTCGTAGTTATAAAAAATTTAAAACCTAAATCAATGTACCTCATAACATCTCGTTAGTCAGCTGATTCAACCAAAGATTATAGATATCAAAAGCCTCAACAATCTGGGATTTTTGTGTGATAGAATCTCACACAAATCCCCCTTAAAACTAAAGTCATGGTTAAAGATATTATAACTCTTGGAGATGAACTCAATGAGCTCCTCCATAAAGATGACGAAATTGCCACACACTCATTATTCAAGTTACTAATTGAAATATATGATCAAAAAAATCTAGCTATAAAATTAAGTGAGATTGGTATTGGCGTAAGCCGTGAAAACCTAAACAAATGGTCTAAAAACTCTAATTCTGCATGTATAAACTTAGACAAAAAAACTAGGCTATTTATCGAAAGTCATTTGTTGCCCAAGAAACCAGAACATTGGGATAATCCAACATTCACATTCATAGATCTTTTTGCCGGAATCGGTGGTATTAGGAAAGGATTTGAAGATTTAGGTGGTAAATGTGTATTTACAAATGAATTAGATCAAAAAGCTAGAAAAACATATCTTGCTAACTACTATGTCGATAAAGATGAGTTACCGTACTTCCTTGACAAAGAAGAAGATAATTCCAGGGCAAATACTTCTTTTATGGATATAACAAAGGTCACATGCAGCAATTGCCAAATTATGTCCGAATCAGAAAAGGCGTTACATATACTTCAACATGTTCCACAACATGATGTACTTTTAGCAGGTTTTCCTTGCCAACCTTTTTCTATTGCTGGTGTTTCAAAGAAAATATCCCTTGGCAGAGCACACGGCTTTGAGTGCGACACTCAAGGTACTTTATTCTTTGACGTAGAAAAAATAATTGAAGCAAGAAAACCAAAATTTTTTGTACTTGAGAATGTCAAAAATCTCAAAAGCCACGACAAAGGTAATACATTCGCAACAATTATCAGAACGTTAGACAAATTAGGATACTGGCTGCTTGATATCACTAATGCTGGTAAAGATATTGAAGATGCAATAATAAATGTTAGAAAAAGAAAAATAGAACCAACCATTATTGATGGTATTCATTTCACACCCCAGCATCGAGAACGAGTGGTTCTGGTAGGAATCAGAAATGATCTTATACAGAAATTTCCTGATTTAAAAAATCTATCTTTGTCTCAAATAGAAAAACCTGAAAGTCGTTATACTCTTGATGAAATCTTATCAGATTTAACAGAGGCTGAAGTTAAAAGGTATACGTTAACCCCAAACCTTTGGAATTATCTTTATCATTATGCTTTAAAACATAAAACCAAAGGTAACGGCTTTGGTTTTGGTCTTGTTAATCCTAGAGATCAACATGTTACAACTCGTACCCTTTCTGCTCGCTATTACAAAGATGGCTCAGAAATTCTTGTAAATCATCAAGGGCTTGAAAATGAATACCTAGAAGCAAAAAAGAAATATGGTATTTTCAAGAACCAAGAAAGAGAAGAGTTTGCAACTTCCCATGCATTAAAATCTCTAGGTGACATAGAACAATCAGAGCAATCTAAGGAACTGATAAAGGATGGAGAAAAAATTTACGATGAAAAGTTTGGTCGCTACGCTGAAGAATTTAATCCTTTATATAAAACACCAAGAAGCCTCACACCAAACGAATGTGCAAGACTGATGGGATTTGAAAAGCCTGAATTTGATCGAACAAGATATGATCATGATTTTAAAATAGTTTGTGCTAATGCTAGTGCGTATAAACAATTTGGTAATTCAGTGGTTGTGCCTGTATTTAGAGCTGTGGCAAAACTCCTGAGACCCGCCATTGAACTGACAAAGGAATTTGATTAATTAAGCAACACATACCTTGTGCTCCTTCCGCCCGCACCGGTTTTGACCAAACATTGTTGTTCAACTAGTTGAGCTAAATGGCGAGTTGCGGTTGCGCGGCTGACTTTAGCCACTTTTTGATATTGGCTGCTGCTGATCCCATCACTAAAATCACCATCAAGCAGCCGGTTAAGTACCTTAACTTGTTCTGTTGTTAATGTTGGAGTGAGTAAGCGCCGATCGACACGAAGCCAGAATTGGGTTTTCGCGATGGTTTGTTCAATGTTATTGAGAGTGTGTTGAACAGCATCATTTAAGGTGTCTAAAAACCATAGTAGCCAAGGTGTAATATCGAGATGACCCTGTTGGGTAGACTCTAATATCGAGTAATAAGCTTTACGTCGCTCAAGTATGCTAACTGACATAGCGTAAAAATGAATCGAACGATGTTCAGCTTGCGCTAATGCTAAATCGGTCAGCAAACGGGTAATACGTCCATTACCATCATCAAGCGGATGCAAGGTAACAAACCACAAATGAGTGATGGCTGCTCGTACTAGCGGATCAAGGTCAGCCTGTTTTAGTGATTGATTAAACCACTCAATAAACTGCGTTAAACTTTGGTCTAGCGTATCTCGAGGAGGCGCTTCAAAATGGACTGTCGGTTTGTCTAAACGCCCCGATACCACCTGCATAGGCTCATCGCCGCGTAGCTTACCGCCAATAACAGGATTAAACACGGCTTGGTTACTCGGAAACAACAGAGCATGCCAATCTAAAATACGCATTAGGCTAAGTGGCTGTTGCCAGTTTTGTAGCGCATCTAAGGTGATAACGGCTAAACCATCGGTTTGTGCAGTTGTGGGATAAGGATTTTCTTCGCTCACCCCAAGTTTATTGGCCAAAGATGAACGTACAGACAATGCGTTGAGTGTTTCGCCTTCTATCGCACTTGAATATACGATGTTGGCGATCATAGTATCGAGTGTCCATTGACTAACAGATTCAGTGCCTATCTTACCCAGTAGCAAACCTTGGTTAAATTGAATTTGACGCAATAAAGGATTAATACGGATATGGTCCCATACAAAATCAGGCCATTCTTGTTGTTGCCAAATCCACATATTAACCTCTGTTTAGCTGACTTAAATACTGCTTTGATGCAAACACTAACCTATTCTACTCACCATATGAGGCAAATAGCAATTTATTCGCCTCACCATATGAGGCGAATAGGATAGTTAATTGCCTCATGACTCCTACTAGCAAGCTCGATAACACCTTGGCTGGCATTTCGGTATAATCATTTACTGATTCAATAACCTTCAAATAACCCAATGCGACTGTAAATAATGACACCCAAGCCGACTGAACTATCAACAACGCCACAAGCCGATATGCCTAAACCCACTTTGACGAACAAGTTGGCTAATAAAGTATTTATTATCGGTTTGCCGCGTACCGGCACTACCAGTGTAAGTGTGGCCTTGCTTGAGCAAGGGTTAACGGTTGCCCATCAGGCCTTTACTAAACAGGCATTTATGTTGGCCGATGCGGTATCTGATGCGCCCTGCTTTAGTGATTACCAACAATTAGATACGCTATTCCCCAACGCTAAATTTGTCTATTTAGATAGGCCGCTAGATAAGTGGTTACCGTCGATGCAAATGCTATTGAGCAGAATGTTAGTACATTTAGATAAGGACAATGGTCGCTTTCATCCAATAATGAAACGCAGCTTTAATCATTGTTTTGATATATGGCAGGTTGAAGATGTGTTTGATGACGACCATTTAACGGCCTGTTATCAACGCCACCAGCAGCAAGTGTTGAGCTATTTTGCAGGGCGAGATGACTTTATAACCATTGATATCAGCGTTGCTGGTAGCTTTGCTACCTTGCTGCAGTTTATTGATTTAGTTGAGCCTGATACGGCCGAACTCCCACAACCAAACTTTCCACAGTTAAACATGGGCCGCAATGTGGCCAGCTGGGATGAATATAAACACCCAAATAAAATTAGCGCTAATGCAGCAGGGCCTGATAAACGTAAGTTTTTTGATTACCGACTTTAACGATTTAAATTTAGAATGAGCCAGTTAATACAGCACTACTCGCGCGGCAGCAGCTTTTAACCGTTTATATATCTCGCAGCGGTTATTTATCTTTATTGCGCTTTTTCTTAGCGACGGTTAGCCAATCTAAGCTAACGCCTGAAATGGCGTTAAAGCCACGGATACGGAAAATAAGTGTCAGCAATTGAGGCCTTGGGCGAGTTTTGGGCTCGACCGAGCGCGGAATAAACCACAATGCCATTAACGACCGCATACAGGTTGATACAATAAACACCACAAATATTGGACTGCTTAACCAAGCGTCCAACCCTGACCAGATTAGAAATGCTTCAGAATATGAGGCTATTACGCCACCGACCATAGCACCAATAAATACAAAACCGGCACTTAAGCCTGCTTGTAAGGCGGCATAGATGGCAAAGTCACTGCGAAAGGGGCGAATATCGTAAAGATAATTAGCAGTGCTTAAGGTAAAGCCGCTCCAACCAAAACCGGCAAATGCTTGAATGGCAAGAATGTATAAATAATTATCAGAGAATAACCATAGTAATGGCAAACTCGGAATTAAACAGCTGGTGATAATCATCACTAACCGATTGCCATATAAATCGCTAAAGCGGCCCCAAAATCTTAACGTGATGAACTGAGTAAAAATAGACGCTACGCTCGAAAGGACGAATTCAAAATAGCTAAATTGCAGATCGTCCAACATATACACAGCAAAAAACGGTGCCGAAATTGCCACCATGCACTGCATACCCGCCACAAATAAACTGTAATGGCGGAAGGTTTTATCTTTCCATGCTTGGCGAAAGTTATATAGGGTTTGAGTAAACACCCCTGATGCTTTTGCCACTCTCGGTTCTGGGTCGTGCATTTGCAATAGCAACCAAGCTGATGCAAAACGCCCCATAGCAGCAATCGAAAACAGTAAGCTAAACCCTAACCATGCCATCTGTACCGAGTCAGTTAGCGTTAATATGCCACCGCCGACAAAGAACACACTCAGCGATGCCATCATGGTTAAGCGGGTGCGAGAAGCAAAAAAGGCTCCACGACGACGCTGCGGCACTATCATGCCCATCCATGCACGCCAGTGCGGTTGAATGAGATTGATAAATCCTTGATATAGCACCGCCAAGCCAATAAATATCCACACTGCATTATCTGGTCTAAACGCCGCAAGTGCGCCCATGGCCAATACCACAACTGCTTGCAAAACCGCACATGCGACAATAAACTGCCGACGGCTAAAATGACTCGCCAACCAAACAGACAACAGCTGTGTCATAGCACCAAACAGCTGCGGTAAGCCCGTCACCCAACCCATTTGGCCTAGGCTTGCCCCTAAGAATATGGCATAAGCATTAAAAAAGTTATCACTGGTGGCAGTCATGGTAGACGACGCCACCGCTTCTTGCTGGCTACGTCGTAAGGTACACCTCAGCCACGACAATCTATCGCGACTGCGTGAACAAGCATTAGCGGAACTAGATGAATAATCTAAAGCCATAAGAGGTATGAATACACGCCATTGATAAGTGAGTGACTAAGGATACTGGTTAACGTAACGGATTAACGTCACGAGTTAAAATTATGGCCGATAAGTGACCAGCTCACAATCTATAGCGATCACATAATCCGCTATTGTCATTGTAAGTTTAAGTGCGTACTGAAAGCACCATAAACACAAAAGCCCTGTCGATATTCATCGGCAGGGCTTTTTGCACATCAATACTAAAGTAAACACTCACCTAACAAAAAGACACGATGCCTTCGGTGACATATTGCTCAGGCAGCTTTTGTAACTGTTTTAGCAATAAAGGATTACCCAGTAAATACGCTAACTCTTGGCGCGTAAATAGGTCGGTAATACTATATTGGCATTGTGCTTCTTGTACTTTTACCCGAGTAATGGCTTCGAGTGACTCAACCGCAGAACCGGGTAAACGGTGTGGTCTTTTATCAATAATGTCTAAATGAAGCGCCATTAACTCTGGGTCTTGCAACAACCTTGATAAGGTCCACGGTTGAGCAATGGCATTACTATATTCTTCACGACGTGATAGCGACTCAAGGCTAAGCTTTGGCGGGCATATCTCTTCAGGAGTGGCCAAAATGTGCATACGCTTGACCCACAACCCCAAACGTTCCGAACCTGTCATGGCAGAAAGCGGCACAGCTAGCCATAAACCGATTAGCGCTGGGCTCATCCAAGCGAGTAAAGTAAGCGAATCCAATACAGCCGCGTAACCTAATAGCACTCCAATTAACATATGCCAACGATGGCGATAAGTCAGTGTTAACCAAGGTAAGCTGCCATCGTCACGCCTCTGTGGCGCCCAGCCACTATCGCGTCCGGCTAAAATCGATATTACAGCGCCACAATGAATAAGCATCATAATCGGTGCGATAAGTGCCGATAAAATAACTTCCACCACAATGCTAATTATCACTTTATCCCGACCGCCCAATTGCCGGCTCATCTTGCTATTTTTCAGTAATAACAACACGCCAAATATTTTGGGGCCAAACAATATTCCCATGGTGATGTAAAACAAGCGTAATGCACGGTCTGAGTCCATTACTGGCCAAGTGGGAAATAGCGAAAACTGATCAGTAAAATATTCTGGGCGAATAAAATGTGCCTGCAATGCCAGCATTAACCCAGATAGAATGAGCAATAACCAAAAAGAAGATGACAAGTAGGCCATAATCCCAGAGAGCAAATGTAAACGGCTCACCCAATGCAATCCTTTGGCAAACAATACTCGCGAGTGTTGTAAATTTCCTTGGCACCAACGACGATCGCGCACCGCTAAATCGATAATAGACGGAGGGCATTCTTCGTAAGATCCAGGAAGATCAGCTGCAATCACTACGCTCCAACCAGCACGTCGAATCAACGCAGCCTCAACAAAGTCGTGGCTCATGATATGACCGCCAAAAGGCGGCTTTCCTGCAAGATTGGGTAACCCCGCAGCGCTCATAAAAGCCTGTGTACGGATGATGGCATTATGGCCCCAAAAGTTACCTTCTTTATCCGCCCACCAAGACAAACCAGTACCAATAACCGGACCATAAATACGCGCAGCAAATTGCTGTAGCCGCGCCATTAAAGTGTTGCCATTGATTAAATACGGAATGGTTTGGATTAGCCCAGCATCAGGATCAGCCTGCATACGCTGAGCTAAACTAACAATAGTGTGGGTTTCCATTAAACTGTCGGCGTCTAGCACTAACAAATGGTCGTATCGGGCGCCCCAGCGTTTACAAAAGTCACCCACATTACCGGCTTTACGGGCATCATTTTTACGACGGCGACGATAATAGACCCGCGCATCTTTGCTCACTTGATGACGCAATATTAAAAATGCCTGCTCTTCCGCTAACGCAATATCGGGGTCGGTAGTATCGCTTAATATAAACCAATCAAAAGCATGTGCTTCGCCCGACTCAACCAATGCCATTGCCATTACTTCGACCGCAGCAAAAACGCGATCTGGCGATTCATTATAAGTTGGCATTAATATCGCGGTGCGGGTATGTAGCTTTATGCTTTCGGCAGTTTTTGTAGAAGGCTTTTTGAGTAACATAATAAAGCCGGCTATGCCGCCACTAAATGCCAATGCAATCCAACAAAAGTTAACCGCAAACAAGACTAAAACAATGTATTCCAGCGGAGTTACACCGCCGACATTAAATACCGACACCATTTCATAAATAGCCATTACCGACATAATAGCAGCGCTACCAACCACTAAAAGGCGACGTAATCCGTCTGACTTTACACCATTGGCGATAATACTTTTACGTGGCATGCCTTCTGACAACGCACGTAAACTTTGCGGCTCCATTGGGCTTGGTCGTTCTAACGGCATAGCCGTACCGCCAACCAGTGTGGTTTCAATGTCGCTAATAGTAGATTCAGTCTGCATCATGTTTGCTACTATTTAGTCCAACGATAAAGCCAGGTTTCTACATCGCGTGGGCCAGTAAACTTAAGCTCAGCACGTAGTTCAATCAATTCAGCATCTTGTGGATCCATTTCAAATGCCAAACGATAGCCATTAGTTTTAGGCTGACGAGATACCACCACATTGGTCACTTCACCGGCTGAACTCTGCACTTTGGCCACCGGAATTTCATCGTTATTGCCTTCTTTAACTTGATAGTCGATAACAAATAAACGTCTCGGTGTCGCTTTAGCGAGATCTGCTCGACCACTGGCAGTTCGGGCAACAATTACGGTGCCGTCGTCAACTTCGGGCTCGTTGCCCCAAATTAATCGATAAGTAAAATGAAACTCGCTACCCGCTGCAATAGGTTGTTTAGGTTTCCAGTAACTGACGATGTTGTCATGTATTTCAGAGTCGGTTGGTATTTCGGTTAACACCACTTCACCCGCGCCCCAATTTCCGACCGGTTCAACCCATAAACTTGGGCGACGCTCGTAGTGGGCTTCGAGATCTTGATACGCATCAAAACTGCGTTCCCGCTGAATTAAGCCAAAACCTTGAGGAGAGTTGTCCATAAAGGCACTCACTTGCAATTGCTTTGGATTAGCTAATGGACGCCATAAACGCTCGCCGCGACCATTTAAGATCAATAGCGCATCAGAATCATGTACTTCTGGTCTAAAGTCATCGGTGTTTTGACGACCATTCATTGAATGTAAAAACATACTTGTGCTTGGTGCTAAACCGACTTTAACTAACTCTTTGCGCGGAAATAAGGTCGCTTCCACATCAATATGAGTGTTTTCGCCAGGTCTAACTGAAAATCGATATGCCCCAGCAACACTAGGGCTGTCTAACAATGCATGCACCACAATTAAGTTACTGTCGGTGTTTGGGCGTTCAACCCAAAAAGCACGAAATATAGGAAATTCTTCGCCTTCAGGTTCAGCGGTATTTAACGCTAAGCCCCTTGAAGACAAGCCGTAATCGTTGCCTTTACCCAATGCACGAAAATAACTCGCCCCTTGAAATACCATAAGCTCATCAAAATATGCTGGGGTATTTAACGGATAATGGATACGTAAACCAGAATAGCCAATATCTTGGGTCGGCAAACGCTGACTCAACACATCACCTGCAGTAAAAAACTCTGAGTTATAGGCTAAGTGGGTGGCTTGCTTACCTTCAACTAGGGCAATTTCAATCAAGTCTTGGAAATAAAAACCCCGATGGAACAATTGCATTTGATATGGCAAACCTTCGGCTTTCCAAATAGAAGCTTCTGGCTTAAAGCGAATGTCGCGATATTCATCGTAAGATATTTTAGCCAACCCAGGCGGTAAAGGGTCCTTAAGATCCACATAGGGGTTTTGCGCTAATTTGCGCGCAATCTTAACCACCGAATCAGAGTCAAAGTTAGCCGTTTTAGCAAAACGAACTTTGGTTTCTGTGTTCAAATTATTAGGTGATTTCACAATCGCTTGTTCATCTACATAAGTTCGCTGCGGTATGATCACGCTAGGCGATGTTGGTGCAATGATCGGCGGAGTGGGTTCTTGTGCAGCAAGATTAAAACAAAACCCTGCAGCTATAGCTAACGACAAACACGTTAGTGATTTTTTGATAGTTTGAGATGAGGCCGAAGTACGACTACTCAGTAAGCTAACCATAATAGGCTACCTAAAAAATACAGCGTTAATATGCGAGTTCCAGAGCGGTTATTGCGGCAAAATGTCTTGGTACACAACCCTATGCTCTATTTCGCGAACGATATCAGAACGTCAAAATTTTGCACAACTATTCATCAATAAATACCATTAGTACCTATAACATTTTAATCTATTGATATATCGAAATAGCACAAAAGGGGAAGGAAAAACTACCACATTGTTATTTATCAGATTTATAGGCTATTCATTTCAATCGTAATGAATATATTAACTGTGCTATTAATTATTAATCCTCTTTAAATGCAATAAGTTACTCTAAGACCAAACCAATAGAAGCACTCTCTATTTAAGATAAAACGAGTTTGGGTGAATTGTTCAGTTATCAATTTCATTTCTGTATACAAGTTCATTCACATTGACAATTTACTGAAAGTTTACATCTACAAAAACAAGGTATCTAAAATAGCTCATGCTAATGATTTTATTGAATAAATAAAGATTGAATAACTTATTAAAATAGGGGTTTTGTAGTAACTACACCATAAGTACAAGTACGAGTCTTGACTGCTACGCCATAAATGAGAATAATTATCAAAATCAATACCGACATATACTTTGATCATTATGTTTACCTCCAGCTTTATCGCCACCAGCCCATTGAAATTAGCTCCCAATAACCAACAAGCTATTTTGGGAATCGAAAACTTAACAATTCCTTTCTCATCAGAAAACACTCCTTTTTACGTCATCGATAACACGCCTAAACAACAAGCTTATTTACACCGAAACATTTTTGATTGCTGAAGATAGAGGCATGAACTTTAAAAGCCAACTTATCACTTTAAAACAGACCAAACAAACATAGGAAATATGCATGTTACCTGAAAAATCCAGATTCACTTTGACCACCATTGCGGTGGCCATTGCAGCCAGCCTTGCTAGTTCAGCGGCATTTGCTGACGACAAAAGTCAGACAGAAGTCAAACCCGAAGTCATTGTGGTGACGGGGAGCTTATTGGGCAATTCTGAAGTTGCTGATTTAAAAACCTATACCGGTAACCGCTCAATTATTACCTCTGATCAAATAGAGCGCACTGCAGCCAGATCAATTGACACTGCATTACAACAAGTCCCTGGGATTAAAATTAAAGATGAAACTGGAACAGGGGTTTTACCTAACATATCAGTACGAGGTTTAGACAGCAGCCGCAGTGGCTACGCCCAAGTCTTACTCGATGGGATCCCAATGACACTTGCGCCATATGGGCACACTGGCCAGTCATTATTCCCTGCCACCTTATTCATGATAGATAGAATTGATGTAGCACGCGGTGGAGCATCGATTCAATATGGCCCTAACAACGTTGGCGGCGTAATAAACCTTATTTCAAAGCCAATCCCAACAGACTGGGAAACCAGCCTTAATGAACGCATGACCTTCTTTGGTGACAGTAATATCTTATTTGATACTAACGTCAGCACTGGCGGCGCGGTTAATGAAGATTTTTCGATGCGTTTCGATGGCAACATCACCAAAGGGGAATCGTTTCGTGAACACTCCGAAACCGACATTAAAAACCTAATGTTAAAGACCCTATGGAATATCGATGGGCAAAACAGCTTAGACGCCACGCTTCAATATTACGATGCTTTTTCTGAGCTACCGGGTGCCTTAAATACCGCCGCATATGAAGCTGATCGAGAACAATCTCTACGTCCTAATGATGAATTTAATGCCAATACTAAACGAGTGTCATTGAAATATAGCCATGTTCTCGATGATTCGAAAATTATCGATTATGGTGAGATTGATCTCAGAGTATTTGGTAATAAGAGTTCACGTAATTTTCAGTGGGATTTTTATGACTCAAGCAAAGACACCGACGGTAATTTAGGTACTAGCTGGAGTGATACTACGCAAGAAGCCACTCATCTGCGTAACTCTCCACGCGACTTTACCGTGTTTGGCATTGAGCCAACTGCAAGTCTGCTTATTGATGGTGATATTAGTCAGCACATTATCGCTGGTGCTCGTTATATTAATGAAGACATTAGCTACCAACTAAACCACATAGAAAAATCGACTCAAACTGCAACTCGTCCGCGCGACTGGCAAATGGATACTAATGCCATGGCCTATTATGTGAGTAATAAAGTGGGATTCTTTGATGACACATTTTCGATTACCCCTGGCATAAGATATGAAGATGTCCGCATGACCTTTACCAATGTTGGACAAGGTTATAGCCAAGATAATCACGTGACCGAGTGGCTTCCGGGCATCACTTTAGGTTACGAATTCAGTTCAAATTGGTTTGCGTATACCAATGCTCAACGCTCATTGAGAACGCCGCAAATTTCACAATTATGGCCTAAAGATCAAACTCTAGAATCAGAGCTATCGTGGAACTATGAAGCAGGCGTACGCTTTACCCCAACAGAACGCAGTAACTTAAGTATTGCGGCTTACCGTATCGATTTTGAAAATAAAATAGAGTACGACGGTGACGTTAGTCTGTTCGTCAATATTGGCCAAACCCGTAACCAAGGTATTGAGCTAGAAGGCACTTACTCACCTATGTCGCTACCAGATCTGGTTCTAACGGGTGCCTACAACTATTTAGATACTGAACAACTTGATGGAGAATTTGCCGGTAACGAATTGGCTTATGTGTCTAAACATCAACTTTCTGCCAGTGCTTTATACAGTATTAAGGATGTTGATTTAGGATTAATGGCCTTTTATTACAGCAAATCATTTTCCGACCTGGCTAACACAGTTGAAGAGAATGTATCTGGTACATCGGGAGAAGTGCCTGCGTATACCGTGGTTAACTTCAATATTGGTACTGAGTTTTTCAAACAAGATAGTCACGGCCTAAAAGTGGGATTATCCGTCAATAATCTATTTGATAACGAATACTACTTTAGAGGCTTAGATGTATCGCCAGCGGGACGAGTGCCAGCATCGGGTCGTTCACTGAGCTTAGATGTCGGTTACACCTTCTAACTGACATCCGTTTCTAAGAGCGTATTGTTAGCTCAAATTGAAATGTATACATGCCCTAAAAAAACAAAGCCTCAACAAATATGTTGAGGCTTCTTCATTATATAAATACAGACTGACCTAATACTTCACGGATAAATTAACGCCGTTTTAGCCTTGGTCAAAAAGAAGATTATGGTTGACCGTGGTCATCATAAAACCATGATGCTAGGGTGATGCTAATAACAATCCCCAATTAATATTAAACAATCAGATCTTTCATCAATTCTTCCAACACATCAGCCTGACGACTCAAACTCTCAATTTCTGTTGCTGTGGCATTAACTAAATCCATCACTTGAATAGAACTGCTTCTGACAGAATCAACATCATTAGCAATATTATCAGCGACGGCACCTTGCTCTTCTGCCGCGGCGGCAATTTCCAAACTTCTGTCAGAGATATGCTGATTTTGCTCAGCAATTTCACTCATATTTTGGCTTGCATCTGTCATAAACTGTTCGCTGGTCTGAGCTTCTGTTACTGTTTTCGCCATCACGCTCATCACGCCTTTACTATTGGTTTGCAGCGTTTCGATGATCTTTTGAATCTCGACGGTAGCTGCTTGAGTTCTACCCGCTAAGGTTCTTACCTCATCTGCAACAACTGAGAATCCACGACCCTGTTCGCCTGCTCTTGCTGCTTCAATAGCAGCATTAAGGGCGAGTAAGTTGGTTTGCTCCGATATGGCATTAATTGTTGATATTACATCACCAATTTTAGTGGTACTGGTATCGAGTTCGGCAACGGCAACAGAGGCACCACGAACGTCCCCCGCTAATTGATTAATCTCAACCAAGGTTTTTTGGATTTGAGCTTGTCCTTGAGTTGTTTTTTCTGTTGCTCGCGATATTTGTGTAGACGATTCTTGAGCGTGACTAGCAACCTCTCGAATCGACACAGCCATTTCTTCAGTGGCACTCGCTAGCGAATCAATACGATCTTGCTGCACACTGGCCAACTGGGTATTATCATCGCTACGAACACGCAATTGAGCACTAATCTGTTGGATAAGAGCAATGGTTTCTTGGGTGGCTTTCACCAACTTATGTTCACGTTCTGAAACCCTATCCACCGTTCTTGCGATCAAATTAAATTCATTTCGTGACGGTGCATAGCCGATACGAGAAGCAAGGTCGCCTTCGGCTAACTTTCTCAATGCATGATAAATATGGAATAAACCACCACCAATGAACGTCTTAATATAGTGAGAGCAGACAATCATCAGCAACAAACTCAAACTAATGGCAATGATGTGCCATAAACCAAATCCTGTCACAAAACTAGTGTCATCTACATAACTCAATGAATAGTTCTGCCCTGACACCTGTGCTGAAATATCAGTATTATTACCAATGTTAATCGGGGTGTTTTGCAACAGTGGTGCTAATTCAGATGAAGATAATTGTGTGGAGGAGGCTAATTGAGCAATCAAGTCCACTTGTTGCTGCGCCTCTACGGTGCGTTGTGAAGATGCCGCATCGATGAAACAAATGCCAATAACCACAATGGCAAGCACGGCAGTAAAGAAAAGAACAAGAAAATTCTCTTGCAGTTTTACGTTGATTAAGTACTTGTCTATCCAACGAAATGCAACTTCTTTCACGATGATATCTCCAAAAATGAGCAATGATTATTGAGGTCAATAAACACTCATTTAACCGATTATACTAATATAACAACACACACATATAACAACACACACAATTAGGTGAATAATATATGACTATTTGTTTAAAGAGTCTTTAAATTACAAAGTTGACGTTTAGATCACGTAAAAATACCATAAAAGACCGTTATTGCTACTGCTTAAACACAAATGGATAACGTTAACTAAAAGGCCTTTGTGGTATCAAGAAACACCGAATGCTGAAAACACTGCACTTGAAGCGATAGCTGACAAAAACGCATTAAACTAACAAGACAGCTTAATTAATCTTGTCGTTGCGTGATTAAATATACTTTAGCTAAAATTGAGGTTATTGATTGATCTTCTGATAGTTGGGGGCCAGCAAAAAAGCCCTCATTAATGTGTATCCGGGTAACACGGCCAATAAATACAAGGCTTCTTTTAACGAAGTATGATGCGCTAGCACACCAATAATAACGGGGCCACACAACAAACCTCCATAGGTAAATGTCGCGACAAATGCAATCGCAACGCCCGACTTGTGCTCATTAACAGAAGCAGCTTTTGAAAACACTAGCGGCACAATAATAGAGTAACCTACCCCCATAAATGCGAAGCCAAGCAGAGCAATATAAGGTGATTGCACCAATATAATCATCATCACCCCCAAAAGACTGAATAATGCACATCCTCTAACGACTAAAGTGACACCATATTTATCAATAACGGTATGACCGAATAACCTTGCAAGTACCATAAAGATTGAAAATATTGCGTATGCCCAACCGGCAAAGCTCATATCGGTAGCAAACTCTTGGCGCATAATAACCGCACTCCAGTCGGCTACAGCCCCCTCGCCCAAAGCACAAAACATAGCAATCAGCCCTATTGAAACCAAAAATAGCTTAGGTAACTTAGTGTTGTCATCAACAACACCTGTAGCACTCTGCACGGTTGTTGCGGTAATAAGTTTAGGTTGACGAAGTAACATGTAAAATGGCGCGAAAAAGCCACAGATAATAATAAAATGAACTAAGGTACCGATATCAGCCCACATCAATAACACCGAACTGGCCGCTCCAACCCCTGCACCTAAACTGAACATGGCATGAAAGAAAGGCATCAGTTTTTTATTCGTCAATCCTTCTGTTTTTGCCGCCCAGCTATTCATCACCACATCCATTCCGCCGTGTAAAAATCCGAAACAAAACAATGCGACCGCGAGAAAAATAGTATTATTACTTAAGGCTAACCCAATAAAAGGAATGGGATACAACACATAAGCCAGTTTTGACATAACTTGTACGCCCAGCTTATCGCTTAACCTTCCCGCCAACGGAAATGACACCACCGCACCGAATGCAAGCAATAGCAGAAACAACGATAATGTTTGTTCATCTAAGGCAAATTTCTGTTTGAAAAATGGCACTTTTGCCGCCCACGAGCCAAACAAACAGCCATTAAAGATAAATAACAATGACACTGCATAGATATTATTTTTGAGAGAATGCATAACAGCTCTAACTCCCAGTCTATTGGTGTGATAGGCCTTCAGTGGATATTAATTAAAAGCTTAGCCAAGGGTAAAACAAGCTACACATAGCAACTACCGGCGGCATTTGAGCAGAGCAATAGCGGCTAACCATTGATACAGTTTGAGTCATAGTCCCATAATGAAAAAAGTGACGATTACAACGTGACAATTACAAAAAAGACCATGACACACTATTAAATGACTAATTGTCTGAGTTAACTTGAACAATTATGCTAAATACCGTTTTAATGCATTTCCGGGGATCGAACTTTGTGTCGCCACAGCAAAAGAGGCCCACAACGCGCCTTCATGCATCGCATCGGTAATCGACATATGTTGGCATATACCATGGATGACCCCAGCGGCATAAGCATCACCCGCCCCAGTCGTATCAACTACATCAGCAATAATGGCCGGCACATGCTGTTCATCAGCCTCACTATAAACCGTGGCACCTTTTTCACCATCTGTGACAATAAAATAGGCCAATGCCTCACCCGCAATAGCTTGAGCAAACGCCCATGGGTCTTGGTTACAGCGGCCTTGCATATCGGTAATTGAAGCTATCAACACATGGCAAGGTCGGTTGCGTTCATCTTTCGCCAATTGTGATATCACTTTGCAATTAGGATTAGACGCTATAGCATTCGCTGCCCAAGCGCCCGCACCTTTTGCTGAAGAGTTAATATAAAAAACATCCCAATGTCGCCAATCAGGTGGTGCAGGCAGTTCAAAAATAGGCCGTTGTGGGCGAATAATAGTGCGCTCACCATCAGGTGTCATGACTAATAACATCTCGCAAGTATTGCCATTAAAACGATGCACTAAGCGACAATCGAGCCCTAAAGTACTCGCTTTAGCTAAAATCCAGTCACCTATGTCATCACTACCGACCTCGCTCACCAATGACACATTGTGTTTAGCCCACACTAACCCCAACCCAGTATTCGCCCCACCGCCGCCTAAACGCAGCCCACCGTCTTGATAATGAAATCGACCACCGGTTTGCAGTGGTTTATCGAGACGTAAAATTCGGTCGCAATTGATATTGGCAAGCAAAAGAATATTGGCCATGCAACTCACCCCAAAAAAAATATACCTAAAAAGAACCTTGAGTATAATACCAATCAGGTTAATTATCTGTACCGTTCAGGTAGATTCAGGCTTTTCGATGCATGAGAGTATAAATATAAGAAGAAGATGAACACTTGAATAAAAGATAATGACTACCATTGACGCAACAAAAAGGCCGTGATAATCACGGCCTTAAATTGCTCATCACAAGACAAGGTTACATATCTGCTTCGGCAAGTGGTTGACGTAATTGGGCGCGCACATTGTCCATGCCAGAGTAAAACTCTTTCATCATCAATAACCCAATCATTTTGCCGTTATCGGTCACAATCAATTCGTCAGGATTAACAGGGTCATTTTTAAGTGCCCCCATAGCTTTCATTGAAGACATTTCCTTGAATAAGGCGGTGTCTAAATTAACGTTAAACGTATCGCGGAAATATTTACGCGATAAGCGTCCAGAAAACATCCCTAGTAAAAAGCGATATTGCATCACTTCTTTTAGCTGATATTTTTTCTGTTGCTCAACAGCCATGCGGCCTTCAGCAATGCGTTGTTGGTATTTTTTCAGTGAAAATGTATTCACATACAAGGTGTCATTTAAAAAACTAAACGAACCAGAACCTATACCTAAATACTCATCATAATCAATAACGTACTCATCAAAACCTTCGTCATTGGTTTTACCAAATGCCCACGCTGACAGTTGTGTATATTGTCCTGTTAAGTGGTTTAAAATCTGGCGATATTGATTAACCATTTCACCTTGGGGTGCTGCTAAGCTGCCTTTAACACTTTTACGGGTTTGGTGGGTAATCATTAACGGATAGGTGGTAATTTGGCGAGGATCAAGTTTAGATGCCATTTCGAGATCGGATTGGATAATCTCATCAGTTTGACCACGAAAACCAAAAATCATATCAACGTTAATAATCGGAAACAGTTCTTTAGCCGCCATAATACGGTCAAAAGTTTGTTGTCCTGAACCAAACTTGTCTAAGCGATCGGTCATTTTTAAAATGCCATCATCAAAGCTTTGTACCCCAATCGACATTCTGTCAACTAAGCCTTTTAATTGCTTAAACTCAGGGTTAGCTAAATGCTGTGGATCTGACTCACAAGACACTTCTTTAATCGTTGGAAATAACGTTTTTGCCAGTTCGATTGTGCGGGCTAATTCATCTTCAAGCACGGTTGTGGTACCGCCGCCAATGTACATAGATTGGAACTCATATCCCAAATCTTTAGCCATTTGCATTTCTTTACGCAGCGCAACAAAGTATTCGCGCGCTTTGTCTTCGCGGAATAAAAATCGGTGAAAGGTGCAAAAAGAACACAAGGTATGGCAAAACGGAATATGTGCATACAACATGTATCTTTTGCCTTCGACAGGCTTTGGCATACGGTCAGTAGAGATGGTGTCGAGACGCAAATTTTTATCAACATAAAATTGCATCACCTTCTCCATAGAGCTGATCATCCAATTGGGTACCGTAATATTAGACTGATAAGGTTTAATCAACTCTTGACTGGCTGATTGAATAATTGGAGACATAAAAAATCCTAATTGAATTAAGCCCTGAGAGCAAAACCATTGATAAAAAGCGCACAATAAAAGACGCGTACCATAAGCAGAAAAACAAAATATCACTTTAGAGATAGCTAAAATGTGAACTAGCCAATAAATATACAAACTAACATGCTTATCTCTACCTATTTGTTAAGCAGATCATGTTTTAGACACGGCTGTTTTATCTTAAAAAATTTAATGACTCATCAATAACACAAAGCAAGCGGCACGGGCTGCCAACGTTGGACGCGTATGGGAATAAAGTGAGGGAGATTAATTATTAAGCTATTGATAAAAATTATTAAACATCAACCAATTTAAATGAAATCATGAATAAGGTTTGCTGATTAGGATACACTGTTTGGATTAACTGCTTTAACTCAGCTAATGGTAAGCTTTCTTGAGTAGCATGAAACTCATTAATGCCATCAAACCTTAATGGTTCCACCGCCAAAATGATAATGTCGCACACCTTTGTATGTCTTTCGAGGGTGAACACTTCAACTTGGCTACCTGGTAAATAATGATTCTCGCTGGCATCGCGGATAGTAATCGTTTTTTGCCCTGATGCAACGAAGGGCGTTAAAAACTCAAAAAAGGTTATTTCTGTGGGTGCAGTAATCATTAGCAACCTTAATTAATGATTTAAATTAACAATATAAATTAACGACATAAAGCGCCGCGTCAGCGCTAATGACTCAAGCTAAAATCAGATTTATAACCTCGCGTACTCGCCCGGGCTTTGATTAAAGTAACGTTTAAACTCGCGACTAAATTGGGCGGTACTTTCATAGCCCACCTGAGTTGATACCTCTTTTACCTTTAAATGTTGCAGTTGTAACAACGCCTTAGCTTTGTTCAGGCGAATTTTCTTTAAATATTGTATAGGTGATGAAGCGGTAACTTCTTTAAAACTACGATGGAATGCCGACGGACTCATATTAACCAAGCCAGCTAATGTGTCTACTTCAACCGACTCACCATAATGTTTATGGATGTAGTTAAGGGCTTTTTCTACCCTAGATAAACGAGTATGACTTAACGATAACGCAAAAAGCGGTGCCGCATTGGGCGAATCTAACAAGCGATATAACAACTCAAGCACGAGCGCTTCGCCCATTACTTTAGCCTCTAATGGCGACTGCAATGCTTGTAATAGTCGAATAACACTGCAATCCATGTCTTCAGTGTTATCGGCAACAAAAAAACCACTCTGGCGTGACCCGTTTAAATCTTTGGGGATTTGATGATGTTCGTCCATCAGCCGAATAATGTAATTAAGTTGCACTAAATCGATATCCACCATCAATACCAATACTGGCTCTTCAATGCTGGCAAAGGTTTCACATTCTACCGGCAATGGGACTGTCATCACTAATGAGCGCTGGCGGTCATAGTCGAAAGTTTGATTGTCTACATAAACCCGCTTTTTACCTTGGCCAACAATAAGCACTCCCTGTGAATAGCACAATGGCCCGCGTGCGCCATATTGTGAACTGCGAAACACATGCACGCCAGATAAATGAGTATCATTGACCCCTTCTTTTGGGGCTAGCTGTGCCATTAATGTTGCTATCTCACTCATATCCTTCGCCTCAGAAAAAATCATGAAACCGATACTAGCAAAAAAGCAGTAAAAGGTATTAAATTTATCAAAAAACCATCATATTTATACAATAAAGAGAGGAATAGGCATGAACGCGATAGTTCTGTGTATGTTTATTTTGACTCAAAGGGCTATCATAGCCACATGATTTATCCTTGCTGTTATGTATAAGAAATCCATACATCAACAAGTTGTACATGTACTCTTTATATACAAACATCAGCCAATTATTTGTTTCACCGCTAAACCAAAAGGCACCAATTATGCTTAATTTTGATTATCGTAACCCTACTCATGTTGTTTTCGGTAAAGACCGTAT
Organism: Shewanella polaris; assembly: GCF_006385555.1. Lineage (NCBI taxonomy): Bacteria > Pseudomonadati > Pseudomonadota > Gammaproteobacteria > Alteromonadales > Shewanellaceae > Shewanella > Shewanella polaris. The sequence goes on along the minus strand of NZ_CP041036.1, from coordinate 89,096 downwards.
TGCAGAGTTAGACCAACTTGTTCCAGCCAATGCGCGAGTATTAATCACTTACGGTGGCGGTAGCGTGAAACGTTTCGGTACACTCGATAAAGTGAAAGCCGCATTAGGTAATCGTACAGTATTTGAATTTGGTGGCATTGAAGCCAACCCTAAATACGAAACACTGTTGCAAGCTGTAGACGTTGCCCGTAAAGAAAAAATCGACTTCTTACTGGCTGTTGGTGGTGGTTCGGTTATGGACGGCACTAAGTTTATCGCACTGGCGACTCAGTTTGATGGCGACACAGCAAGTCTATTACATCACGGCTTTACACCGGTTCCAGTGGCTAATGACAAGGTTATTCCACTTGGCGTTATTGCTACCCTACCGGCTACGGGTTCAGAAATGAACGCCTTTGCAGTCGTCAGTTATCAAGGCGGTAAGTATCCAGTAAACCACCCATGTGTGTACCCAACATTTGCCATGCTTGATCCTGAATTAACCTTCAGCTTGCCAAAAATTCAAGTCGCCAACGGTGTTGTCGATGCGTTTGTGCATGTGCTTGAGCAATATGCAACGTATCCTGTTGATGCCCGCGTACAAGATCGCATGGCAGAAGGCATTATGCGCACCTTAATCGAAATTGGCCCTATCACTGTTGAAGAGCCAACTAACTACGATGCCCGCGCTAACTTAATGTGGAGCGCTACATCTGCCCTAAACGGCATGATAGGTACAGGTGTGCCATTAGATTGGTCAACTCACATGATTGGACATGAGCTAACCGCACTATTCCATATCGACCACGCACAAACCTTAGCCGTAGTATTACCATCGCTATGGCGTGTGTTGAAAGAGCAAAAACACGCTAAATTAGTACAATACGCAGCACGTGTTTGGGATATCACAGAAGGTGACGAAGACAGTCGTGTAGATCAAGCCATTGACAAAACTGAAGCTTTCTTCAAGCAAGTAGGCTTACCTGTACGTTTACGCGATCACGGTGTAACGCAAGATCAACTAGGTCTAGTAGTCGATGCTTTAGAAGCACATGGTATGACCGCATTATCTGAAAGTGGCAAAGTAGACTTGGCCACCAGCCGCAAGATTTTAGACATGGCGTGGTAATAGTGCTTATAACCCAAACAATGAACTCATTATTTGTTTGGGATTAAGTTGCTATATTTCAAACTAAAAAGGGCTTAACAATGACTATCATTGTTAAGCCCTTTTTGTTGCCCTAAACGGGTGGCGCATTAGCATCCTATATGAAGAATGAATGCCATATAAAGATAAAGAAACTAAACAAAGGAGCGATAATAAGGAGTCTAGTTAATGATTACCGATTAATGCGGAGTAACGCTTGAGAATAGGTTCATTACCACTACACCAGCGAGAATTAACGTCATCCCCACCAGTGCACCTACATCTAATTTTTGTCCATACATCACCCAAGCGATAACTGTGATTAATACAATTCCAAGCCCAGCCCAAGTGGCATAAGCGATACCAACAGGAATACTTTTTAACGCTAACGATAGAAAGTAAAAAGATAATACATAGCCAACCACCACCACAATTGAAGGTGCTAATTTTGAAAATCCATCGCTTGCTTTAAGCGCTGAAGTGGCCAAAACTTCAGTTAAGATAGCCACACTTAAAAATATCCAACTTTTCATTTTTACTTTCTACGCAGACAAAACAGTCGCGCAGTATAAAGACTAAATAGTGATAAGCAAAAGTAAAAAATGAAAGTGTGATCTATTGATTAGAAACTAAAGATAGACAAGAAATTAATCGCTAATATTACACGCTCATCTCAATGGCTTTTTTAGGGGTAAAGCTGCTGCCTATAGATGCGATAATAACCAACCCGATGGCAGACCACTGCAATAAAGTCAGTTGTTCACTCAATATAATAAAGCCAGCTAATGCGGCTATCGCGGGCTCTAAACTCATTAGCACACTAAAAGCCTGTGTTGGCATATTTCTTAGGGCCACCATTTCCAAAGAATAAGGTAAGGCACTGGATAACACACCAACCAATAATCCAAGAGGTAATACTTCCCAGCTAATTAACGCTAATCCCTGGCTCATAGCACCTACAGGTACCAGCACTATGGCGGCCACAGTCATGCCTAAAGCAACGGTAATACCACCCGATCCTTGCTTGCCAGTACGGGTACCAAACAAAATATAGCCAGCCCAACACCCCCCAGCGCCTAACGCCATTAACGCACCACTAAGGTCAAGACCTTGCGCACTAGATAAGTTAGGCAGTAAAAGTAAAATTCCAGCGATGGCGCATGCCACCCAAAACAAATCGCTTTTGCGCTTTGAGCTAAATAAGGCTACCGCCAGAGGGCCGGTAAACTCAAGCGCGACAGCAATGCCTAACGGAATACGCTCAATCGCAAGATAAAATAAGATATTCATTCCACCAAGGCACAAACCATAAATAATAATGCTTTGCCAATCTCGGCCCTGAGGTAGTGCACGCCAAGGACGGAACACTAACCACAAAACAGCTGCAGCAAAACCTAAACGCAAAGCTGTTGTGCCTTCAGGCCCAACGATAGGGAAAAGTTGCTTAGCTAAAGATGCACCAGACTGTATGGTGATCATAGCCAATAAAACACAACCTACAGCCGTTAGCAGTCCGCGATTGATTTGCATTAAAATATATCCAAAAATGAAAATACAAGAGGAGGCATTCTACCTGAGACAAGTGAATCCCTGCAGTAATTATTATCATCCACAATCTCGATAGCAGTTAAGCAATAAAGACATTCAAACGACAATATATTTTACTCTGGTTGTTGTGATGATAAGCATTTTATAAATTCAATTTTACTACTCGTAATCGAGCCATTATTTTCATATCCACAAATTTGATAACCACTCGCAATAAGCATTTGCAGCATAGCCGGAAACTGATTCATAGATTTAACCCTAATAGTGTTAAAACCATTTTCAATTGCCCATGATTCCTGAAGTAAACGCAGTTGAGAAGCCACTTTCATTTTTCGATGTTCAGGTGCAACACCGCCTAACCAACTGTAAAACAGACCATCAGTTAACTCGTAACCCAATTTAAAACCAACAGGAACGTTATGGTACCGAGCAATTAAAATGAGATGTTTTTTCTCTGCCAGTCTCTTTTCAATGATGTCTGCAGAGATTTCAGGACCAAATTCAGGTACTTGCGCCAATACAGATACAATGTCTGATATCGTTCCAAGATCGCATTTATATTTCATAAAACCACCCATTACACGTTTTAATTACTTTGCATTATTTTCAATAAAAAAAACACCTTGTTAGTGACCTAACAAGGTGTTTTATTTATGCAGTTAACAAGTGTGTTTACACTCGTTTTACCCGTTTATTCTTTGTATTTTAACGTACCATTAGCTTTGATTTCGTCGTACCACAAGTTGTGATGCTGTGAAGCCCAGTTTTCGTCGCAATAACCTGAAACCATACATTCCATACCGCCTTCGCTGAGTACAGTTGCCATCCAAATATGCACTATGGTAAACGCGACAATAACCACTGCGCTAACACCATGTATAAGCAGAGCGAGCATTGACCAAATGCGAGGTAAATCAAGCATAGGGAAAACTAACATAACCCCAGTGACACTGATGCAAAAACCAAAAATAGTTAAACTCCAGAACCACATTTTTTCACCCGCATTGGCAAAACCACTGTCTGGGTGTTTGCCTTTAAACGGACCAAAGTTAATGTAACCACCAACCACTAAAAACCATTTTAAATCATACAGTTTAATAGTTTGTAACGGCATCCACTTAATAACACACACTAACCAAGACACCATAAATATAGGGCCTGACCAATCATGGCTAAACTTGCTGAATGCAATTGTTGCCGCCCAAATACCGTCTCCGACATAAGGGGCGATAAAATGCCGTCCAAGCATAATGACTAAACCGGTTAACATCAAAACTAAGCACGATATGGCCAGAATCCAATGTATCCACAGATCAGCTTTGCTCCAACGAAATACCAATTTACCCGAAAAGCCTTTACTCAGCGTAGCTGGGCCATTCACAAAGTAAAACACGAGAAAAGCGGCAAAAACGCCGACAAAAGCGAAAGCGAATACAGGCTTAAGGTAAGTATTTCGTAATTCTTTACCTTCGTTACCTGCAACGTTTACCAACACACCTGCGTCTACGCCTTTATATGTACTATAGCCAGCTTTACCCGCTTTTATGTCACGCCAGAGATCTGCATCTCCAGTCATCGACCTTGCTTGTTCTTGACTTGATTTTTCATCGGCGGCATACACCGACGATGTAGCAAATCCCAATCCCATACACAGAACTAATAGAGCAAATATTCTGCGCAATGATTTGTTTAACGTTAAAGTTAACATTGTCACTCCTTTATATGGCTGCGAACAAAGTCGCAGCCCATGCTCTAATTAGACTGATTCACCCGTTTTAGGATCATAACCCCAAATGGCATTTGGATTACCACGTGTAGCCATGCGCTGACGATAAATGTCAGACACGATATTGGCGTCGCCCGCAAGCAATGCTTTAGTCGCACACAACTCGGCACACATTGGTAATTTACCTTCCGCAATACGGTTAGAACCGTATTTTTGGCGCTCAGCTTCAGAATGATCTTCTTCTGGGCCACCAGCACAGAAAGTACATTTATCCATTTTTCCGCGACTACCAAATGCAGTCTTTTTAGGGAACTGTGGTGCACCAAATGGACAAGCATAAAAACAGTAGCCACAACCAATACAGGTATCTTTGTTGTGTAGCACTATGCCGTCTTCGGTACGGTAGAAACAATCGGCCGGACATACAGCCATACATGGAGCATCAGAACAATGCATACATGCGACTGAAATTGACGCTTCACCAGGAACACCATCGTTTAATGTCACCACGCGGCGACGTTGAATACCCCACTCTAAAGCAGAGTCGTTTTCGTTTTTACATGCGGTGACACAGCCATTACATTCGATGCAGCGCTTGGTATCACATAGAAATTTCATTGTAGCCATTTTGGCAATTCTCCTCGCTTAACTGCAATTACGCTTTTTCAATCTGACAAAGCGACGCCTTGGTTTCCTGCATTTGAGTCACAGGGTCATAACCATAAGTCATTGCAGTGTTCGCTGATTCACCGATAACGAAAGGCACTGTGCCTTCAGGGTAATTAGCCGCTAAACTTTCGCCGTGCATTACGCCAGCAAAGTGATATGGCATCCAAGTCACACCAGGCTTAACGCGTGGAGTTACCATCGCCTTAATCTTAATGCGTCCGCCTTCAGCACCTTCTAACCATATTGAGTCACCATCACGCAAACCGCGATCAGCAGCATCTGCAGGGTTCATTTCAACAAACATTTCTTGCTGTAGTTCTGCAAGCCAAGGGTTAGAACGCGACTCTTCACCACCACCTTCATATTCAACCAAACGACCAGATGTCAGTATTAATGGATATTTAACTGAACTATCATGCTGTTGAATTGTTTTATATAAAGTTGGTAAACGATAAACTCGCATATCATCGTAAGTTGGATATTTACTCACTAAGTCACGACGTGGTGTATACAGTGGTTCGCGGTGAATAGGCACCTGATCAGGGAAATTCCACACGATACAACGTGCTTTAGCATTACCGTAAGGAGTACAACCATGTTTAACAGCGACACGCTGTATACCGCCAGAAATATCGGTTTTCCAGTTATTACCTTCAGCGTGTTGTTTCTCTTCGGCCGTTAAATCATCCCACCAGCCAAGCTGCTTAAGCATGTCTGCAGTGAACTCTGGATAACCATCTTCAATTTCAGCACCTTTAGAAAAGCTGCCGTCTGCTAACAGATTCTCGCCTTGGTATTCAACGCCGAAACGGGCACGGAAGTTACCACCACCCTTTGACACATGTTTACTTGTGTCATACAGAATTTGTGTACCTGGGTGTTTCTGTTCTGGCGTACCCCAACATGGCCAAGGCAAACCATAAGTTTCACCTTTAACTTCGCCACCAGGAGCTTCCAACGTTTTATTGCTGAATAATCCCCAGTTTTGGGTGTGCAGTTTAATACGCTCAGGGCTTTGGCCTGTCATACCAATAGTCCACATACCGCGGTTAATTTCGCGAGTCACGTCTTCTATCACTAGCATGTCATTGGCATCTTTAGCGATACGCTTGGTGTACTCTTTATCAAAGCCAAGCTTTTGCGATAAGCGGTACATAATTTCAAGGTCAGTTTTCGATTCAAATAATGGCTCGATCACTTTTTCACGCCATTGTTGGCTACGACCAGAGTTAGAGACTGAACCCTCTGTTTCGTATTGAGTCGTTGCAGGTAACAAGTACACGCCATCTGTACGACGGTGCATAACGGCTGCCATGGTTGGGAATGGATCAACTACAACCACAGTGTCCATCTTGTCTAGTGCATCACGAACATCATTCTGGCGGGTTTCGGTGTTAACTGACTGTCCCCAGAAGAAACCCATACGAATATTGTCTTTTTGAGTTAAATTCTCAGCGCTTTCTAACACACCATCATGCCAGCGAGAACATGGAATACCCGGAGTGTTGATTGGCAAACTGCCTAAATATTCGTTTTGATCAAAGCGTGATTTAACCCAATCTAAATCTAGGCTCCAAACATTGGTCCAATGTGCCCATGCTCCAGAAGTTAACCCGTAATAACCTGGTAAATTATCGAATAATAAACCTAAGTCAGTCGCACCCTGCACATTATCGTGACCACGGAAAATGTTAGTACCACCACCTGATACACCCATGTTGCCAAGTGCAAGTTGTAAAATACAATAAGCGCGAGTGTTAGCATTACCGACGTGATGCTGAGTACCACCCATACACCAAATAACAGTACCTGGACGGTTATCGGCCATCAGTTTCGCAGCTTGGTAAACCTCTTCTTCGCTACAACCTGTGATACTGGCTACTTCTTTTGGTGGGAACTTCTTGGCTTCTGCACGAATAGATTCCATTTCGAAAACACGTTCTTGGATAAAGGTTTTATCTTCCCAACCGTTTTCAAAGATGTGCCATAACATACCGTAAATAAACGGGATGTCAGTACCAGGACGTAGGCCACAATGTAAGTCTGCATGTGCAGCAGTACGAGTAAAGCGTGGATCTACAACAATTATTTTAGCGTTGTTTTTCTCTTTCGCGATCAAGATATGTTGCATTGCAACTGGATGCGCCTCGGCAGGATTAGAACCGATAAAAAAGATTGCATTGGCGTTTTGAATATCATTGAAAGAGTTGGTTTGCGCACCGTAGCCCCAAGTGTTAGCAACACCGGCTACCGTGGTAGAGTGACAAATACGCGCACAGTGGTCGATATTGTTCGTACCCCACATTGCTGCAAATTTGCGATACATATAGCAGCCTTCGTTCGAAAACTTAGCACTACCCATAAAGTAAATTGAATCAGGACCAGACTCTTTACGAATATCCAACATCTTGTCACCCACTTCGTTAAAAGCTTGCTCCCAAGATATTTTTTTCCACTTGCCGCCAACCAATTTCATTGGGTATTTAACGCGTTTTTCGCCATGGCCATGTTCGCGTAATGCAGCACCTTTGGCACAATGTCCGCCAGCATTGAATGGATGGTCGAATGCAGGTTCTTGGCCTGTCCACACGCCATTTTGTACTTCAGCGTATAAACCACACCCTACCGCACAAGCACTACATATAGTGCGCTTGATTTCTGTTGGTGCATCGTAGGGTACATCTTTCGCTTCAGCACGACGGATCATGCCTGTGCCCATCATTGATGCAGCCGCAATACCACCGGTAGCAATACCCATTTGTTTTATAAATTGACGACGATTAATACCAAGCTTACTTGAAGCTTCATTGGTAGGAGCCGTGATTGACTTGCGAGTTAATTTCATCGCTTAAATTCTCCTAAACTAGCCGCGTAAGCTATCGTAATAACTGTTGATGTGGGCCGTTTCTTGATAGCCATTAGTGTGCGAAGTGCTAGCACTTTTTTCAGTTGCTTGGGCAACCTTAATGCCTGTCACGGCAATCGCGACACTTGCTGTACCACCAAGAGTGATAGCTTTCAGCAAAGATCTACGATTTAAATCAGGTTGTTGCTTACTCATTTAATCTCCCATCGAAAACGATTGTCTTCTGCCGCACCTCATAGAGGTTGCATTCTTGTTGTATAATATTGAATAAATACTACTTCATAGTAGGTAGTGATTATTTTCGGAGCCATAGTAGAAACAATGGAGATTTGTTTATTTGATCTACATTAGAAACTCAGTAGTTAATTAATAAAAAATCTAGAAATGTCAGTTAGATCACACTGGGGATGGTTTGAAACCAACCAAGATCACCAATCCAGCTAACGAATTTCTTCATCAAACAGCGGGAAATCAAATAGGGTTAATCAAAGGCAAGCTTTTAAGACAACGTTTTGTTCAGTAATGACACTTAAGTTGGTTTATATTTGGTGTATAGACTTACCCTAAGTCGATAGCTTTAGCGCTAAATAACTTGATTTTGGCACGTGCAACAGAATCGATTTATGCATTCCACTGCAGCATTGAATTCATTAAGATGGCAACCACCATTTCGATATTAATTCACCTTAAGCAACATGCGTAATGTGCTCTTACTGAACAAATAATGAATGTAATGGGTATTGGTTAATTTAAGATGTAGAGAGGCCGTTGAATCTGACTTATCGATTTTATTAATGTTGTGTTTATTTTATACCTGACATAAAAAACACCCCGAGGAATAACCTTGGAGTGCAGTTCTAACGTTAAAGGCGTCGGTAAGTATTTATATTTCTCGCTGTCATCTGGTTAAGAGGCAATGAATAAAATAAAACACTCACTGGCCAACAAGCTACAGATAATCTGTTTGGGTATTTATTATTTATCAAGCGCCTGATGGAATGCTTTTATAAAAGCATCATAGTCTTCAAATTGCGGCATGTGACCTAATCCTGGCAACTCAATAAGCACTGAGCCTTTAATCAAATTATGAGCATTAACGCCGAGTTTTTGATATTCGCCTAATTGTCTGGTTACACCTTCTTTTAACCATCCTCTACCTGGGCCGGTTTTATCTCTGGTGCCTATAATCAGCACAGTTTCATTGTTAATTTGTGAAAACCTATCGACAATGTTTTCTGAGAAAATCGGACCATAAGTTAATGCATTATTCCAAGCTACGATCTTCCAATCATCACCAGCAAGCATGCCTTTCAAAGGCACTAAAAGTTTCTCGTATTCGCTTGACCACTTGCCATCATAATAATTTTTCTTCTGATAGTTTCTCGCTTTGTCGAGTGTTTTAGCGAGCTCATTTTTATAAAAAAAGTTAACATCTTTAAACTGCACATATTTGCCGTAATCTTCTAAACCAATAGGGTTAATCAGAATCAATTTATTCACGGCATTAGTATAGTTAGCCGTAAATGTAGTCGCTAACATGCCACCCATTGAGTGACCAACAAGATCAAATTTTTTGATATCTAAACTGTCCAATAATAACTTGGTATTTAAGGCTAATTGGCCGAAACTATACTGATAAGCCTCAGGTTTTGAAGATTTACCAAAGCCGATTTGATCTGGAATAATGACTCGGTAGTTTCTTTTTAGCAGGTCGTTTGCCACGCGGTCCCAATAGTAGCCTGAAAAATTTTTGCCATGTAATAACACGATGACTTTTTCTGCGCGTTTATCGCCCACATCCATGTAGCGCATTTTTAAATCTTTATCTTGAGAATTAAAATTAAATGTCTTAACATCAAATGGATAATCAAACCCATCCAACTCTTTATTATACTTAACAGAATTTGCCGCATATGCCTGTGTTACCACAGCAAATAGGGCAAATAATACAACACAAAATTTCTTCATATTAATCTCTCTTAAATCAATCGAAAAACAGCCACAAATGAACCATGATAGCCAATTTGATATTAAATCTACATTTCTTGCTTAATTTGACCGTAGGCTAACATCGCAAACAATCCTGTGCCGCCAATAATATTCCCTATTAACATTGGTCCAATATGGTGTGACAGCGCAGTGATAAAATTCATTTCCCCATTGAGCACAAGGCTAAATATCTCATTGGAGCCAGCAATAACATGGGTAAACTCTCCCGCTGCGATTAGCCATGTAAACATAATGATAACGAGTACCTCAGAGCCTTTTGCCGAGGGCAACATCCACACCAAAGAAGCAATAAAAAATCCGGCTGGTATGCCACGCATTAATGTCTCTGAAGGCGTTAACTCTGCAACATGCCGTGATATCTGCAAAATAGCGCTCAGGATCTCTTCTGTCAGTATGCCACCGTGAACGAAAATAGCCGCCGTGAGAAATGTACCAACAAAATTAGCACCTAGCACTATGGCCCACAGGCGGGCGGTACAAACAAGACGACGTTGGGTGGTATTAGCTAACAGTGGCAGCACGACGGTTATGGTATTTTCAGTAAAAAGTTGCAGTCTTGCTAGAATGACCAGCACGAAACCGAAAGTGTAACCAAGGCTTTCAATAATCGACAAATACGGGTGTTCGGAGCCTATATTGCTGCGAATGATACCTTCAGCCAAAACCGACGATGAAATACCGATACCAGCAGCAATCCCAGACCACCACAAAGACATCAGCGGTCGTTCCAATTCTTCCAGGCCTTCACGCAGAATAATTGAATAAACAGTAAGTGATGACAGACTACCGTGCTCGATTACCGCATCACGTTCCGAACCTGTCAGCGCTATCTCTGTTGGCGTTGGCTCATTCTCCCGCGCCTCACGCATTTCAACCTTATTGCTAGACTGTTCATTACCATTGTTGGACGGCTTGGTTTTGTCGGCCTGGTCAGGTCCATTTTGTGTCATATTATTATCCTTTTCGGTCTTTAACCTGACTTAAACAATAGACGGCTTATATCATCAATTCAACAGGATCGGTAAGCCACTATGATGCTTGAAAATACTATATTAATAGTCGGTAATATACTATGGCAGCATGGTTATTTAACATTAACCTAGGTGTCATAGATGGGATAAGCAAATCAAAATCCAAATCAGAATCTTTAAGCTAATTCATATCAAGCTTGTCATTGGATTTGCTAAATGGCACATTGACGGGCTATTGCGAGTTTAGAGTAAATCAGTGCGACACCATTAACGGAGCAAAGAACTTTATATCCCATTCCTAGGTTATTTATTACCTTTTTTAGGTAACGAATTGTAAGCGTCCCTTACGGTATCATATCCATAAATACGCTCTAATTTTCGTACCATAAAATGCCCTCTCGCCATGTCTTGGAAGTGATCAATAAATAAAGTATTAATGATTGCACCACCCGCGGCACCGACAGCCGGTACGGCTTGTGCAGCGGCTTTTTGGGTCACTTGAATACCAAATTTTTCTGCAATTTTAGTAATTAACTTAACTAAAATAGGTGCGGCTTCATCTGTCATACCTTTTTTTACCATAAATTCAGTCGCTTCTGAGACTGATTTTGCCAATGCTGCTCTTACTGCAAAATATCCAGATTCACTACCATCATCTAAATCACTTTCGCCTCCTAAAGCAAACACCTCTAAACAAGCCATTTTGGTTTCCAGTGTGGTAATCAATTCGCCTTCACTACGAGCAATATCAGCGATCGAGCGCAGCATAATTGATGTTGAAATAGGAAGTTCAACCGCTATTGCAGCCAAGCCAAAGAAACCACCGACACCACCACTCACCGCGACGCCTAATTTGTGCCAAAGATTAGACGACTCTTCTCCTGGAATATCTTTCATAGTAAATATCGCCGCTTCTGACGCTTTAATTAGCGATTTCTCGGTCACTTTCGCGATATTTTTATTCCAGTTATCAGGTAGTAACGCTAAGCCTTTTTCAATAGGAGTCCCTATAAGATTAGTCATTTTTACCGCGAGTCCAGGGTTTTCTAATAGTGATTTGGCAACTAAAAGCTCTTTTTTATGTGATTCTGAAATATTCAACTAAACCCCTTAGTGGTGAAGCAACGCACCTGAGTTATTTTACATCTAGCAGACAAAACTAAAATCAATTTTAAACAAAATGCCACGTGTGGCAAATAAACTGGAAGCGTTTACTCGAGTATATTCCTACTAAGCTGTCCAATGTCCTAATGAAATAACATCGTTTGTTTCAACATTTATCACAATGCCTTTTAATGATAATTTATATGCAAAAAGTGAAGGTTTTTTTATCTATAAATAGACTTTCGATCTCGAAATATTAGGTGTGTGGTTGATGTAAAACGGCTGAGGAAACTGACTATTAAACAAGAAATGATTTCAAGTAACGAAATGATAGATAAAAAATAGCTTGGTATTATTTATCGATAGGAGGTAAATACCCACGACCATTTTTAGTTAAATCACTCACACCTTCTGTTGCGTCATTTAGCGCGCGGCCATAATTATCACGACAGTGAATACAAGGGCTCATCTTATTCACAAAGCGACCTTTTTTTGTATACTTCCTCAAATAGGCATGTGAAATCACAACATTACCTTGATGTAATTCAATAACATCGGCTAATTTATTCCTTAAATCAGTTACTGCTGCATCTTCAGCACACATATTGTCATTTGCACGGCCCCAGCCTATGACTTGTTTACTGGGATCGGAATGTACATATTTGGCCGCCACCCAAGGTCCACTATGGTAACCCGTTGATTTTCCATCAGGAAACTTAGAGGGCCTATTTGCCAATTCATACGCTATGAGTTCAAGCTGATCTGTTGGGGCTCTGTCACACAGGATGTCATGAAATGTAGGACGGCTAGTGGTGACAAAATAATTATGATTGTGGCTTATTTTTAAATCGTGATTATGGCGTGAATGATCAACTTTGTTTATGTTTTCTATTTTAGCGATAGCATCACTACAGGCCAGTATTTTGTCACCAATCTTCAGATCGACAGCCTTTATCCATTCTTGAGCAATGAGATAAAATTGATGTTCTTCCACCACAAGCATCAAGGTTGTTAATTCACCAATGGAATATTTAATCTCTAGCATAACGTCAGCAACACTTCCAAGTAGTTGTTAAATTGGTGGTCGTTAAGCACCTTAGACAGTGAGAAATCTAACAAATAACATCAATAACTTACTAGAACAACATATCAATAGAGACAGTGAAACCACAGACTAAACCTAAGAAACCAATTCTAATCATCATTACCGACAATAAAGCTTAGACTAATGTTCATTGTTTAGTGACGCCTCAATACTTTTTAGTCAAAGTATAAAATGAGTTACCGTTCCTTATTCTTCGACTTCAGCTTTGTTCTTTTTCGCATTGCATTCCATAACTTGCATTTCTTTCTCGGCTTTTAGGCGACAAACAGCCAATTGCTCTAAACGCATAGTTTTAACTGTCGCGAGTGGATCATCAACTTGATTGCCTCGCTGTGACATATCGTACTCAATGATATCATCATCGGGTATATCATCATTATTTTTAGCTGTCATTATTACCTACCTTTTGTGCCACTTTAACGCCATCTTAAAGCCATTTTACTCATTAAAAGCCCATTCTAAAACGATAGTCGCAAGTAACATATCCACCTATTTTTATCATCAGCAACATATCGCCTTTTAAAGGTTATAGCGATAGACTTATACCAATCCTTATTAGAATATGATCTATTTTAGGCTGCGTCACTAGGCCCAATACAATGAAAATGACTGTAGGTGTAGTCTTCTACATCAAAGTCATTTGAAGCAGTAATGGGGGTTGTGACACAGCCCCGAAGGGCGAATTTATCAGAGTGGTCTTCTTTGTTAGCCTTTCTTAACGTACGACTGCATGGATGCAGGAGGTAGAGCAACGCAGGAGCAGTTGCCGAGAACGACTATGTCTTCAAAAGGCTGCCTCGAATACCTCACTGATAATTTTCGTTAAAAGAGCAAATTCTAATGCGGATTGGTATTAATTATCCCTGCACATACATTTATCAGCGATATTGAATTATAGGTATATTAAAAACCAATAAAAAAACACCTTGTCAGTGACCTAACAAGGTGTTTTATTTCTGCCATAACGAGTGTGTTCACACCCGCGTTACAGGTTTACTCTTTGTATTTTAATGTGCCATTGGCCTTGATTTCGTCGTACCACAAGTTGTGGTGCTGCGAAGCCCAGTTTTCGTCACAATAGCCAGAAACCATACACTCCATACCACCTTCACTGAGTACTGTCGCCATCCATATATGCACTATGGTAAACGCGACGATAATCACTGCGCTTACACCATGCACAAGAAGTGCGATCATTGACAGCTCACGTGTTAAATCGAGCATTGGGAAGACTAACATTATCCCAGATACACTGATGCAAAGACCGAAAATGGCCAAGCTCCAGAACCACATTTTTTCACCCGCATTAGCAAAACCACTGTCTGGGTGTTTGCCTTTAAACGGACCAAAGTTAATGTAGCCACCGACCACTAAAAACCATTTTAAATCGTACAACTTAACGGTTTGTAATGGCATCCACTTGATTATACAGACTAGCCAAGACACCATAAAAATGGGACTAGACCAGTCATGTACAAACTTGCAGAACGCGATTGTTCCCGCCCAAATACCGTCACCGACATAGGGAGCTAAGAAATGGCGCCCGAGCATAATGACCAAACCGGTTAGCATCATGATTAGGCACGATACGGCCATAATCCAATGTATCCAAAGATCAACTTTGCTCCAACGAAATACCAATTTACCCGAAAAGCCTTTACTTAATGTAGCTGGACCATTCACAAAGTAAAACACTAAAAAGGCGGCAAAAACACCGACAAAAGCTAAGCCAAGTGCGGGTTTTAGATAAGTATTTCGCAATATTTTGCCTTCATTACCCGCTACATTAATCAGCACATCAGCATCAAGGCCTTTGTCTGTACTGTAACCAGGTTCGCCAGCTTTTACTGCGCGCCAGAGATCTGCATCACTGGTTTTTGACGTTGCTTGTTGCTGGCTTGATTGTTCATCAGCGGCATACACCGGCGATGTAACCAACCCCAATCCCATACACAGAACCAACAGAGCAAATATCCTGCGCAGTGATTTGTTTAACGTTAAAGTTAACATTGTCACTCCTTAATACGGCTGCGAACACGTCGCAGCCTATGCTCTGATTAGATCAACTCGCCTGTTTTAGGATTGTAGCCCCAAATAGTATTTGGATTACCACGTGCTGCCATACGCTGACGATAAATGTCAGACACTATGCCTGCATCACCAGCCAACAATGCTTTAGTTGAACAAAGTTCAGCACACATTGGTAACTTGCCTTCTGCAATACGGTTTGAACCATATTTTAGACGCTCAGCTTCAGAATGATCTTCTTCTGGGCCACCAGCACAGAACGTACATTTATCCATTTTGCCACGGCTACCAAATGCAGTCTTTTTAGGGAACTGCGGTGCACCAAATGGGCAAGCATAGAAACAGTAACCACAACCGATACACGTATCTTTGTTGTGGAGTACGATGCCGTCTTCTGTACGGTAGAAACAATCGGCCGGGCATACAGCCATACATGGTGCATCGGTACAATGCATACATGCGACTGAGATTGACGCTTCTCCAGGAACGCCGTCGTTAAGTGTCACCACGCGGCGACGTTGAATTCCCCACTCTAAAGCAGAGTCGTTTTCGTTTTTACAAGCTGTGACGCAACCGTTACACTCGATGCAGCGTTTGGTGTCACACAGAAATTTCATGACTGCCATGATGGCTTATCTCCTCATCAAGTGTTATTAGGCTTTGCTTATCTGACATAAGCTGGCTTTGGTTTCTTGCATTTGCGTTACGACGTCATAACCATAAGTCATGACAGTATTGGCAGCTTCGCCAATCACGTAAGGCACTGTACCTTCGGGGTAGTTTTTGGCTAAACTCTCGCCTTCAAATACACCAGCAAAGTGGTATGGCATAAAACATTCACCCGCAATAACACGCGGTGTTACCATCGCCTTAACAGTAATTTTGGCACCTTCTGGACTGTGAACAAACACGTCATCACCATCACGTAAACCGCGATCTGCAGCATCTGCTGGGTTGATCTCGATAAACATTTCTTGCTGTAATTCAGCAAGCCATGGGTTACAACGGCTTTCTTCACCACCACCTTCGTATTCAACCAAACGTCCGGTTGTTACCGCTAATGGGTAGTCGGTAGCAAAGTCCTTGTCTTGAATAGTCTTATAAAGTGTTGGTAGACGAGCCACCATACGGTCTTCATAAGTTGGGTATTTAGCCACTAAGTCACGACGAGGGGTATATAACGGTTCGCGGTGTAATGGAATATCATCAGGGAAGTTCCAAACAACACAACGCGCTTTAGCGTTACCGTAAGGAATACAACCATGCTTGATAGCCACACGTTGAATACCGCCAGAAATATCTGTTTTCCAGTTTTTGCCTTCAGCTTTAACTTTCTCTTCTGCTGTTAGGTCGTCCCACCAGCCAAGCTGTTTAAGCATGTCAGCGGTAAACTCTGGGTAACCATCTTGAATTTCAGACCCTTTTGAGAAAGAACCTTCAGCAAGAATGTTAGTACCATTATGTTCAACACCATAGCGTGCACGGAAGTTACCACCACCATCTTTAACTTCACGTCCAGTACGATACAAAATTTGCGTACCTGGATGTTTCATTTCTGGGGTGCCCCAACATGGCCAAGGTAAACCATAGGTTTCGCCTTTAGCTGGGCCGCCGGGTGCTTCAAGTGAGTTAACGTCGAATGTGCCCCAGTTTTCTTGGTGCATTTTCAAACGCTCTGGGCTTTGACCTGTGTAACCAATAGTCCACATACCTGAGTTAAACTCGCGAGTGATATCTTCAATCAATGGCTCTTCACCATTAACTTTAATATGCTTACAGAATTGGTCAGCTACGCCCCATTTTTTGGCCAGTTTATACATGATGATGTGATCAGGTAATGACTCAAATAATGGTTCGATAACTTGTGTACGCCACTGTAACGAACGGTTAGAAGCTGAAACTGAACCATAAGTTTCGAACTGAGTTGCCGCAGGTAATAGATACACACCATCTTGGCGTTGATGCATTACACCAGCCATAGTAGGGAATGGATCAACAACAACCACTGTGTCCATCTTGTTTAGTGCTTCACGCACTTCACGACCACGAGTTTCGGTGTTAACAGACTGACCCCAGAAGAATCCTAGACGAATATTGTCTTTTTGGGCAATTTTGGTTTTGTCTTCTAACACACCATCGTGCCAGCGTGAACAAGGAATACCCGCTGATGTTTGTGGTGATTGACCTAAGTATTCACCTTGGTCAAAACGCTCGGAAACCCACTTTGGTTCAAGATCCCATACATTAGCCCAATGGTCCCATGCGCCAGAGGTTAAACCGTAGTAACCCGGTAAGTTATCAAATAACAAACCAAAGTCAGTAGCACCCTGTACGTTATCGTGACCACGGAAAATGTTTGTTCCGCCACCTTCGACACCCATGTTGCCAAGAGCAAGCTGCAAAATACAGTAAGCACGTGTGTTGGCATTACCAATATGATGCTGAGTACCACCCATACACCACACAACAGTGCCAGGCTTAGTTTCGGCCATCATTTTAGCCACACGGTACATTTGCTCTTTTTTAACACCAACAATGTGTTCGACTTCTTCTGGAGGATATTTTTTCACTTCTTCTTGGATACGTTCCATGCCGTATACACGTTGGTCGATGAAAGTTTGATCTTCCCAGCCGTTTTCGAAAATGTGCCATAACAAGCCATAAATATATGGGATGTCAGTACCTGGACGAATATGGACATATTCATCTGACTTAGCTGCTGTACGAGTAAAGCGTGGATCGACTACGATGATTTTGGCACCGCGTTCTTTCGCCGTCAGAATGTGCTGCATCGCTACTGGATGAGCTTCACTTGGGTTAGAACCAATAAATAATATACATTTTGTTTTACGAAGATCGTTAAACGAGTTCGTTTGCGCACCGTAGCCCCAAGTGTTAGCAACACCGGCTACCGTGGTAGAGTGACAAATACGAGCAGAGTGGTCGACGTTGTTCGTGCCCCACATTGCCGCTAATTTGCGATACATATAAGCTTGTTCGTTTGAAAACTTAGCACTACCCATAAAGTAAACAGAATCTGGACCTGATTCTTGACGAATCGACTCCATTTTGTCGCCCACTTCATTAATAGCTTGTTCCCAAGATAGACGTTTCCACTTACCGCCTTCTAGTTTCATTGGGTACTTTAAGCGTTTTTCACCGTGACCATGTTCACGTAGTGCAGCACCTTTAGCACAATGTCCACCTTGGTTAAACGGATGATCGAACGCAGGCTCTTGCCCTGTCCATACTCCATTTTGAACTTCGGCATATACACCACAACCCACTGAACAATGTGAACAAATAGTTCGTTTAATTTCAGTTGGCGCATCGTATGGTACATCTTTGGCTTCAGCACGACGCATCATTCCAGCACCAAGCATTGAAGCCGCGGCAATACCACCAGCTGCCAAACTGGCAGACTTTAGGAATTGACGTCGGTTAAGGCCTAGGCTCGACTTTTCAGCTTTGACGGCTGTGTCTGTTTTGCGGGTTAATCGCATCACACACTCTCCTCTGTTATTTGGTTAACGAAGCATAGTAGTTACGAATATGCTCTGTTTCGCGATAATTACTGCCCGTAGGCTCTTCTGTAGACGGTTTAGTGACTTGGGCAAGTGCGGGTGCACTGACACTAGCCACAGCACCTGCCGCACTGCCGAGCGCTAATGCTTTTAGCATTTGGCGACGACCCATGTCGGAAGCTTGCTTCTTCATATTGTCTCCTTGTTGATAAAAAGATGAGGCTGGTAAGCCATCATCCGATTTAGTTAATTTGTACAATCTCGTCTTCAACCGGATCTAAGTCAGCACTGCCTGGACAATTCACCGGAATATCTAAACTCAGCTGTTCAAATTCATCTGCTTCAGCAATAAAAAATGCTTTAGCTAGTTGCGCGACACTTAGGTAAAAACGGGCACTTGGCGTTTTAGCTAAATTGTCACAAAAACGTATAATCCAACTTGCCATATGGCGTTGATAAAATGCCAATTGACGATAACCTGGCGCCTCTAAAATCAAGCAACCCATTACTTCGCATAAGGCAGCGACATGATCCTCTGGTTCTTTAACGTTATCTTCACGTTCAAAACCCAGTTGCATTAGGTCACTACGCAAGGCAGCTAAAGGCTTATCCATTAAAGAACCGGTCATAAACCAACTGCCATAAGGCATAATTTGACCACTGCCAACACCTAAAAATATATCAAAATATTCATCTTCTAAAGTATCAGTATCACTGTTTGCGGCGGTCTCTTTTAACGCAATCCATGCATGGCTCATGGTATTGCCATCCTGGGCTTCTACCTCTAAATTAGCTAAAAAAGCTAATAATTCAGTACTAGGTTGACGGCGGAGTAATGCAGCTAATAATTGATAGATATCGGCTCTTAACTGATCATTCTCACTTATTTGTCTTACTGTTTCTGTCATAGCAGATCTCTTATTGCAATTGCTTTTCTGGATCGTCAAGGATGTCTTCAAACATGTCTTTTACACGGCAATCGCCACACATTTGTAAACGCTCAATATTGGCGCTAAACGCGCTATGTGTTCCCACCATCTCAATTATTTTATGTATCATTGATTGGGTCGCAAACTCACTACCACATCGAATACATTCAAATGGAGGCTCTTCCTTTAACATTTGGACTTGTTGTCTTGCTGATTGATTAAAGTTGATTTGTGGTACTAAACTAATCACTTTTTCAGGACAGGCAGATTCACATAAGCCACATTGAACACAATCTTGCTCAACAAACTTAAGTGCCGGAGTATCACCGCCATCCATTAACGCTTGGGTTGGACAAGTGGCAACACATGACATACATAATGTGCACTTGTCGCTGTTTATGCTTACCATACCGTATGGAATATTAGCCATTGTTAACACATCATCGACTGCTGCAGCCTGGCTATTAAGATGATCGATAGCTTGGAATACAATACTGCGTTTTACATTGGTATTAGGTTCGATAGCATTTAAGGTCATTGGCATTATTACTGGCCAAGCTATGCTAACGGCTAAATTATTATCTAATTGGTTTAGCTCTGACGGGGTAATAAGACGTATCCGTTGTGGTTGGCCCATTTGGTCAAGAATACGATTCGCCAATGTTGACTCACCTTTTAGCATTTGCAGCAATGTAGGTGCAGTTTGAGGCGTTTGTAAGATTAAAATTTCACGCGCACCATAAGCCAGTGCAGCCAACCAATGATCAATACTTGCTACGGTGATTTCTTCCATTGCAACAGGTAACACGTCACCGCTTAACTGCTCAGTAACCAATTCGGCACCCGCTTCGTTATCATGAAATAAAATAACTGGAGCGGTTTGCGCTTCTTGGCGATAACGACTGACTAACTTTTCGAGATAGGTATGCAGTGATGCTGGGGTAGGTAAATCGTAGCTTAGCGCCCCTGTTGGGCACGCATTTGTACAACTACCTGCACCATGGCAAAGATAAGGATCGATTTCAATTTTATACGCTACGCTGCTAATGGCATCCGCAGGGCAAAAATTTAAACAACGGTTACAACCGCTTAGACCATGTTTGTCATGGGCACAAATATCACTGTTCACCCTTACATAGCGCGGCTTATCAAACTCACCAATTAAATCAGGAATATTGGCAATGGCGTCAGCGAGTAACGCTGTGTCTTGGCCAACATAAAAATATCCTGGAGGCAGCATTTCGAGGTTGATACATGGGCTATGGCTTAAATCGAGCACAATATCAAAATGCGCTTGACGAATGGCAACAACACTTAAGTCTGCTATGCCATTTTCACCTTCAATTTTGACTTGAAATTGTCCTAGAAACCCTTTTACGCTAGCCAACTTGTTGTAGTAACTTTCAACATCAGTGGCCGCATTCATCACAGCTTCAAGGTGGGCTTCATCTTGGCTAGTGATCGCTTCATTAGCTAAAATGACTCGGCTTGCCATAGTGGACAATTTGTCTGCCGCTAATCGCGCAAGATCTTCAGGCCCAATAATGAGCACATGTCCCTTGGTCGTATAGCTGACAGTGGGTGGTATTAAATTTTGCAAAATCTGCGTACTTGCCATCACCTGTTGTCGTGCTTGTTTCAGCTGTGGCTGGTTTTTTCTGATACTCATTGCGTTCCCAATTCTCGGTTTTTATACCTCATTAACAGTGATAGCTCAGTTCACTGTTCACGCTTATTGCTCGTCATTAATTGACAATAACTCTTTCTATAATCTTTAAATAACGATTTTATCTAGGTCACATCATGAGTGACTGTCGTTATTACGCTTTCGCCTCATCACTGACGGCAGCTTGCTTTATCAGGTCATCATTCTGACTAAGCGGTTGTTCTTCAGGCGATATCGCCACAATCTGTTGTTCATTTTCATCAGCTAACACGTTTAGCTCTTCATCTACTTCTAAATCGGTTTGCTCATCGATCTCAGCTTGTGCTAACTCCGTTGAACTTAAATCTGTTGGCGCTAAGTCAGCTTCTAATTCTGGCTCAGGCAGTTCTTTTTCAACAACATAGCGAAATACTTTACTGGCTAGTTCGGCTGAAACATCCGCTGATAATAACGGCTGATTGGTATAATCCAGCGCATATTCGATTAGCCCATCAATGTGACCATATTGCGGCTGCTTCCATAACGCTCTTAGTGCAGCAGCTTTAGTCGTTGGATCAACACTTTTAGCCATAAAACGAGCAAAGCTGCCGCCGACTTCTATGGTACTTGGATCGGGTAATGGTTCAGACTCTAAAGCTTCATCAGACTTTAAGTCTATTGTACTAACGTCTTGAGTCGACTCTGTTGTGGGAGTGCTAATTTCATCAGCGTGTGCTTGTGCTTGCTGTAGCAATGCTTCTTGCTCAGCCTCTTCAGCAACCCGTTGACGCCTAAGTTCCCAACGATTAAGAAGGCCCTCAGATTTATCATTCATTGTATTTTCCCTGTGCGGTTTGCGCTCGGGCCTTCATTTTTACGACGGTTAACATGTTTACGTCGATGGGCGCTAATCTCAACCTCGCCATGGCGGGTGATGAAGGCTTCGATCCAACAAGCTATAGCGCTAGGCATTGGAATATTGAGTACTGGAGTATCTGACTCAAGACAACCCGCGCTAACGTGTTGGTCGGCAGAAACCATTGCCGGAACCCATGTTCCATCAATCAGTTCGTCACACACGATAAAAAGCGTTGAATTATCCATATCCAGGTTAATACGATAGCTACCACGTTGATCTTTGTATAATTCCAATGGAACTAAAACCGAATTTTCTGGCTGCTCTTGTGTTGCTGGAATCATTTGGTCAAGCTCCCAACGGACTGAAGTCCAGCGTCCTACTTGGGTTTGCACTTTTTTTAGTGAAACATACATTGGCCAAAGTGTGTCGGTATGTTGCATGGTGATGCTTACCTCTGACATGAATATGTGTATTGGAATACACTCTAATGGTTAATAGCAGCAAAATTGATGCCAACTAAAAAGTAAAACTAACTTTGAACTAGATCCCGAAACACCTATTAAGAATAGGACAATATGTCCATAGTGCAATACTAGGTGGGACATATATACACGTCAAAAACGCTGAGTTTAACAAGACTTGCGTCAGATCACGCTTAGGTAAGTAGTTTACAATTTTGGGAATAATAATTGCTATGCTATTTAAGTGATCAAGTAACTCAACACACCTATTATTACCATCAATAAATACCTATTAGAGGCTAAGCTGTTTATGACTCAATCTGTTTCTGCAACCGCCAAGCAGCACAACGCGATAAAGTTTGTTAAAACCAATACTCAGGTACCACTTACCATTCCTGTCAAAGCCATAAACGAGCAAGGTCAGGTAGTTGATAAATTCGTTGCTTGTGAACGTCCCTTAACCTTGTATTTAAATTGGCGCCCTATCGTGACGTTAATGACATTAGGTGCAAAACCAGAGTCTCTGACTCTTGGTTATTTAAAAAACCAAGGGTTTATTAGTGATTTAAGCCTATTAGAGTCCGTTATTGTAGATTGGGATGTCAGCTCCGCTGCGGTAATTACCAAAGAGGTATCAGAGGATATTGAACAACAACTATCTGAAAAAACTGTCACATCCGGTTGTGGTCAGGGTACGGTTTACGGAGGTTTTTTACTTGGGTTAGATGATATTGATTTACCAACACCATCACTTAAGCAATCAACCATCTATGCCTTGCTCAGTAACATAAGCGATTACAACGAAACCTACAAAAATGCAGGAGCTGTCCATGGTTGCGGCATATGCCAAGACGAAAACATCTTAGCTTTTGTTGAAGATGTAGGCCGTCACAATGCAGTAGATACCTTAGCAGGTGATATGTGGTTAGATCAACAATCGGGACATGATAAGATTTTCTACACCACGGGTAGACTTACATCAGAAATGGTCATTAAAGTCGCCAAGATGGGAATACCCGTACTACTGTCGCGCAGTGGTGTAACCCAAATGGGTTTGGACTTAGCTCAGAAAATGGGAATAACGATAATCGCTCGTGCTAAAGGTCGACATTTTTTGATATACCACGGTAGTGAAACCGTCACTTTTGATGTAAAAAAAGATTAACTCCGCAATGTGGCCCATTTTTGACGCAATGTTGGGGTTAAAAAACTCCAAGCTAAAATGCGGGTCACTTTATTTCCTTGAGTCATCTCAATGGTTTTCACCTCAACTGCGTTCACCTGTTTAAGTAATTGATAACAAGGTTTGAGGTTTTCTGACTTTGATATTAATGAGGTGAACCATAACACTTGGTTTGCATACTCATGGCTTTGCGTGATCATGTTAGCCAAAAATTGTTGCTCGCCACCTTCACACCATAACTCCGCTTTTTGACCACCAAAATTAAGTGTCGGTTGAGTTTTACCCGCTATCAACTTTTTCGATTGCTGACCATGTTTTTGTTGCTGACTTTTAGCTAAGTTATTGGTTTTTCGCAATGAGCCCATAGATGCTTCAGCGAGTGAGCGATGAAATGGTGGATTACACAAAGTGACATCAAATCGTTCATCTGGCGCAATGATTCCCTTAAAAATATGTTCTGGTTGATGCTGTAGTCTTAGCTGCAATTTAGTCGCAATATTAGGATTGTTCTGCGCAATTTTGGCTACATTATCTATCGATATAGGGTCAATATCTGACGCAACAAACTGCCAACCGTAGGTTTGGATACCCAACAACGGATAAATACCATTGGCACCGGTACCAATATCTAATCCACGAATACTTGCCCCTTTAATCACTTTACCTTTTACAGCCAACAAATCAGCAATGTAATGTATATAGTCTACTCGCCCTGGCACTGGTGGGCATAGATACCCTTCAGGAATATCCCAATCACGAATATGATACTCACTCAACAATAATGCCGCATTGAGGCTTTTTACTGCTTTAGGATCAGCAAAATCAATCGATGGATTACCATAAGGGTTTGGCCGTACAAAAGTCGCGAGTACAGGCATTGTGCTGATGAGGGCAGCAAAGTCATAACCTTGTTGATGAGCATTACGTGGATGTAATGCTTTTGATAGTACAGGTTTTACGGCTGCCGATTTATTTGGCAAGCGCTTAGTGACGTTATGCTTTGCTCGCCTAGGCTTGGTGGTTGAACGGGTCATTAATCGTATAAATACTTAGTAAATAATAAGTTAACCACAACCGAACGCCCTACTTCTTTTTCCATAAGAAGATTGAGCGTTTTATAACATTCACGGCGAATTTCTTCTCGCCCAGATAACGATTTCACTTTATCTTCAGATTGATTGCCTAATATTTCAACTATCGCCGAACGTAATAAAGGATCATGGTGTTCTAAGATAACCAAATCATCGGGATTTTTTACCATCAATTCAATACTGATCTTAACAAAACCTAACTTTTTGCGGTTTGAAATATAATTAGTGACAATGTCTGGCTCAAACCCATAGTATGCGTAATCCTCGGTCACTTGTTTTTCTGCAACTTTTTCATCTGCAACTTGCTTCTCTTCAACTTTCTCATCTGCTGCATAAACACTAAATGCGAAACAGCACAACATAACTAACGTTGAAACCAATTTTTTCATAGTGAGATAAACTCCGTTAATGTGGAACGTTAATTAAATAAGCCATGTAGTTCACCCCCTTAGGAGTGTTTGATCATCTTTGCCATGATAGACTATTGCCGTTGAGATATATTGTAACGAGTTTTAGATGAACGTGACCAGTATTAGCTTTCCTTATGGTGAATCAATTCATTGGTTTTCGCCACAAAAAATCGATTCTTTGCCCCATAGTCCGCTAAAAGAATGGTTATTAGCCACAGGAAGTTTAACCCAGCGCCTCAAGACACACTGTAAACACTTTGAAGTAAAAGTGTTAGGTGAGCATTTACTTGCGCCTCTAGCTGATGAATTTCCTACCCAGACTGATCCTGTTTGGATCCGCGAAGTATTATTGTGCCTTGACGGTATTCCGTGGGTATTTGCCCGTACACTCATCCCACAAACAATTTTAGGCGTTCAATCCCAGCATAACGATTTTACCGGCCTTGGCACTCGACCTTTGGGTGAATTGTTATTTAGCAGCCCAGATATAACTCCTGGTAACATTGAAGTAGCCCAATTTGAAACCTGTGGCCGTTTGGCGGCATTAGCCAACAGCTTAAATCAGCAAGTGAATCATAGCTTATGGGGCCGGAGACGCTACTTCAATGTATACAACTCACAGCTTATTGTTAGTGAAATATTTCTACCTGCAGCTGTCGAGTATATTAATAAAAGTGCCTAATCTAATGTATTAAGTTAATCCAATCTCGTTAATAAAATCTTGTTTACCTAAAACAAAAAAAACGCCCTTTAATGGGCGTTTTGTTATTACATCCGTGGTATTAAATCCGTTTGCGGTAATAGCCGAGTAAACCAAGCATCAGCACACTTAACCAGCCTATACTTCCTCCGCTACTATCGTCATTAGTTTCAGTAGAGGTTTCAGTAGACGTTGGTGTTGTCGCAATAACTACACTTACGCTTTCTGTCGCTGTCACCGTATTACCCGCACCATCGGTGACTAATACACTGACGTTATAGTCACCTGATGCGGAATATGTATAGCTTGGTGCAGCATCTGTACTGATTGCATTAGCTTCCCCAAACGACCATGCATAAGTGTAATTACTGCCGCCACTGACAACCACACTAAAGTTCACATCAGCACCAGTAACTTGAGCCGTAATGTCAGCATCAAGAGTCACGGTTGGTAATATGCTACTGTCAGCCAAGGCAAATTCAACCGTCGCGGTACTACTGTTGCTGGCTTGCTCCGTCACCTGCATGGTAAAACCTAGTTCAGGCAATATCATACCTGCCTGTGGTTTTAATGGCGCACTGTAGTCAGTACTATCATCAAATAGAGACTCCGCCCCCAAATAACTGTCACCGTAATAAGCACTTTGAGGGTATAAACTAAATGCAGCATCGCGAATTTGAATATCGGTTGACTGAGTACCAATCAAATTTTGGTCAGCATCAATTACACCAATCAAACCTTCACCTTCATGTTCTGACACATTGTTATCGGTATAATTAAGGTTTTCTAACCACAGTAATACTCCAGGTTCGTAATTATCAGAAACCAGCCCCGCATCTACACCTTGATGACTGCGTAATTGCACAATATAGCGTCTTGCTTTACCAGGAAAGCTATCTTGAATGCGGCTAAAACCAGCCAAGGTAGCCATTCCGTCAGTTTCGGCTCCATCGCTATAAAATGCAGTGTCTTGGTTGGTTAATTGAATATTATCGATCGCCATGCCGTAATCACCAACGGCTTCATCAGTTTTGTATACCACACTGATCTGCACATCACGTCCCGCATAACTACTCAAATCGAAGCTCATCCCAACCCAATCATCATCACCATATGAGGTACGAATATCACTCGACTTACCGCTAATAAAGTTTTTAACGGTTGGATAAATAGAGTTGGTTGTAATGGTGTGATCGCCAGGTATCGCCACACTGTCCACCATGACTTGGATATAGTCATAATCGTCTTCAATATCCCAGTGAGCTTGGAAAGATAATGCTAACGGCGTATCTAATGGCAATGTCACATCAAATGACATGGCATTATTGATCAAATCGCCTTGACCTGAGTAATACTGATATTGACCCGTTAATGGTGCTGTAAATGTAATATCCGCGGCGGGAAGCGCTATTGATAACTGATTAACGGCATTAGCGTTAATGGCATGATTAAGCGCTACAGCCGTACCGTTACTGGTTAAATCAGCCAATGAAACATTTTGCTCATTGACCCACTTACCTTTGTACTTTTGTTGTAAAAAAGATTTTGCATAAGGGCTAAAGCCACTTGGCTGGGAGCCTGCCGGACTGCCACTCCAGCTACCGCCTGACATCAAAGACCAAGAGCCTACAGGTGAACCATCACCACTGTAAGTGGTGTCATATTCATCTGGTAGACCCAAATCATGACCGAACTCGTGAGTACATACGCCAACCGCAGAATCGATAGGTTGAACGGTATAACCAAATATTTTAATACCGCGGCCAGGAATTTCATAGCCATTGGTAGTTGAATCTACATAGTAACGATGCGACCAAATGGCGTCCGTACCTAATACTCCGCCACCAACTTCTTCCCCTATACTAGAATGAAACAACATAACATGGTCAATAATGCCGTCTGCCTCATCGTAATTACCATCATTGTCTAAATCGTACGGGTCTTCAACATCAAAGCTTTCTAGCTCAGCGTCTGTCATACTTGCAACCGCTTTGGTAACCGCTTCTTTAACTAGTTCAGGTACTGCTTGGTCATTGTCGTCAGCATCATTAGCACCATAATAATCTGCATTTTTGTCTGCAGTAACCCAATCTTGTACATCACCAGTGAAAAAGAAACTACTACCCGATACAGCTTGGTAATATTGATAAGCTGATTGTAAGGTTTGATTGCTTGGGCCTGTATACCCAGTTTCTGAAAATAGCATCTGCTGATAATGCGACGCTGGATAGCTGCTGTAATACATTTCAGTATCACGCACCTCTAGCTGGTTGGCATCATGAGGTAAATCAGGAAAGTCCACTAGTACAGCCAAAACCTTGACCGTTTTAGTGATATCTTGATCGGCTAGAACGTTATTATTTGCAGAAACATATTGAGCACTTGCAGTGCTTTTTTGCTCAACTTGTTTAATGCGCATTTGTTCCGCTTTGACTTCGATCGTTGCGGGTTTATAGCTTGCATGATTACCTCGATGGATAAAGGCATCTACAGCGGCTTGTTTAACCACATCTGTGGCGTCTGCAGCAACTTCACCACGTTTGATCAACCAATATAGCACTTGTTCTTGATTGATCAGCGCGCCATCAGCAGGAGTGCCCGTTTGCGGAGCTGCAAATGCAGCCATACTACAAGAGGTAAGCAACAAAGCTGATGCGGCAAAACCTTGAAATTTAGTCGATTTACTCATTACTACTTACCTATATTGGGTGTTGGCTTATGGCATTTTTCAAATGCTTTTTGGCGTTTAGCGATGTAATCAGCAACAATTTTATCAATTTGTGCTTGATCCATATCCGCGGTGATTAGCCCTTGCGCCCGCAAATTTTCAGTTAATTTAGTCCGATCTCGTAAAGGCGGCATCCCACTAGGACCACAATCTTTAAGTAACGGCTTTGTTACCACTTCGGTGTCTGTTTGCTCGTCGACCTTCGATGCCGCGGACTGATTTTGGCAACCTTGTAAGCTCATAAAAGCAAGTCCCAACATGACGATAAGATTTTTCATAATTCATCCCAATAAATAACTACACAACATTAACAGCTGTAACCACTAGGCTACAATTAAATTAGACATTATTTAATGTAAATAAATCTGCTCAATTAACATTTAATTAAACGTTTCCTTAGCTAGCTTGAAAAACCGACTCTGCTGAACCGGTTTTTAACCTACATTAGGACAAATCACATGTTCAATCAGTTAATATTCAAGGTTGAAGTCACTTCGTATAATCCTTGTCTAATAGAATTGGTTTAGATCGCAGCAGCTGTTTTAAGATAATTTGAAATGCCATCAAGTAACATTTGCACCGCTATCATCACCAATACCATGCCCATTAACCGCTCTACCGCTATTAAGCCTTTTTCACCGAGTATCCGAGTAAACAACTTATAGAACATTAAAATAACAGCACTCATAGCCCAAGCAGAGACTAATGCGATAGTCCAATCCCCCATACGATCACTATCGGTATGCGCCAATAATATCAACGCAGCTAAAATAGACGGACCCGCCATCAATGGGATTGCCATTGGGACAATAAAAGGCTCTTCACCCGCAGCTAATCCCGCGACACCACCTGGTGAAGGAAAAATCATCTTAATCGCAATTAAGAACAGAATAATGCCACCCGCAATACTGACCGACTCAGAGCGTAAGTTTAGGAAATTAAGAATTGCTTCGCCGGCAAATAAGAAGGACAACATAATAACCAATGCAAATAGGAGTTCACGGATTAATACTTGGCGACGCTTTTTGGGATCGATATGGCGTAAAATGGAAGCAAATATAGGGAGATTACCCAATGGGTCCATAATCAAGAACAACATGACGGCTACAGAAAAAATATCCATGAACAACAATCTTTTAATTAACAAAATATGAGTTACATTGTATACCAAAGGTAACAAAATAAGCGATATGAAGGCTAACTTATTCATAGCTATAGAAGCACAATACTAAATAATTATGAACAAGTTCGCTTCATTAAGGATCGATAAAACAATTGCCTCGTCGATAATCTCAAAAATCTGAACCCCGTTTCAATGTCTACGTTATATTTACCACCTAATGCTAAGTAAATTATGTAGCTTGATATGTTCTCACGCTACAATGTTGAATAAAAATTGTTATACTACGTTGTTTTTTCCGATTTATTTTCTGGATAATATGCTCTATCTAATCTCTAGCTGTATTGCATTACTGTTTGGGCCAATTTTTTACCGCTTCTTTTCATCAGGTAGCGGGTTGCAAAAAGGCTTGGATGGATTTATTTTCGTCTCTCTTGGCGGATTGGTGCTCATTCATATTTTGCCAGAACTACTGGAACATGGCGGATTTATAACGCTATTGTTTGTCATGCTTGGCGTTTGGGGTCCAACAGCCAGCGAAAAGCTATTTCATCAATATTCAGATATCACCCACAACATTACGCTCATATTAGGCACTGGCGGTCTGTTACTGCACACTATTACAGATGGTGGAGCAATGGTATTGGCTCAACAAGATGGTAATTCTACACTCCTTGCCTTAGGTGTGATTATGCATCGTTTACCAGTTGGTGTTGCTATTTGGTGGTTACTCAAACCTCAAATTGGTACCCGATGGACCAGTGCTGTACTCGCTGCAATGATGATATTAACGAGCATAGGTTACTTTGCTGGCGAACATTTACTGGCTCAGTTAAGCCTTGAAAACACCGTTTATTTACAAGCCTTCGTAACGGGTTCTATTTTGCATGTAGTACTACATCAGCCTCATGTTCATCCCCAAGAAGATAAGCAAGGTAAATATCAATACCAAGCAGGGATTGGCAGCCTATTAGGCTTAGGATTATTGGCACTGCTATTATTAATGGAAACTGGCGGTCACGAACATGCTCATCCAGAACATGGTTCTGAACAATTCGTCAGCTGGTTATTAACCATTTCCCCCATCTTATTAGGTAGCTATTTTATTGCTACCGCTAGGTTTGCATTCGGGCTTAGACCTGCTAATGCTTCCTTGGGACTGCGTTGGCTACAACGTTTAGCGGGTCCAGAAGCATTGTTAATCACCTTATTACTGCTAGGGCCTTGGTTTGCGCTTTATCAAATAATCGGCTTATTAGCCATAGGGTTATTAATGACATTGACTCAAGTCAATCTGACTGATCCGCAACCAACGGTATCTGAATCACCATGGCGTTTTGGCTTTAACCAATTAATCGACCGTAGTGCGCCGTGGATTATTCTTAGCTTAGTATTAGCAAACCTTATAGGTCATCCATCCGTTCCATTAGAAAATCCGGCATTACAGGTATTTATCTTATTATTAGTATTTTTGCCAATGCGTTTTTGTAATCTAGGCACTGTAATTTTAGCCCTTGCTTTGGCTTATAGTGGTTGGAGTCAGATAGCTGTGGCCTTTACCTTACTAGCCGCTCCAGTACTTAATATTGGCCAATTGAAATTAATGAATTGGAAACAAGGGCTCATGTTAGGCGGTATTTTATTCGTAGGCTTAATGGTGGCAGATCAATTAACACTGGTCTCATCATTGACATTGCAACTGCCCGAATCGGTCAATATCGTTGGCTTAGTGGCGATAACCTTATTATTTGGAGCCAGTTTATTGCGTCTTGGACCTAGGAAGTTTTTAAGCCGTTTAATGGTCAACTTAAAATCAACGCAGCATACTCATGATCACACCCAAGATTCAGAGACAAAGACTTCACATCACCACGATTCTGCACATAAACATCATCACTAATTGGTGAGCTATTGATTTGTGATGCTGGTTGGTTAAGTCGCTATATTGAAGGGGAAAGAACAATGTGTATTTTATTTATTGCCGTTGAGGCACACCCAGATTACCCCTTAATCGTTTGCGCTAACCGCGATGAATTTCACCATAGAGCAACTGCCCCAGCTTATCGTTGGACAACAACTCCGCCTATTTATGCCGGACAAGACAAACAAGCAGGCGGCACTTGGTTAGGCATGAATGAACAAGGCCAGTTTGCAGGACTAACTAACATCCGGGTAACTGAACAGCAAGAGGGTGTGCGCAGTCGTGGCGAATTAGTCGTCGATGCACTCACTAAACACCAGACCAATAGCCAATGGTTAATTGAACACTCGGTAAATTACAATCCATTTAATTTGGTCTTTGAACAACACAATCAATTGTTTTGCTTTAACAGTAAAACATCAACGACTACCCAGCTTAAGCCTGGTTTTCATGCCGTAAGCAATGGCGCCTTAGATGATATATGGCCTAAAATGGCTAAAGGCCAGCAACAGCTGCAAAACTATATCAAACAGATGCAATCACCTTGCATAGACCGACTACTTGATATCATGCGTGATACCTCTCAGCCAAAAGATCAAGATTTACCCCAAACAGGCATTAGCCTTGAATGGGAACGACGTCTATCCTCTATTTTTATTCAACATGAAGAATACGGCACCCGCTCAACCAGCATAGTATTGAAGCATCGAAGTGGTAAGGTGCAATTTACTGAAGTGAGATACGATGGCAAGGCACGTAATTTAGGTATGCAACAATTTACGATTAATTAATTCATTCGCTTTGACAGTGTGACTTACTGAAGACTTTCATACAACATATAGCAAACTGTGACTTACACCTCATTCCCAGTAATATCTCATATAAGACACAGCTAAAGTGTATTTATTCCTGTAGGCAACATTCATTTTTACAACCTAGATCAAGGTTATTTGGTTATGAACATAGCATACTTCGGTTGTTGCTAATTTACCCCCTGGAGGACACGCCTTGAAGCAGCCCACTCAGATTAGTTGGGATCAGTCGATGATCGAAAAATACAATTACAGCGGTCCCCGTTATACTTCTTACCCGACTGCATTAGAATTTGACGATGCTTTTACTGAACAAGATTTACTGACATCAATTAAAAATAGTAAATCCGATAAACTATCGTTATATGTACATATCCCTTTTTGCGCCAAGCTTTGCTACTACTGTGGCTGTAATAAAATAATTACTCGCCACTCACATAAAGCTGATCAATATATTGAGTATCTGGCCACTGAAATTATTAAACGAGCCCCATTATTCAAAAATTACACCGTAACCCAAATGCATTGGGGCGGAGGAACACCCACTTTTTTAAGTCCAGAACAAATTCTTAAATTAACCACTCTGATTAAAGAGCATTTTAATTTTGCCGAGGTGGGTGAATACTCAATTGAAGTTGACCCTCGAGAAATCGAGTTAAGTATGTTGGACACCTTAAAAGAAGCTGGGTTTAACCGAGTATCTATAGGTGTTCAAGACTTCAATAAAGAAGTACAAATTGCCGTTAATCGCGAACAAGACGAACAGTTTATTTTCGACTTAATTGCTCGAGCAAAAGAGCTAGGTTTCGTGTCGACTAACGTTGATTTAATTTACGGTTTACCACTACAGACGCCAGAAACCTTTGCTAAAACGATTGCGCGCATTATTGAACTGTCGCCAGATCGCTTGTCTGTATTTAACTATGCACATTTACCATCACGTTTTGCTGCACAGCGTAAAATTAAAGAACATGATATGCCTGCTCCACAACAGAAATTAGATATGCTGCGCCAAACGATTGAATCGTTAACAGGTGCGGGCTATCAATTTATTGGTATGGACCACTTTGCTAAACCTAATGACGAATTAGCCAAGTTACAAAATGCCGGTAAACTACACCGAAATTTCCAAGGTTATACGACTCAAGAAGAGTGTGATTTACTGGGGTTAGGGGTATCTTCAATCAGCCAAATTGGCGATTGTTATGCTCAAAATCAAAAAGATATTCGTCCTTACTATGAGTCTATTGATGCCAATGGACATGCACTATGGAAAGGTTGTAGCTTAAATCAAGATGATGAAATTCGTCGTGCGGTAATTAAACAGATTATCTGCCATTTTGATTTAGACATGAACAAAATAGAGCAGAAGTTTGCGATTAACTTTGATGAATATTTTGTTGAAGATCTCAAACTGTTACAGACATTCATTAATGATAAATTAGTTGATATCACCGATCGCAAGCTAACCGTTAGCACGACCGGTCGTCTACTAATTCGTAATATCTGTATGTGCTTTGATGTCTATTATCGTCAAAAAGCCCGTCAGCAACAGTTTTCAAGAGTGATCTAGTCCACTAGTTATTGAGCACTACATAAAAAAATAGCCAGCATTTGCTGGCTATTTTTTTAACTAAGACATGCTATTTATTGAGCTTTTTAGCATATAGGCTCTTACGGTCACTGTCTGACATAAAGGCCATTTCAACACCATTACGTTGTAATGTTGCCAATTGAACATCGCTAAAACCCATTTCGTTTTTCACTACTCGATATTCATGGGCGATATCAATCGCACTTACACCTGGATCATCAGTATTTAAGCCAATTAATACACCAGCATCCATAAATTTACGCAGAGGATGCACTGTATAATCTTTAACTGTTGAGGTGTGTAAATTACTGGTTGGGCATGACTCAATACCAATTCGATGTTGAGCAAGGTATTCCATTAACTTAGGATCATGAATAGCATTAACACCATGACCTATTCGCGTTGCACCTAATACGTTGATGGCTTGCCACATGCTTTCGGCACCAGCAGCTTCACCGGCATGAGCGGTGACTTGTAGCCCAGCATCTCGAACACGTTTAAAATGTTCGGAAAACAAATCGCCAGGAAACCCAAGTTCATCACCAGCTAAGTCCATCGCGACGATACAGTCACGATGAGCCAAAATACCTTCAAGTTCTAAACGACATTTTTCTTGCCCAAATGATCGCGACATAATACCAATAAGATTAATCTTAATATCATACTCTTTCACTCCAGCACGGACACCGTCAATAACAGCTTCAACAACACCTTCAATGGGTAAATTATGATTCATCGCCATATAATAAGGACTAAAGCGTAATTCAGCGTAATCTAATCCTTGTGCTGCAGCATCGATAACATTTTCATAAGCTACACGCTTCACTGCGTCAAGATCGGCTAATACAGCAACCATCCAATCCAGTTTCTTTAAAAAATCCACTAGGCTATTTTCTTTACCTTGGATCTGCACAAATGGTGCAAGCTCTTCTAAAGAATTAGCAGGTAATTTAATGCCATGTTGATGGCCTAATTCCCAAATAGTTTTTACATTAACATTACCGTCTAAATGCCGATGTAAATCAACCAGCGGAATAGTTGGATCTATCATAATTAACCCCTATAAACTTACCCTGCCATTTGTATGGTTTTGTTGGTCAGAGAATAAATGTCAGTTTAACATGTATTTAAATAAATTTTGATGACCTATATTTTTATGGGATCTAACACACTAAAAACACATGCTAATTTGTGATGTGTTTTTTGTACTTAAATCGGGCATACTCTAATGCTGACAAAACAGATAAAGTTATAAAGGACTATCGATGCGCTTGCTGATCCTACCTACACTGATAATGTTAAGTTTACCTGCTTGTAATAGTCATATAAGTACAACTCAGATTGATAGGCCAATCACACGTCAACAAACGCAAATAGACAGTAATTTACAAGCTATTATAGACCAAAGCTGGGCTGTCAATTTAGCTTACTCACCAGAGCTAGCGGCCAGTTTAGGCGATACCTCAGCGGCAGGGAAACTTGATGATTTATCAGTTGAAACTTTAGCGCAAAAAAATAAACAGACTCTTGCTATCCTTAATAAGCTCAAACGGCTTGACCGAAAGTACTTGTCAAAATCTGATGTCATCAATGCCAAAATACTGCAAGATCAGCTGCAAAATAAAGTTGATATGTATCGTTTTCATGATCACTATTTACCTATAACGGCAGAAAGTGGTTTTCATGCCTACATAGCTGCTATTGCCAAAGGCCGTTTTAATAGTGTTGAAGATTATCAACAATATTTAGCTAAGCTAGAGCAATTACCACGTTATTTTTCCCAACAAACTTATTGGCTCAAACAAGGTTTAGCCAGTGGGATAACGCCAGCAAAAATCACTTTAAGAGGTTTTGAAGACAGTATTAGTGCTTTTATTGTCCCGATAGAAGACAGCGGCTACTTTACTCCATTTACCCACTATCCAGATTATTTTACTGCAGCAGAAAAAAAAGCATTAACCCAACAAGGTCGATCTACAATAGAGCAAACCGTATTACCTCTGTATCTACAGTTTTATGATTTCATGACTCAAGAATACATCCCAAACGCACGTATCCAGATTGCAGCATCATCTTTACCCAATGGCTCTGAGTTTTATCAAAACAGAGTGGAATATTACACCACACTGTCAATGACAGCTGAAGAAGTCCATCAACTAGGTTTACAAGAAGTTGCTCGTATAAAAACTGAGATGGAACAAGTTATTAAAGAAGTTAATTTTAAAGGTAGTTTTGCCGATTTTTTAAGTTTTTTACGCACTGACCCGCAGTTCTATCCCAAAACAGCCGATGAATTACTAAAAGAAGCAGCATTTATTGCAAAAAAAGCCGATGCAATCTTGCCTAAGTATTTCGGAAAATTACCACGAACACCTTATGGCATTGCGCCTGTTCCAGCAGAAATAGCACCTAAATATACTACTGGACGCTATTCAGGTTCAAACCGCGACGATGAACCCGGCTATTATTGGGTTAATACCTATGCTTTGGACAAACGACCGCTCTACGAACTTGAAGCACTGACCTTGCATGAAGCCGTTCCTGGGCATCATTTACAAATATCACTTAATAAAGAACTTATAAACTTACCCAATTTTCGACGTTACAGTTATATATCTGCATTTGGTGAAGGTTGGGGTTTATATTCTGAATATTTAGGTTTGGAAGCTGGATTTTATAAAGACCCATATAGTAACTTTGGTCGATTAACTTATGAAATGTGGCGTGCGGCACGCTTAGTCGTCGACACTGGAATGCATGCTAAAGGTTGGAGTCGCCAACAAGCAATCGACTTTATGGCCAATAATACGGCACTTTCAATGCACAACGTCACAACTGAAATAGACCGTTATATTTCATGGCCAGGCCAAGCGCTATCATACAAAATTGGTGAATTAACCATAAAACGCTTACGCGCTAAAGCAGAAACGTCGCTTGGAAAAGATTTCGATATAAGACAATTCCATGATGCTATTTTAGAAAATGGATCAATTCCGATGTCAGTACTAGAGCAAATGGTTGATGAGTTTATTATTCTTCAGCAAAAAATGATAAAAGACGAGAGTAACGTATAGTAGTTCGATTCATACTTAAGCATAAATAATTTTAAGATTTTAACTATTTGGCATACAAGAATGCATTTCATGAAATTTTCATCAGAATTAAAGCTTGAGACTATTGAACAGCAATGTTTTTGGCAACAAGTACAGCAATCGAGTTTTTGTGCCTATGACGGTATCAATATTGCCTATGCGATGATCCAACATCCAAATAATCAACGCGCCATAGTGATTAGTAATGGCAGGGTAGAATCCTATATCAAGTATCAAGAATTGATGTTTGATTTATACCAACAAGGATTTAGTGTTTACGCTTTAGATCACCGAGGTCAGGGCTTATCCGACAGGCTAACGCATAACCCACATCAGGGTTATGTTGATAAGTTTACTGATTACACTGCAGATTTTACTCAATTTATTAATCAAATAGTATTTCAACAGCAACATGATGAGTTATGTCTAATTGCCCACTCTATGGGCTGTGCCATCGCCAGTGATTATCTTAATCAATACCCTCACACATTTACTGCTGCGGTTTTTTCTGCCCCAATGTTTGGTATAAAACTGCCTATCGCACAATCAGTGATACGTTGGTTAGCTCAAAAATTAGATCATAATCGTCTTGAAGCAGGTAAAATTCACAGCAGGTTTGTGTTAGGTGGAACGCAATATAAACCAGATAGCTTTAGGAGCAATCGGCTCACTCACAGTCAACAGCGTTACCTACATTATCGAGACTTATTCGACAGAACACCTGCGGTGCAATTAGGATCTCCGACCAATCATTGGTTACTTGAAGCAATGTCTGCTGCTGAGAAAAGTATCAACTATGCTAAATACAGTGAAACGCCGATACTCATCTTACAAGCTGAAAAAGACAGTATCGTTTCTAATGAGGCACAAAACCAAGCATTGAGTATCAATTGCCATAAAGTGGTCATTGAAGGAGCATCTCACGAAGTGTTTATCGAAAGTGATACGATGCGTAATCTAGCACTGTCTTACACCATTGATTTTATCGCACAACACTCAACGATAACTGCGTTTTAATTAATTGTATAATATCGTCTTGATTTAATGGTCGGCTAATAATATAACCTTGGAACCAAGTACACTTAGCATGAGTCAGTAAATTGAGCTGTTGTTTATTTTCAACTTGTTTCGCGACGACAGGAAAATTTAAGTTAGTAGCAAACTCAACAACGGCCGTCGCAATATTAAAGATTTCCGGATTAAACTCAATATCTTCCAGATAGACAGCGGCTAACTTCACCTGCGAAAAGCCAACACCTTGTAATAGATGTACGGCACAAGACCCACCACCAAAATTATCCATCGCGATATTGACCCCATATCGTTGTAATTCAGCAATTTTGCTTGTTGCTACCTTAGCGTTCACAACAAATACATCTTCAGCTAATTCAAATTGAAATAATTTAGGTGATATTTGTGCTTTATTAATTCGATTAATAATTACATTTGCATAATGTTCTTGGTGAAAATGGCGCGAAGATACATTTAATGACATCAGTGGGACTATTTCATTTTGTTGCTGAAGTTGTTTAATCAAATCACAAACCTGATCCAGTGCCCAAAGTTCTAATTCAAAAATACAGTCAGACAGTTCCGCGGCTGCAATAAACTTGCGAGGACTAATATACCCATGTTGCGGATGATACCAACGCATTAATACTTCTACGCTGTTTAGTTGTCCAGCCTGATCAACAACGGGTTGATACATCAATGACATCTGGCGGTTATCAATAGCTAGTTTTAACTCATTTTGTAACTTAAATGGTTGAATTTGATCCTTATCTAATTCGGCTTGGTAAATGGCGCAACCATTAGATCGGCTATCTTTAGCTTGCTCTAAAGCACTATCAACACGAGCTAACAATATTTGAGGTTCTAATGACTCTATGCCATCAAAAATCACTAGGCCAATTCTCGCTGATATTGACAAGTGTTGATCTGAAATAGTAAAACTACGACCAATTAATTGCCTCACTTCACTCGCCAATGCTAACGCTCGTTTATTGGCTTGATCAATATCATGACCAAAGTTCTTTGCTAAGATTACAAATTCATCTGCACCCAACCTAGCGACAAGACCGGCACTCGAGAATGTCCCAGAAAGTCTGGCAGCGATTTGCATTAGCAGCCGATCACCTAATTGACGACCCAAGGCATCATTAATTAACTTCAAGTTATCTAAATTAATCATTAACAGTGCTGAAAACTGGCCTGTCTTACGACTAAATACTTGTAAGTCATATAGCTCATCAGCAAGGACTTCGCGGTTAATTAAATCTGTAAGCCCGTTATTATTTTGTTTTTCATTTGTTATATGTTGATTTTTAACATCGCCAGAAACGTCTGTTATTGTCCCAATAATCCGTAATGGTTGACCAGACTCATCCCACTCAACTATTTTGCCACGATCTAAGATCCAAATATAACGCCCATCTTTATGCCGCAAACGGTGAACGCTTTCATAATATTCATGTTGATTATTAATGTAATTTTGTAAAGTATTTAAAACTTGCGCCTTATCATCACGATGTAAACGTGATTCCCACACAGAATAATCATTATCGAGCTCATAGGGTTTATAGCCTAATATGTCTTTCCAGCGGTCAGAAACAAACACATCTCCAGTAGCAATACACCAATCCCAAATACCATTACGAGCACCTTCAACAGCAAAAAGCCACCGTTGTTCAGCATCATTTAGACGTTTTTTGCTTCGACATAAACGCCCGTTTACCTGATTAAGATAATCACGTAGGTTAATCAATTCGGTGGAAGAGCATATAATATCGGTATTAAAATCTGGTGAGTCTATATTTTTTGCAGCTAAGCTTAATTGTGTTATTGGCCTAATAAGCAAGTAATGCAACATGACACAAAATAGCGACAATAATAAAGCACCAATCCCCCATACTTCCATGAAACGCTTTAAGAGACTGTCAACGGCTTCAGCTAAGGTATTTGCAATGTCATACTCTAAATAAATAAGCTCAACTGAGTTAGAGTAACTATAATTTGAATTTGAGTTTGAATTTAGTGGATAATAAACTTGGATGGATAAACGGTCGAAGTTTACTTTTAGATAGAGTTTATTACTGGTAATGACACTTCTATGCAAACTGGCAGAATAGCCTTCCAACACATTCGTCGCATTACTTTCGCGCCAAATAATATGATTCGCGAAGCGAATTTTACTTTCGGCATCAAGTATGACGTACACCATCATATTTTGGTCTGTTGAAACTAAAGCTACTTCCTGTTCAAGTCGTTCATAATCTTGAGTTAACATCGATGATTCAACTACATGACGCATTCTGAACAAGTCTTTCTGGATTTGTTCTGACTGTCTGGATGCAAGTTGTTCATTGATTTCTGCATGCTCATAGACATACTCCCCACATACCAAACCAAGGTAAAGGATAAAGATAGATACAGGTACGAGAATAGACAAAGAGAGTGTTGGCAAACGAGGCAAAATAAACCCACCAAATTAAATATACAAAGATATGCTAACTGTAATCTTATCAATAAGTAAAGGAATAGTTATGAAAGCTAATAGCATAAAGAACATCAAAATATAGTATTTATGAATAGCGATAAAATAATCTAAGCATTTCAAAATGTGATAAGACTACTTTACCTTGTTTAGCTTAGGAGTGTAATTTTATTTACATATACTATATGGCTGATTCAAGCGTTGATCGCTATATTTACGTGATATAAATAGCACTAATAATTGTCCAATTTCACTTATCCCATACGCATGAAAGATAATTGTAGATGATTTCTCTTAAACATAATCAGACAATTAACCATATTTGGCAATTTTTAAAATGCTGCAATTCATCGATTGACTAAAACACTTCCTCTTAAATATTACTTATTTATTGAGAGTAATGAAGTAATGGAGTAATGGTCAATAATTATATTTTGTTGATCTATCAAAGCGATTTCTAATGATAGCCCCCCCACAATTGTACTTAATAATTAACAGACATTGATAGTGTAAATAGTATGACTGGAATGATTATTTATAACTGATTTGTTGCGTCATTTGTTACCATTTTTATGTGTATTAGGTAACAAAGGTAATTGGTATTATTAACTAATTCAAATTTTGATAACCAAACACCCTCGCATGATTGCAGAAACTTTCAGTGAACGGCGCATATCAGATAAATATAAAACCTTGATGTACAAGGCAGACCACTATAATTTATACCATTTACATTAATTAATTGGTCAGTTTTGTCCACCGTCTAGAACATAGTTGAATCACCCTTTCCGGCTCTGCAATAAATCGATTCCATGCAATGGAACACTGCTCAACAATATCGTCATATCCACTAAAGCAACGATTGGCGAGTTCATTCTGACGAAGCCATTGCCACACTTGTTCTATAGGGTTGAGTTCTGGCGAATAGGGCGGAAGCTTAAGGATACTAAGGTTATCAAAGTCCTCAGTCAGATCTTGTTGATGCCAACCTGCGCCATCCATGATGACCAAAGCATGGCGACCCGATTCGGTAGCCTCTGAAATTAATTTTAAATGCTCCCACATATATTCACTGTTGGCATGCGGGGCAAAAATAGCCTCTGTCGCGCCCGTTACCGGACACACCGCGCCATATAAATACGCTGATTCGAACTGTTGTTGCCTTAACGCTCGTGGTCGGGTTCCTTTCGTCGCCCAAATGCGGGTCGTGGTATTTTGCTGACCAAATCTGGCTTCATCTTGAAACCAAACATCAATGCGATCTAACGCTACATGACCAGGGGTGTTAAGGATCGTTGACAGCTGGAAATTTTTTAAAAGCGTCCTGAATATCTTGAGACTGTTTTGGGTGACGAGAACGGGTCGTTATCCATGACAATCCTAATTGATGCAGTAATCTGTAGATATTTGCCTGTTTAAAGGTCACGCCAAATTCAGACTGAATAAAAAAGACTGACATCTCTTGCCATCAATCTTCCGCCACTCTCAGACAAGCTTTGACGTTGTACAAATTCTTTCAGATTTACCAGTTGTTTCGCCGATAATTGAGCGGGTCTACCTGGATTATGTTTATCATCTAGGCCGCTAATGCCATGAGTTAAATAATGAGTAACCCAAGCATTTACACTGGTTCTACTGACCTTCAACATGTTGGCTATAGCAGTACGAGAATGACCTTCGGTAAAATGAAGTAAGGCGAGATAACGCATACGTTTACGTGCGCTTTTCTCAGATTTAACTAATGCTGCAAGATTGAGATTATTCATCGATACTGAAATAAGGAAATGATGACCAATTAGATCACATATTTAATGTAAATGGTATAAGCTAAGCTGTTATCTTGTTTATTGCAGATACAAAAAAGCCTCGTCTAATGACGAGGCTTCGATGTAATTGGCGGAGCGGACGGGACTCGAACCCGCGACCCCCGGCGTGACAGGCCGGTATTCTAACCAACTGAACTACCGCTCCTTTAGCAAATTGCTTACGCACGATGCTAAATACTTTTTAAGTCGCTAACGTGTCATGGCTAGGAGACTCGCTTCATATTGAAGCTACTCTTTCGAGTTATTAGGCGCCTGGAAATGACCTACTCTCACATGGGGAGACCCCACACTACCATCGGCGATACTGTGTTTCACTTCTGAGTTCGGAATGGGATCAGGTGGTGCCACAGCTCTATGGTTTCCAGACAAATTTTGCTTATCTAACGCACTATTCTTTATGCATTAAATAATAATTCGGAAAGCTGATTATGCTTTATTAAAGCTTACTTGAAGTCTCGCACTGCTTAAGCGCTCTATTCTAACACTAAGGTCAGTAAAACCCATCTGGGTTGTATGGTTAAGCCTCACGGGTCATTAGTACAAGTTAGCTCAACGCCTCACAACGCTTACACACCTTGCCTATCAACGTAGTAGTCTCCTACGGCCCTTTAGAGAGCTTAAAGCTCTAGGGATGACTCATCTTAGGACTCGCTTCCCGCTTAGATGCTTTCAGCGGTTATCGATTCCGAACGTAGCTACCGGGCAATGCTATTGGCATAACAACCCGAACACCAGCGGTTCGTCCACTCCGGTCCTCTCGTACTAGGAGCAGCTTCCTTCAATCATCCAACGCCCACGGCAGATAGGGACCGAACTGTCTCACGACGTTCTGAACCCAGCTCGCGTACCACTTTAAATGGCGAACAGCCATACCCTTGGGACCGACTTCAGCCCCAGGATGTGATGAGCCGACATCGAGGTGCCAAACACCGCCGTCGATATGAACTCTTGGGCGGTATCAGCCTGTTATCCCCGGAGTACCTTTTATCCGTTGAGCGATGGCCCTTCCATTCAGAACCACCGGATCACTATGACCTACTTTCGTACCTGCTCGACGTGTATGTCTCGCAGTTAAGCTGGCTTATGCCATTGCACTAACCGTACGATGTCCGACCGTACTTAGCCAACCTTCGTGCTCCTCCGTTACTCTTTGGGAGGAGACCGCCCCAGTCAAACTACCCACCAGGCACTGTCCCGAACCCCGATAAGGGGCCGCGGTTAGAACATCAAAACTACAAGGGTGGTATTTCAAGATTGACTCCACTCAGACTAGCGTCCAAGCTTCAAAGTCTCCCACCTATCCTACACATGTAGGTTCAATGTTCAGTGCCAAGCTATAGTAAAGGTTCACGGGGTCTTTCCGTCTAGCCGCGGGTATACGGCATCTTCACCGCAATTTCAACTTCACTGAGTCTCGGCTGGAGACAGCGTGGCCATCATTACGCCATTCGTGCAGGTCGGAACTTACCCGACAAGGAATTTCGCTACCTTAGGACCGTTATAGTTACGGCCGCCGTTTACCGGGGCTTCGATCATGAGCTTCTCCGAAGATAACCCAATCAATTAACCTTCCGGCACCGGGCAGGCGTCATACCGTATACGTCATCTTGCGATTTTGCACAGTACTGTGTTTTTGATAAACAGTTGCAGCCACCTGGTATCTGCGACTGCCGTCAGCTTAGGGAGCAAGTCCCATCACCGACAGCAGCGTACCTTCTCCCGAAGTTACGGTACCATTTTGCCTAGTTCCTTCAGCCGAGTTCTCTCAAGCGCCTTGGTATTCTCTACCCGACCACCTGTGTCGGTTTGGGGTACGATTTCTACTAACCTGAAGC
Source organism: Shewanella polaris (assembly GCF_006385555.1). NCBI lineage: Bacteria > Pseudomonadati > Pseudomonadota > Gammaproteobacteria > Alteromonadales > Shewanellaceae > Shewanella > Shewanella polaris. Next base: position 44,720 of record NZ_CP041036.1, on the reverse strand, counting down.
TTAGAAGATTTTCCTGGAAGCATGGCATCAACTACTTCATCACCTTAGTGACTCGTCATCAGCTCTCAACCTGTACATTTAAGTACGTATTCCCGGATTTGCCTAAGAATACAGCCTACTACCTTAAACGCGGACTACCAACGCCGCGCTAGCCTAGCCTTCTCCGTCTCTCCATCGCAGTTAGCAAAAGTACAGAAATATTAATCTGTTTCCCATCGATTACGCCTTTCGGCCTCACCTTAGGGGTCGACTCACCCTGCCCCGATTAACGTTGGACAGGAACCCTTGGTCTTTCGGCGAGGGAGTTTTTCACTCCCTTTATCGTTACTCATGTCAGCATTCGCACTTCTGATACGTCCAGTGTGGGTTACCCCTTCACCTTCAACCGCTTACAGAACGCTCCTCTACCGCGCACACCTAATGGCATGCACCCGTAGCTTCGGTGGTATGTTTAGCCCCGTTAAATCTTCCGCGCAGGCCGACTCGACTAGTGAGCTATTACGCTTTCTTTAAATGATGGCTGCTTCTAAGCCAACATCCTAGCTGTCTAAGCCTTCCCACATCGTTTCCCACTTAACATACACTTTGGGACCTTAGCTGACGGTCTGGGTTGTTTCCCTTTTGACAACGGACGTTAGCACCCGCTGTCTGTCTCCCGAGTAGTACTCATTGGTATTCGGAGTTTGCAAAGGGTTGGTAAGTCGGGATGACCCCCTAGCCTTAACAGTGCTCTACCCCCAATGGTATTCGCTCGAGGCGCTACCTAAATAGCTTTCGAGGAGAACCAGATATCTCCGAGTTTGATTGGCCTTTCACCCCCAGCCACAAGTCATCCGCTCATTTTTCAACATAAGTCGGTTCGGTCCTCCAGTTGATGTTACTCAACCTTCAACCTGCCCATGGCTAGATCACTCGGTTTCGGGTCTACGCCTTGCAACTAAACGCGCAGTTAACACTCGGTTTCCCTACGGCTCCGCTATTCGCTTAACCTCGCTACAAAACGTAAGTCGCTGACCCATTATACAAAAGGTACGCAGTCACGGTCTCAAGAACCGCTCCCACTGCTTGTACGTACACGGTTTCAGGTTCTATTTCACTCCCCTCACAGGGGTTCTTTTCGCCTTTCCCTCACGGTACTGGTTCACTATCGGTCAGTCAGGAGTATTTAGCCTTGGAGGATGGTCCCCCCATATTCAAACAGGATGTCACGTGTCCCGCCTTACTCGTTTTCATCTATGGTTAGTTTTCATGTACGGGGCTATCACCCTGTGCCGCTGTGCTTTCCAACACATTCCACTAACACCCCATAGACTTAAGGGCTAATCCCCGTTCGCTCGCCGCTACTAGGGGAATCTCGGTTGATTTCTTTTCCTCCGGGTACTTAGATGTTTCAGTTCCCCGGGTTTGCCTCACTACACTATGTATTCATGTAGTGATAACAGCTTATGCTGCTGGGTTTCCCCATTCGGATATCGTTAGCTCAAATGCTTATTACTAGCTCGCCAACGCTTTTCGCAAGTTATTACGTCCTTCATCGCCTCTGACTGCCAAGGCATCCACCGTATACGCTTAGTCACTTAACCATACAACCCAAATGAGTTTCACTTTCGTGAACCACCTGCGTTATATCGCAACTAGCTGGTTTTTACTTGTCTCACCTCCAGGGTAGGAAGTGGACTCGCCTTAGTTTTTAGAATATTCAAGACACTTAAACAGTGTTTTGAGAACTCAAGATACTGATACTTTCGCATCAGTATTATTTTTCGCACTAACGTAATCACACAAACGACAACGAATTATCATCTATGCGCCTTTAGTTAGTACTATCAGCTTTCCAAATTGTTAAAGAACAACACTTAACCGGCTCGCGGTGTGTTTTACTTACCTTCCGAAGAAGTTAACAAGTAATCTGTGTGAACACTCACATGCATTGCTGCACTTTAGGTATTGAGTTAGTCGTATAGGTAAGGAGGTGATCCAGCCCCAGGTTCCCCTAGGGCTACCTTGTTACGACTTCACCCCAGTCATGAACCACAAAGTGGTGAGCGTTCTCCCGAAGGTTAAACTACCCACTTCTTTTGCAGCCCACTCCCATGGTGTGACGGGCGGTGTGTACAAGGCCCGGGAACGTATTCACCGTAGCATTCTGATCTACGATTACTAGCGATTCCGACTTCATGGAGTCGAGTTGCAGACTCCAATCCGGACTACGACGTACTTTGTGAGATTAGCTCCACCTCGCGGCTTTGCAACCCTCTGTATACGCCATTGTAGCACGTGTGTAGCCCTACTCGTAAGGGCCATGATGACTTGACGTCGTCCCCACCTTCCTCCGGTTTATCACCGGCAGTCTCCCTAGAGTTCCCACCATTACGTGCTGGCAAATAAGGATAGGGGTTGCGCTCGTTGCGGGACTTAACCCAACATTTCACAACACGAGCTGACGACAGCCATGCAGCACCTGTCTCACAGTTCCCGAAGGCACACCAGAATCTCTTCCGGCTTCTGTGGATGTCAAGAGTAGGTAAGGTTCTTCGCGTTGCATCGAATTAAACCACATGCTCCACCGCTTGTGCGGGCCCCCGTCAATTCATTTGAGTTTTAACCTTGCGGCCGTACTCCCCAGGCGGTCTACTTAATGCGTTAGCTTGGGAGCCCAGTGACTAAGTCACCAAACTCCGAGTAGACATCGTTTACGGCGTGGACTACCAGGGTATCTAATCCTGTTTGCTCCCCACGCTTTCGTACATGAGCGTCAGTCTTTGTCCAGGGGGCCGCCTTCGCCACCGGTATTCCTTCAGATCTCTACGCATTTCACCGCTACACCTGAAATTCTACCCCCCTCTACAAGACTCTAGTTCACCAGTTCTAAATGCAATTCCCAGGTTGAGCCCGGGGATTTCACATCTAGCTTAATGAACCGCCTGCGTACGCTTTACGCCCAGTAATTCCGATTAACGCTCGGACCCCTCGTATTACCGCGGCTGCTGGCACGAAGTTAGCCGGTCCTTCTTCTGTAGGTAACGTCACAGCAGCGTGCTATTAACACGCTACCTTTCCTCCCTACTGAAAGTGCTTTACAACCCGAAGGCCTTCTTCACACACGCGGCATGGCTGCATCAGGGTTTCCCCCATTGTGCAATATTCCCCACTGCTGCCTCCCGTAGGAGTCTGGGCCGTGTCTCAGTCCCAGTGTGGCTGATCATCCTCTCAGAACAGCTAGGGATCGTCGCCTTGGTGAGCCATTACCTCACCAACTAGCTAATCCCACCTAGGTTCATCCAATCGCGAAAGGCCCGAAGGTCCCCTCCTTTCCCCCGTAGGGCGTATGCGGTATTAGCAGTCGTTTCCAACTGTTATCCCCCTCGACTGGGCAGATCCCTAGGCATTACTCACCCGTCCGCCGCTCGTCAGCAAAGTAGCAAGCTACTTTCTGTTACCGCTCGACTTGCATGTGTTAGGCCTGCCGCCAGCGTTCAATCTGAGCCATGATCAAACTCTTCAATTAAAGTTTTTTGAAATACTCTGTTAGGAATATTTCGGCTCAATGAATTCTGATTTACACCTTATAAACTCGGAAGAATCTATAAAATGCTTGTTACATATTGCTATGAACATTCATCGTTGCATTGAGTTGAAATTTTTTGATTGCCTACATTCCGAAGAACAGAAGACAATTTCGAATAACTCAATACCTGTGAATGTCCACACAGATTTCTTGTTTAGATTGTTAAAGAGCGATGATACCGATTTTTCAGGTATCGCCATAAGACGCTAGGTCGTTGGCTTGGGAGGCGTATTTTACGCGTTCCGATTGCTGCGTCAAGTGTTTTTTCAAACTTTCTTTTCGCTGCTGAACTCAGTGTTTTGAAGCACTTAATTCAACCTAACCCGGTGACCGCTTGCGCTGTCTGCCGTGTCAGTGGATGCGCATTATAGGCAACACAAGATTTAGTGCAACCCCTTTTTTAAGGTTATTTGTCATTCCGGGCTTGTTTGCGGATAATTTAGCCTGACCAGCTAGTTTTTAAGCATTATACTGTCTCAAACTACGAAATATAAGGATTGTTATGTCTACGAATGTAAGAACTTACCAAGGAATACACCCCGATTTAGCTGATAACGTCTACGTTGATGAGTCTGCAGTGCTTGTTGGTGACATAAAATTAGACCGTGATGCCAGTATTTGGCCATTAGTGGCTGCTCGCGGCGATGTGAATAAAATCCGTATCGGTAAACGCAGTAATGTCCAAGACGGCAGTATATTGCATGTAACCCGTAAATCAGCAGCAAATCCTGTTGGCCATCCATTGATCATCGGTGATGACGTAACTATAGGTCATAAAGCAATGTTGCATGGCTGTAAGGTTGGTCATCGGGTGTTAATAGGTATGGGATCTATATTGCTTGATGGTGCAGTCGTAGAGGATGACGTGATTTTGGGTGCAGGTTCATTAGTGCCACCGAATAAGGTTTTGCAAAGTGGTTACTTATATGTAGGCAGCCCATGCAAACAAGTTCGGCTTTTAACAGCCGCAGAGCGCGCTTTTTTACCTCAATCATCTGATAATTATGTTCGTTTAAAAAATGAATATTTAGTGGATTTACAGCAGTAATCGTAATGTAGAATCGCACGATGGACCAATTCCACATTGGTTCATTTGCTTTAAACCTTGTCAAATGTATCCATCTATACATACCTTGAAAAAATTAACACCATGCTTCTAATGACTGATATTAATAGATAGTCATTAAATGCACTATAGTTCTAAATTTTTGCTGGCACATTAAGGCCACGATGAGTTTGTGGCTTTATGTTATGACCAAATAGAGACTTTAGAGCAGCAAATTAAGTTATTGGCATAAACTTTAACAGCATACTCACCGGCCATTCGATTTAACTATGGTTTTCACAATATGATCAAGATTTGACAATTGTATTTAGAAAAGTAGATAACAACATGTACTCTTAAAAACGACAAAAAGGTTGAAACCAACAGCACCTCAAACAAGTCGATAGTATTAAATCTGTTATTTAATACTAATATCGCCCTTGCCATTAAACTGCTCTTGCTCAATCAAGAGTTCTGCTTTGTCTTCTAGGTCAAAACGACACTTTTCAAACATATTTATAACGTTATTTTCACTCACTAGTTGATCATCACAAAGTTCGCTAATAACAGCAAAGCTAGCAAAGCAATTAATATTCATCCCCTGTTGTTGAGCAATAAACCTTACTTGATTTGTTTCAACATAGAGTTGGTCACTAAAAATGACGCTTTGATTCATTAGTCTGATGCCTCTTGTGCCAATAACTCTCGTAATTTACGCATTACAGGTCCTTTATCAGGGGTGACACCTCTCCATAGCTTAAAACTTTCCGCAGCTTGACCAACCAACATCCCTAACCCATCTGCGGTTTTACGAGCATGCCGCTCTTGCGCCCATTGATTGAATACCGTGGTATCTTGACTGTAGGTCATATCGTAACAATCTGTGGTTTCATCGACGATAACGTTAGGTAAAGTAATGAGCTGCCCGGATAGTCCTGCTGAGGTTGAGTTAATAACTAAATCAAATGGCGATAGTAATTTTTCAATGGGTTGAGCAAAAAAGTTGCCGTATTCATTAAATAAGTCTTGGAGTTGCTCTGCTTTTTCATGAGTCCGATTACAGATAATCAACTGAGCCACATTGTGCTGCAATATAGGTAAAATACAACCTCTTGCCGCGCCACCAGCACCCACCAATAAAACTCGCTTACCTTTTAGTGAACCAAACAGCATTTCTAAATCGTTCACCAAACCAACACCATCTGTGTTGTCACCACCAATTTTACCATCAGGTAAATTAAACAAGGTGTTGACTGCGCCAGCGAGTTTAGCGATTTCACTGAGCTCGTCGCACATAGCAAATGCTTGCTCTTTAAATGGTGCAGTGACATTGGCACCTTTTCCGCCATCGGCAAAGAATGCCGTTAGCGAAGTTTCAAATTGATCAACAGGGGCGAGAATGGCTTCATAGCTTATGTCTTGCTGAGTTTGCTTAGCAAACTCAGTATGAATAAATGGCGACTTACTTTGCGCTATTGGGTTACCAAATACAGCATACTTATCTGTCATTCGCTTCATCTCTTGGTTAACGATTTAGGGATACATCCCACATCCATCGTGAGATGTTAACGGCTATATGCTTTTGGCATAGCTGTTTTTTGTAAATAGCGATCACGTAGTTTGTCTTGACGGCTGTCAGTACTTTGTTCTTCACCTGCTATCCACATCTTTTTTACTTTACTACTAAACTCGAAAGGGTCGCCACTCCATAAAACTAAATCAGCAGGTTTCCCCACGGCTATTTGTCCTGAATCTAAATGAAAAATATCAGCTACATTTGCTGTCACAGCAGCCAGTGCATCATCATAATCCATCCCATTAGCAACGGCATTTCCGGCACTAAAACGTAGAGCATAAATACTATGACTATCACCAGGCAAGGCAATGGCCACTTTCACTCCGGCTTTAGTTAGTTTACCTGCATTTTCAAGTGAGTTATGTAATGAATCAAAACTTTCTGGCAAGTTACGCATGCTGTCGATAACCACTGGGATTTTCGCTTTCGCTAACTGATCTGCCACTATTATGGCATCGGCTGCATTAACCAAAATGAGATCAAGGCCAAATTCCTGTTTAAGCTTAATTAAATGCAAGATATCACTGGCACGGTCGACTGAAACGATTAATGATTTCTCGCCCGCAAGCACTGCGTTAACAACACTGTCTTCCCGACTAGGTTCATCTTTGGCTTTAGCGGTCTTTGGTGTTTTTTTCACTTGGGCTTTTTTAGCATCTTCGAGCTTATTAATTAATTGTTGCATACCTGTCGCACGGGACCCCTCTTTCGAGGCTCCCAAAGCAACCACCAATCCCGTATTAGCTGCCAGTAGGCTGTCCCAATTACCACTTAAATCCACTGTAAAAGTCTGCCCCGAAAAAATGCCTTCGCCACCACCAGATGATACGATGTTACGGGTTATACCACCTTTGCGAGCAAATGGTACGGTAGAAGCTTTGGGGTTATAAGCTAAGCTGGGGTCAAAAATAATATCGGCTTCTTTTTCGTAAGTATCACGTGATGCAGATACGGCACCGATCTCTACTAGCCCCAAGTCATTCATGCTAGCAATAAAGCCTGGTGTTAATATTGCGCCTTTGGCATCAATAATGGTATCGGCAGTGGGCGATTGTGGATTAATGGCCACAATCGTACCGTCTTCAATCACAACTGTGGCATCGGTTAATACACCTTGATCAGTCACTGTATGCACGGTTGCATGAATAATGGCTACACTTTCAGCTTGAGCAGCACTACTTAACGCAAGGCTGAATGCAATCACGGATTTATTGAATAGTGTCATTATCTTGCTCCTTATTGCTGACCTAACATAAAGTCACTTTGTGCCTGATAGGCTGGGTCTTGACGGTCATATACTTTCGCGCCATCGATAAATACTTGTTCCGCTTGAGCATAAACACTAAACGGGTTGGTATTCCACACCACTAAATCAGCATTTTTACCTTGCTCAAGAGAGCCGGTTTTATCGCTAATCCCCAATGATTTTGCCGCATTAGCGGTAAGCCAACCAATCACGTGTTCTTCTTTCAAATCAAATCCGTTTTCATTAGCCCTATGCATTATTTTGGCAGTTTCTTGATTTAAGCGTTGAATCGTTACACCTGAATCGGAGTGTACTATTGCGCAAGAGTTTTTAACCGCATCAACCATTGCAACATTTTCAAGCACCATGTCATAAGCTTCTAATTTAAAGCCCCACCAATCTGGCCACATAGCGGCACAGTTACCGTTTTCAGCCAGTAAATCTGCAATTTTATAACCTTCTACAGCATGGTGGAATGTTCCTGCGTGATAACCAAATTCTTTGCCTAAGTCGATCATCATTGCCATCTCTTCAGCTTTATAACAATGATTGTGAATAAGAATGTCACCTTCAAGCACACCTTTTAACGTGTCTTTCATCAAGTCTCGTTCTGGTACCTCAGGATTTTTACCAGCAGCATAATCAGCATCATATTTGTCCCATGCCCGTTTATATTCTGTAGCCTGAATAAATGCAGTACGGTAACCCGCCATATTCCCCATACGTGTCATGGGTAATTCATTACGGCTTCCATAAAGGTTTTTAGGGTTTTCACCGCAGGCCATTTTTAAACCGTAAGGGGCATTAGGGAACTTCATAGCTTGCATGGTAGTAGCGGGGACATTTTTGAGAGTCACGCCTCGGCCACCAATAAGATTGGCAGAACCAGGTAAGATTTGTAATGTTGTAATACCGCCTTCACGGGCACGATTAAAACCAGGATCTTGTGGCCACACACTATGCTCAGCCCAAACTTCAGCGGTAACGGGATTCGTCATTTCATTACCGTCATTATGTGACTCGGCGTTCGGGCTTGGATATACGCCTAAGTGCGAATGTACATCAATAATACCCGGAGTAATCCACTTGCCTTTAGCATTAATAACCACAGCACCTTCAGCAACTAACTGTTTTCCTACAGCACTAATTTTACCGTCTTTAATTAACACATCAGCCTCATCAATACGTTTACCTGTACCAGTTAACACAATGGCATTTTTAAGTAGCGTGGTTGAATTGGGCAGCACATGGTAAGTACTTGGATACGGGTTAGCATTGATTGTAATTTTTTTATCTTGTTGTTCTGCAGGGCTACAACCTATTACTGCGGTTGAAAAAGCTACAGCAACCAATGAAGGCATCAGTTTTACCATTGGGATCTCCTTTGTTATTTGACCTCCAATCTAACTAAGATAATTATCAAAATACAGACTAATCGTTAAATAGTTGGTATCAAAATGTTAACAAAAAAAAGAATCACTGTAACGGTAATGATTTAGATATAATGAAGCCGATATTCTTAATGGCAGATAATATGAACTGGTTACGTAAATTATTCACCAAACCTCAAGCCGATATTAGTAGAGACACAAGCCAATCTAATGCCTACGACATTATTGGTGGAGATAAAGTCATCCGCGCAATTGCTCATGACTTCTACCAACAAATGCAACAACGCCCTGAAGCCCAAGCATTATTAGCCATACATCGATCGCCAATTGCAGATTCAGAACAAAAACTGTATGAATTTTTAAGCGGTTGGTTAGGTGGGCCGCAACTGTATCAACAAAAATATGGTCATCCAGCTTTGCGCGCGAGACACATGCCCTTTGCGATTGATGAGTCGATGCGAGAACAATGGTTAATGTGTATGCGTGCAGCCATTAAAAACACAATAAAAAAGCCTGAACATCAACAAGTGATTATTCAGGCTATTTCGACCCTAGCAGACAACATGCGTAACCGATGACTCAATACAACAGCGTACTAAGTACTAGAATTTAGCTAACCAGTCTTGTGGTTTTAAGTAGATGTCATACAATTCAGCTTCAGGGCTATCCTCTTCTGGAGTATATCCATATTCCCAGCGCACCAATGGCGGCATCGACATTAAAATAGATTCAGTGCGCCCACCCGTTTGTAAGCCAAACAAGGTACCTCGGTCGTAAACCAAGTTAAACTCAACATAGCGGCCACGACGATAAAGTTGAAATTGACGTTCATCATCACCAAATACCAATTCTTTGTTGCGTTCGACTATTGGCTCATAAGCTTCAATAAAACCATTACCAACCGCTTGCATAAACTCAAAACTACGTTCAAAACCAGGTTTGTTTAAATCATCAAAAAAGAGTCCACCTACACCACGCGTTTCATTACGGTGAGGTAAGAAGAAGTACTCATCACACCATTTTTTGTATTTAGGATAAACTTCTTCGCCAAATGGATCGCAAATATCTTTAGCCATTTGATGCCAGCTGATCACATCTTCTTTAAATGGATAGTATGGCGTTAAATCAAATCCACCACCAAACCACCACACAGGGTCGGCCCCTTCTTTATGAGCAATAAAAAAACGCACATTGGCATGGGTTGTAGGAATATAGGGATTATTAGGGTGGATAACTAAAGATACACCCATCGCCTCAAAACTACGGCCAGCCAATTCAGGACGATGCGCAGTGGCCGAGGCAGGCATAGCATCACCCATCACATGTGAAAAATTAACTCCAGCTTGTTCAAATACCTTGCCTTGGGTTAATACCCGACTAGTACCACCACCGCCTTCTTCACGCTCCCATGAATCAGCTTTGAAAGTGGCTTTGCCATCGAGTAGCTCTAAACGCTGACAAATATTTTGCTGCAATACGAGTAAAAATGATTTTACTTTTTGTGCGTCAGGCACTTGAGAAAGATTGTTTGACATAATATTAACTTCCAGTACGAAGGATCTGACCACTGCGGGCATCTATAATAGTTGATGGCTGACGTTGTTCGCCCAGCTGACCTAAAATCAATGCCTCAATTTTATCGCTAAAATCAGTGATGATATGTTGCGCATCGACTACTGGTAACTCACCAGCTAAATTGGCACTTGTCGATACTAAAGGTTTATTGAGGGTATTGCACAATTCACGCACGACGGGATGAGCTGAGACACGCACGGCGATAGAGTCAAACTCACCACAAAGTAATTTAGATACATGCGCTTTAATAGGCATGATAAACGTAAATGGTCCAGGCCATTTAGATTGCACAAACTGCAATTGCTCCCATGTTAGTTGAGTGATATCAATATAAGGAACAAGTTGCTCCAAAGAACTGGCAACTAAAATTAACCCTTTTTGCCAAGGACGCTGTTTAACTGCTAACAATTTTTCGATAGCACTGTCGTTGTCAGGATCACATCCTAAACCAAATACAGCTTCAGTAGGATAAGCAATCACTCCACCTTGGTTTATAACGGCGGCGACAGCAGATGGCTGCAATTGCAACATTAAATTCCCTTGCATCAAATTAATTTTAAAACGAAAACTATAAAGCTCGCTTATATTTACAGGATTTTTGCGGACACTCGACTCGACTACCAGCCGCCCCTTTTCGTTCTACTAAAATTCCGAAACCACAATCAGGGCAAGCTTCATTATATGGAGGATAGTTTACGATAAACTTACATTTTGGGTAGGCACTGCAAGCAAAAAAAGTTTTCCCATATCGACTGGTTCGAGACTCAAGGTGGCCTTTAGCACACTGAGGACAGGTAATCTGTTCAGCTTGATTAGTATTATCGTGTTTTTCAATATGGGTACATTCAGGATAATGCGTACAACCGATAAAAATACCAAAACGCCCCGATTTAACCGCCAGTTCATTACCACATTTAGGGCACACTGAACCGCTGATGACTTGAGTTTCTATCGACTCATGTTGCACTAATGGACGAGTATAATCACATGTTGGATAATTATTACAACCGACAAAGCCACCATGTTTACTATGTCTAACCGACAACTCAGATCCACAAGCAGGACAAAGCTCAAACTCTTTATCTAATGCATGCTCGTGGACATTAAACAGCTGTGGATCAATTTTCGACATGGTGTTCTCAATAAATAATATTTTAGAGTCCTAAAAAAGGAGGCCAAGCCTCCTTTTTATTATGAGTGTAATCGCCCTTCTGGCTGCTCGAAGATTAAATCTTCCATTTGCTCATAAGCAGACTCATTTCCAGGCACATTAAATAGTACCATTAATACCACCCATTTAAGATCTTCTAACACCAATGTTGGCTCATCTAACTCCATGACACGGTCAATGACCATTTCGCGAGTTTCAACACTGAGCACTTGGATCTGTTCTAAAAACAGTAAAAAACCACGGCTCTCAACATCTAATTTAGCCATTTCCGCTTTGGTATAGATACGGAATGAATGTTGTGCATGATTGCACAAGTACGGTTTATCGCTTTCTTGTAGATCAGCAAGGTGCTCTAACCAAGAAAGTGCTTTTATAATATCTACTTGATGAAAACCCGCACGAGTTAACTCTTTAGTGAGTTCATCTTCATCAACTAATAGTTCAATTTCACTATGAACATAATTTTCAAATAAATACATGAGGATATCAAACATGGCTAACTCCTCTTTAGTCTGACGTAACCACCGGGCACTGCTGCAACCCACCCTTGTAACTCGAGTTCAAGCATTTGTATTAACACCAGATCTATTGTCTTCCCACTATCCTCAACCACAGCATCTATGGCTGTCGTTTCATATCCTACACTAGCTAACAGCGGAGGAAATGGCAAATTACAAACTTCATTATCCTGTATATGGTGCCGTTGATGCAATTGTTCAAGGTGATAATCCGATAAACAGCCTAATTCTTCTATTATATCGGCAGCAGACTCGACAAGTTTTGCTCCATTTTTAATTAAATCATGACAACCTTGGCTATAACCGCCTAATACAGACCCCGGAACAGCAAACACCTCACGGTTTTGCTCCATAGCCAGCCGAGCACTAATTAATGAGCCACTTTTACGACTTGCCTCAACGACTACGGTACCTAAACTTAGGCCGCTGACAATACGGTTACGCCGCGGAAAATTACCAGAGAAAGGCCCAATGTTTGGCCAATACTCACTGATGACACAACCAGTATTGATAATATCGTGATACAAATTTTGATGGCGTTTAGGATAAATACACTCGGCTCCAGTGCCAAGAACCGCAATTGTTTTACCGTTCGCGTTTATTGCCGCTTTATGTGCAGCACCATCAATGCCTGTCGCCATACCACTAGTAATTGCAAAACCTTGGTTGGCTAACTGATAAGCGAGTTCGGCAGTCATATCTAAGCCACCACGAGAGGCATTACGGCTGCCAACCACCGCTATACTAGGCAAAACTAGGGACAATATCTGACCTTTAACAAATAACACTGGTGGCGGATCGGTAATCTGAGAAAGTAATGGAGGATAAAGGGGATCAGAAAGAGTCACAATATAGTGATTTGGTTGCGAATCAAGCCATGCTAAGGCTTGCTCCACTTTGTTAAAGTCTATATGGCACTTAGCCAGCAGGTTTGCCGGCAAGGGCAAAGCCTGTGGTTCAAACTCTAAACGTTGACGAATTTCTTCAACGTCCATCTGAGTTAATAATTGTTGAACCCGGGCCGGTCCTAGCCCAGATACTGCACAAACAACTAGCCAGTCGACCAGTTTATCTGAAATTATTCACCTTTAATCGTTAATGGCTCTGGTTTAGACAACTTATCACCCACTCGAACAGGGCGGCCACTAAACATAATCAATCCTAAACTAGTTTTATCAAACACTTTAAAGACCATTAAATTACCATGGAAAACATCAGGCATTTTATAAGCCGTCTCTTCTGAAAACTGTGCAAGGACTTTATCGTAAGTTGAACTATCAAGGGGACGGACAGGATTACCATCGTTATCAATGACAATGTTTTCACCATCGCGGAACATTGAAAAAACATGACCAGTCTTAACACCATCATCTGCACCACGATCAATATATACCACGTCAAGTTTACCCGCTTCACGAATATTGCCTATGGTAGCAATAATTGAGGTAGGCACACTTAAGTCTGCTGCTTTAGGAATAAAATATGCCGACATTAACGCTTCATCTTCAACAGGTGTCACATGATAGCCACCTTTGGTTTCGCGTAAACTGCTGAGCAGTTCAACTTTCGACACAGTCCCAGATTCAATAACTCGGCCAGTTGATGCTAAAATAATTTCTCGGCCTAATAACTCACCACTCTCAGGGGAGAAAAACTCACGGCCAGTTTGGTAAATAGCAACTTTAAGGCCTTGTTCAAGCATTGCATTAACATATACAACGTCATTGACGACATGATGAATCGAAGGACTCTCACCGCTCATAACAATTGGCTGCCCATCTAACCATCTAGGATCAACCACCCTATTCTGTACCAAATAGGGCTTAATTAAGGCAAGATCTACAGCTGGAATAGGGCCATTTTTCGATATAACACGACCTTCAGGGCTCTTTTTGATGTGTTGCTTAACCACTAAACGAGGTTGACCATCAATAAATTCCAAAGTCAGTCGATCACCGGGATAAATTAAATGCGGATTCGCAATTAATGGATTATTTCCCCACAATTTAGGCCAACGCCAGGGATCATTTAAAAAATAACCAGAAATATCCCATAACGTATCGCCTTTTTTAACGACATACGTATCTGGATGACCACCAACTTTCAGTGTTAATGTATCCGCACTAGCCAAAGAAAAATTTAAACATAGAAAAACAAGTAATAATAAGCGTTTCATGGTGAAATCCATGTTGTTTAGCTCTTTATTAGAGCTTTTTACTGTTATTGATAGCCCGTAAGGATTAAAATTACCCTAATTACAATTGCCAGTATAGCTTTCTGGCTGAAATTTGACAGACTTGTTAAGAGTTTATATATGCCAATACTTAATGTTTTACGATTTCCAGATGAGCGTTTACGTACTATAGCTCAACCAGTAACGGATTTTGGTCCGCAACTACAAACACAAATAGATAACATGCTCGAGACCATGTACCTAGAAAAAGGTATTGGCCTAGCCGCCACGCAAGTCGATTTTCATCAGCGACTTATTGTGATGGATTTACAAGATGAAGTTGATCGTCCAACCGTTTTTATTAATCCTCAAATAATGGCCAGTAGTGGCGACTTGGCAAATGAAGAAGGTTGCCTTTCAGTACCGGGGATTTACGCCAAAGTTGATCGTGCAGAATATGTCACTTTAAAAGCGTTAGATCGCCATGGTAATGAATTTACTGTTGAAGCTGACGAGTTATTTGCCATTTGTATTCAGCATGAAATAGATCACCTTAATGGCAAGTTATTTGTCGATTATTTATCGCCATTAAAACGCCAGCGCATTAAAACTAAGCTTGAAAAAGAAGCTCGTTTAGATGCTAGAGAAGCATAGGAAGTCATTTGAAACCGTTAAAAATAATCTTTGCCGGTACTCCGGATTTCGCGGCTAGACATTTACAAGCACTCATCGATTCTGAACATGATGTAGTAGCCACTTATACTCAACCAGATAGACCCGCAGGACGAGGCAAGAAACTCACAGCTAGTCCAGTAAAGACCTTGGCTTTAGAGCATGATATTGCGGTATTTCAACCAGCATCATTACGTAAAGAAGAGGCTCAGGCTGAGTTAGCACACCTTAATGCAGATATTATGGTGGTAGTGGCTTATGGATTGATTTTACCGAAGATAGTGCTTGATACTCCGCGTTTAGGTTGTATTAATGTTCACGGTTCAATTTTACCTCGTTGGCGCGGAGCGGCTCCTATACAAAGAGCATTATGGGCTGGAGATGCCGAAACGGGTGTCACCATTATGCAAATGGATATAGGCCTAGATACTGGCGATATGCTATTAAAAACATTTCTACCTATCGACAATACAGACACTTCAGCGAGTCTATATGAAAAGTTGGCAGTTCAAGGCCCACAAGCATTAATTCAGGCCTTATCAGGATTAAGCGAAGGGACCTTAACCGCTAAAAAGCAAGATGAAACACTCGCAAATTACGCAGAGAAACTATCAAAAGAAGAAGCTCGTCTTGATTGGCATAAAAGTGCTAAGCAATTATGGCAAGACATCCGTGCGTTCAATCCTTGGCCAGTCAGTTATTTTGAACATCAACAAAGTACCATTAAAGTCTGGCAAGCTGATTATTCCGATGAGATATGCACCGAGTCACCGGGAACGATTATTGCTGCAACTAAACAAGGTATTGAAGTTGCGACAGCGGACGGCAAGTTAATTATTCAAACCATGCAACTGCCTAACAAAAAGCCCCTTAATGTGGCTGACATTCTTAATGCTCGTAGTGATTGGTTCGCTGCTGGTGTGTGTTTAAACCAAGAGGCTAACTAGCATGAATGTGCGCGCACTGGCAGCTAAAGCGATTTATGAAGTACTCGAAAAAGGTACGTCATTATCAGTAGCGCTACCCGATCAACAACAACACTTAGAAAACGGCAAAGACAAAGCCTTACTGGCAGAGTTATGTTACGGCGTAATGCGTCAATTACCACAGCTAGACAAATGTGTAAGCGACTGCCTAGCTAAACCGTTTAAAGGTAAGCAGCGAATATTGCATCAACTATTGATTGTTGGTTGTTACCAACTTTACTTTACTCGCATTCCTGCACATGCCGCTATTTCTGAAACAGCGGAAGCCTGCAGACAGTTACGTTTCGATGGTTTGGTCAAAGTGGTCAATGGTGTATTGCGTAATATTCAGCGCCAAGATGCCGCATTAAATACCGACTCAGATACATTACGTTTTAATACTCCGGCTTGGTTTATTAAGCGTTTACAACAAGCGTACCCAGAAAGCTGGCAAGCCATTATCGAACAAAGCCACCAGCGTCCACCAATGTGGCTCCGAAACAATCAACAATCACAAACACGTGAGGTCTATTTAGCAGCACTAGCCCAACATGATATTCAAACCCAAGTTGGTTTAAGCCAAGATGCTATATTGCTCGAAAGCGCAAAAGATGTCGCAGCGTTACCAGACTTTATGGAAGGCGCAGCATCGGTGCAAGATGGCGCAGCACAATGGGCAGCAACCTTACTTGCACCAACAGCAGATGAACTTATTTTAGATGCTTGTGCCGCACCAGGTGGCAAGAGTTGCCATTTACTAGAGCTAGCTCCCAATATCAATTTAGTCGCTGTCGACTTTGATCAAAAACGTCTTGTTCGAGTACAACAAAATCTGGACAGGTTACATTTAAAAGCGCAACTTATTCACGGCGATGCAGCAGACATCCCATCATGGTGGCAAGGACAGCAATTCGATCGAATATTACTTGATGCACCTTGCTCTGCCACTGGGGTAATTCGCCGTCACCCAGACATAAAATGGTTGCGTAAAAATAGCGATATTGAAGAGTTAGCTAACTTACAAAAACAGATATTAGATCATTGCTGGCAATGGCTTAAACCGGGTGGCACCTTATTATATGCAACTTGTTCTATTTTGCCCCAAGAAAATAGCCAGCAAGTTGAACAGTTTCTAGCTCGTACGCCTGATGCGAATTTAGTACCGATAGAGCAACAAACTCATCGCGATGATATCGGTTGGCAAATTTTGCCAGGGCAAAATAATATGGACGGCTTTTATTACGCGCGCCTAGTTAAAGCACTTTAAGGATGTACTTCAAGCCATGAAAATTATTATTTTAGGCGCAGGGCAAGTTGGTGGCACATTAGCTGAAAACTTGGTCGGTGAAAATAACGACATCACACTAGTCGACAGTGATAGAGCTCGATTAAGATTGTTGCAGGACAAATTTGATTTGCGTGTTGTTGTCGGTCATGGCGCCCACCCAAGTGTATTAAAAGAAGCAGGAGCAGAAGATGCAGACATGCTCATTGCAGTAACCAACAGTGATGAATGCAACATGTCAGCATGCCAAATCGCTTACAGCTTATTTGGTACACCGACAAAAATTGCTCGTATTCGCTCAGAAGCTTATTTGGAGCTTCAAGATAAACTATTTATCAGTAGCGAGATTAAAAGTGGTGATGCTAAGCCCCGTGGCGGTTTTATTATTGATGAACTCATCGCGCCAGAACAGTTAGTAACCACTTACATACAAAGATTAGTTGAATACCCAGGAGCACTTCAAGTACTTGAATTTGCAAAAGGAAAACTCAGTCTCGTGGCAGTTAAAGCTTATTACGGTGGTCCATTAGTCGGCAATGCGTTAGCGACATTACGTGAGCATATGCCGAATATTGATACCCGAGTCGCGGCTATTTTTAGACAAGGCCGACCTATTATGCCGCGCGGCACCACGATTATTGAAGCCGATGATGAAGTATTTTTCGTCGCTGATAGTCGTCATATTCGTGCGGTAATGAGTGAGATGCAAAAACTGGATAATTCTTACCGCAATATCATGATAGCTGGTGGCGGTAATATTGGTTTTGGTCTTGCCCAAAAACTGCAACGCACTCACTCGGTTAAATTGATTGAGCACCGTCAAGAGCGCGCCGAGATGTTGTCGGAAAAACTCGTAAAAACTACGGTGTTTTGTGGTGATGCATCAGACCAAGAATTATTGCTTGAAGAACACATAGATCAAACCGATGTATTTATTGCCGTCACCAATGATGATGAAGCCAATATTATGTCTGCACTTTTAGCCAAACGCATGGGCGCTAAAAAAGTCATGGTGTTGATCCAGCGTGAAGCCTATGTCGATATTGTGCAAGAAGCTAACATCGATATTGCCATATCCCCTCAACAAGCCACTATTTCAGCTTTATTAACTCATATTCGCCAAGGTGATATTTGTAATGTTTACTCATTACGTCGCGGCGCGGCAGAGGCTATTGAAGCTATCGCCCATGGTGACTCAAGCACTTCAAAAGTTGTGGGGAAAAAAATTGGCGACATTAAATTACCGCCGGGCACCACCATTGGTGCCATTGTACGTAATGATGAAGTATTAATGGGCCACGATAAAACGGTAATAGAACAGGGTGACCATGTCATTTTATTTTTAGTAAATAAGAAGTTTATCGGTGATGTAGAAAAGTTGTTCCAACCTAGTGCGTTTTTCTTCTAATTTACAATGTTTAATGTAAAACAGATTGTTTTCATTCTCGGCATTTTCCTCTCGATACTGACAGGATTTATGTTAATACCAATGGGTTTTGCGCTATTTTATAGCGAAGAAACCATTGGTGACTTTATGATATCTGGTTTATTTACCGGTTTGATTGCTATTTTGTGTATTCAAAATGGCCGTAACCATCATTTTAATCTCAATATTCGTGATATGTATTTACTCACCAGTATCACTTGGTTTGTTGTCAGTCTATTTGCCGCACTGCCCTTCACTCTTTATCACGGTATTAATTATACAGATGCCTTTTTTGAAACCATGTCAGGGATCACCACTACCGGTTCAACGGTACTATCGGGGTTAGACACCATGGACCACAGCATTTTAATCTGGCGTTCGTTACTTCAATGGCTTGGCGGTATTGGTTTTATTGTAATGGCAGTAGCAATCTTGCCATTTTTGAATGTGGGAGGAATGCGCCTATTTAGAACGGAATCGTCAGATTGGAGCGACAAGACTACGCCTCGAACCCAGCATATGGCCAAACACTTATTTCTTATTTATGTCGTATTAACGCTGTTATGCGCATTGTCCTATCATCTTGCTGGCATGCATTGGTTTGAAGCAATTAATCATGCAATGACCACATTATCAACAGGAGGATACTCGACCTCCGATCGTTCGATGGCGGCCTTTTCACACTCGGCGCATTGGGTTGGTATCGTGTTTATGTTAGCCGGCGGGTTACCGCTACTAATGTTTGTGCAAACCATTCAACAAGGCAGTTTGCGCATATGGAATGATCAACAAGTAAGAGGCTTTTTAACCTTGGTATTACTGGTGTCATTTTCATTGGCATGTTGGTTGTGGCAACACCAAAGCATAGATTTTTTAGATGCATTTAGGTTATCCAGCTTTAATGTGATTTCAGTTATCACAACCACAGGTTATGGATTAACGGACTATCAATCTTGGGGGGCTGTCGCTAGTGTCGTATTTCTATTTTTAATGTTTATCGGCAGTTGCTCAGGTTCAACCTCTGGCGGGATAAAAATATTTCGTTTTCAAATTGCCTTCTCAATAATGCGCCAGCAAATTAAACAACAATTCCATCCTAATGGTGTGTTTAAAGACAAATATAACGGCCATAGTATTCGAAATGATATCGTCCGCTCAATCATGGCTTTTTTTATGTTGATGGTTATCGTTATATTAACACTTTCAATTATTCTGGTACTGACCGGATTAGATCCTATGACCAGCTTTACTGGTGCTATTACAGCAGTAGCCAATGTAGGACCAGGCCTTGGTCCAATTATAGGTCCAGCCGGAAATTTTGCTCCCCTTCCCGATATTGCTAAATGGGCATTGGCATTAGGAATGTTATTGGGGCGCTTAGAAATACTGACTGTTGCAGTGTTATTTCATCCTAAGTTCTGGCATTTTTAATATCGATATATAGTGATATTTATTTGATACATATAGACTTTACTACTAAAAACAACAAAGATAATATATTAAAAACCAGTTACGTAAGTAAGCGGCTAGGAGAATTAAGTACTAAGGATAAATGTTGATTCCCCCTGACACAGATCATTTATCAGGAGGTTGAGTTGGTACAACAGCGACTACGCAGGTACAGCCGTCGCTAATTCGACAATATGATCACCGTAAACCTTTACATCTTCCCAGTCGGTATAATCAATAATTGCGGTGGGGTCAGTAGGACCATCAGTCATTTTCATGATAAGACGGATCATAAAACTGTCATACCAAGGCCATGAAGGATAATCGACTTTACCAGCAATAATTTTAACATCCTGCGGTTTCCACTCTGACAAGGTTAAAAACTTTTGCAAATAGGTATTATTTTCAGGAATTCGTTTTTCTGGTTTACGAGCCACAACGCTAACGCAAAAAAAACTATTTGGTATTTGTGATAAATGCTGCTTGTTTTCGCGAACAAACTTAAATACTGATTTATGATATGAGCCATATAACACACAAGCACCTAACGCAACGGCTTGGTATTTAGACCATTCAATAGTCGCTTTATCTTGAATATTAACAACATCACAATGATTACCTTTGGATTCAATTTGCTGTGCAATTACTCGGCTAATATGTGCCGTATGACCACCTCGGGAATAATATAACACTAAAATATTGGCCATTTTTTAATTCTCATTATTGGATAATTTGTCTCATTTTGGCAATAAAAGCGATTTTAAACCCCTGCAATGATCACAAATTAGAAATAGCTCATATATTTAATAGTTAAAATTGAGATCTCTGTGATGCAGCAGTATGATGATACAAGAAATTTAATAGCACTCACCCTCTACGTAATTACAGGTCATATATAAGGACACTCATGAAGCAAGATATTGACGTTGCAACAATGCTAAATAATGCAGAAACGGCAGCACAATGGCTAAAAGCCATTGCCAATCCTTACCGCTTAATGATTTTATGTTTATTGTTAGAACAAGAACTAAGTGTCACTGAGTTAAATGAAACGGTTCCTTTGAGCCAATCGGCATTATCACAACATTTAGCGGTATTACGCACCCAAGATTTGGTTAACACTCGCAAGAGTTCACAAGTGGTTTATTACACCCTGAAAAATGAGCAAGTCACTGAAGTTATTTCTATTCTTCATCGCCGCTACTGTGCTTAAACAACACTGAAGTTTAGGCCGCTACATTGGCCGTTAACAAGCTCTGGGATAATAAATGTTTATCAAACTACCATCATCCCGTTACCCTTGGTTGGTTTGATTTGCAAAAAATCTGTTATTAACACGTAAAAGTGCTTGGTTCGCACAACAAATGGTAACTTTGATATTACAGGTGTTAAATAAAGCCACTTTACCGAGTTGTCCCTACTGTTATACCGAGAAGGGATTAATCGTGTTAACTAAAAACGCATTAAATTTACTACAAATATGATGAGGTTATTTTTGCGCTGCGATTTGTTTAGCGAACTCGTCTACTTTACCCCAATCCGTAAACTCGAACGTTCCCTGAGTATCTGTCGGTCCTTTCGTCATCCACATGATAAATCGAATCATGAACTTATCAACAAAACGATAACGAGGATAATCAATCTTGCCCGCAAACACGCCTAATAGCTTAGGTTTCCAAGCCGATAATCCTAAAAACTTTTGCATATATGGATTGGTTTCTGGAGTATTTTTTTCAGGCTTTCTTGCGACGACATTGACGGTAAAAAAACTATTTAACTTGGTATCGAGTATCGCTTGGTGTTGCTCAACAAACTTGAACAATTCAGGTCGATGTTTGCCGTATCGAATACTGGCACCTATAACCACTTTGTCCACAGAAGCTAAATCATTAACATCAGCAGCCGCTAAATTAACTACACTTACTTGCTCACCTTGTTCAGTTAGTACTTGCTTAATTTTCTGACAAATTGCCAGTGTCTGACCATCAACCGTTGAATATAAAATAACTGTATTTAACATTAATTTTTCCAAAACGTAGGAGTGAATAATACCAGTAAGGTGAATACTTCTAATCGACCAAATAGCATTGCCATTACCAGTACCCACTTAGCGCCGTCTGTAATACTGGCATAATTAGAGGCGACGTCCCCGAGTCCTGGTCCCAAGTTATTTAAACTTGCTGCGGTCGCACTAAATGCTGTGATGGCATCCATATCCATGGCCATTAATATCACCATACACACAACAAACACCAACGCATAGGCAGAAAAGAAACCCCAAACGGCATCAATAACTCTATCTGGCAATGCCATTGTTCCAATTCGAATCGAATACATTGCTTTAGGATGGATTAATCGTTTCATTTCACGTGAACCTTGCAAGATAAGCAAAATTAAGCGAATCACTTTCATACCACCACCAGTAGAACCAGCGCAACCACCAATAAAACTAGAAAAAATTAATAGAATAGGCAAGAACAACGGCCAAGAATGGAAGCTTTCAGTACCAAACCCCGCAGTTGTTGAAATAGAAACGACTTGAAAAAAAGCATAATCGAGGGTTTTCTCTGGAGAATCATAAATACCAGACTGATATAAAGTCGTAAAACAAATTGCCGTAAGCAACAGCTGAACAGCAATTAACACCTTAAATTCGGCGTCTTTCAAATAGACTTTAACGTTAATACCGCGGCGAGTAAATGCGGCAAAATGTAAGCTAAAATTAACCGCTGCAATCAACAAGAAAACCGCACAAATAACGTTAATCAGCGGACTTTCAAAATAACCTATACTGGCATCGTGGGTGGAAAAGCCACCAATAGCAATGGTCGAAAATGAATGGCAAATAGCATCAAATGCATCCATGCCAGCAAAATAAAATGCCAATGCACAAGCGGTAGTAAGTAAAAAGTAGATGTACCATAACGCTTTCGCTGTTTCGGCTATTCGAGGCGTAACCTTGGTATCTTTCACTGGCCCAGGTACTTCTGCTTTATAGAGTTGCATACCACCAATACCCAGTAGCGGTAAAATAGCTACAGCCAGTACGATAATACCCATCCCCCCCATCCATTGTAGTAAATGGCGATAAAACAATATTGACTTAGGGAGGTCATCTAACCCAACGATGACCGTTGCTCCCGTTGTTGTTAAGGCCGAAAACGATTCAAAAAAACTATCAGTCCAACTTAAATCTGGGTTATTAGAAAAAATAAATGGCAGTGCACCAATTGATCCTAGTACTGTCCAAAACAGCACTACAATCAAGAAGCCTTCGCGAGTTCTAAGATCACCTTTTTCATGACGGTTGGGATACCATAATAAAAAGCCTAAAAAAATACTGACAGAAAAAGCCTGAATAAAGGCGGTACCGCCACCATCTTTATATAAGATAGCCACTAATGCTGATGGCAACATGGTGATTGAAAATAATCCCATCAGCAAACCGGTGATTCTAATAATTGTTTTATATTGCATTAAGGATTCTGTTTAAGTTGTACTGCGTCGAATTTAACAATTAAGTGACATTTTGGCATAAGTTAGTCATAGCTCAAACTGTAAACTTTACTTGTAGCTGACCTTGGGTCAGCGTCGCTAATGCTTGATTAAAAGCCAGATGATGCGATTTAGCCAATTCAAAGTGTATTTCTACAATCTCGGAAAATACTTTATCAACAATCTCACCATCATGCAGAGCCACTAAATACTCAACATCTGTTAGTTGGGAATAATGACACACTAAGCTTACAGGGTACCTTATATGCTTAACTTGAGTTTGTATTTGAGTTAATCCTTGCTTTATACCCGAGGTATAAGCACGCACTAAACCACCCACGCCCAATTTAGTACCACCAAAATAACGCACTACAATAACCCCTAGCTCGCCAATGTTTGCGCCTTGTAAGCACGCTAGCATGGGTTTGCCAGCGCTACCTGATGGTTCACCATCGTCACTGGCGCCCATGTCAATGGTATTTTCAGGGCTGCCAGCTACAAATGCGTAGCAATAATGGTTTGCTCCAGGATATTGCAACCTCACGTCAGTAAGTACTAACTTCATGTCACTCGGGTGCGGGCAATGAAATAACAAAGAGATAAAGCGGCTATGCTTTATCTCTTCTTCTATCAATATGTTAGCTTGTGGTATTAAGTATGACTCAATCAACTAAACCAGACTCTCTTGTCATATTTTCATTACGATTATGATGAACAATGACATTGTCTTCGATACGAATACCACCAAATGGGCGAAGCTCATCAATAGTATTCCAATTAACCGCTTGTTTAGCTGATATTGATAATTGTTCAAGTAAGGTATCAATAATGTATAAACCGGGTTCAATCGTTAATACTTGATTTGGTGCTAACACCCGAGTACAACGCAAAAATGGGTGATCGCCTGGTGCAGCAATATTGGTACCACGTTCATCATGAGCATATCCCCCCATATCATGAACTTGAAGCCCTAGCATGTGCCCTAATCCATGAGGGAAAAATGCTCGAGTAATACCTTGCTCAATTAACTGCTCAATACTGCCTTTTGCAATATCAAAATTAATTAGTAATTGTGCAATATGTTGATGAGTCGCAATATGCAAGTCGGTGTATTTAACTCCGGGTTTCATAGTATCAATAATGGCTAACTGTACCTTATTGAGTGCGGCAATTAACTCACAGAAACGGTTTTTTTCAAATGCATAAGTTCGAGTGATATCGGCAGCATATCCGTGATAGCTAGCCCCTGCATCGATAAGAAATGATAAACGTTGTACAGGATTTACATGTTCTAAAGCAGTGTAATGCAAAATGGCCGCATTTTGGTTTAAAGCCACAATGTTGCCATAAGGTACTTCGTTTTCACCCTGACCAATTTCAAGTAAGTACTGCTGTTGGATTTCAAATTCAGTCGCACCATTATAAAAGGCATTTTTAGCGGCTAAATGGCCCTTTACCGCAATTTGGTTGGCTCGGCGCATACACTCAAGCTCATACTGAGTTTTATCTGCACGGTGATAATGTAAATAGTTCATTACCGCATCCGGATTCCGAGCGGTAAAACCTAATATATCAGCCACGTCTAAATGCTCACCTATATAAGCCCATGATGTCAGACTTTTAGGCAAATAGTCAGCAATACGATCAGGCTTAGTCAGTAACTGAATATCAAAATGTTCAGTCCAAAAAGCTTGTGGTACGTCGTTGACTTTATGCCAAAAGTCGACCGGACGATAAAAAACTAAAGTCGGTTTATCTTGGCCATTCGCAATTAACCAACAATTAGCTGTATCCAAAATAGGTAACCAAGCTTTAAATTGTGGGTTCACTTTAAAGGGATAGTTTAAGTCATCTAAAAATTGTCGATGAGGTTGTCCCGAGTGAATCACTAAACCCGATATATTTTCACGTTGGCAAATTTCAGCAACACGACGATTTAGCTCACCGATGTGTGCATGATATAGATGGGCTAACTGATCCATTGACTATCCCTTTTCATAAATATTAACTTATTGAGTCTATCACAAAGATAAAAACTCCTCGCTAAATGACAAAAAATTAAACGGCCGTTTAAATTGGGTGTTGTAATTTGTCTCATTTAGTCGCACACTGATATTTAGTTGGTCAAGAGATGGCCTAAACTACTGTGATTCAAGCTTGATAACTGCACAGTAAATAAGATGTGGAAGTCGCTTTTAAGCAATAAGGAAGCAAGCAATGATCTACCAAAGCCCTACTATTCAGGTTGAGTTACTTGAAGATAATATTGCCAAGTTGTGTTTTAACGCACAAGGTTCGGTAAATAAATTTGACAGAGAAACTCTAGCCTCACTTGATGCAGCCTTAGATAGCATCAAACAAAACACCAAGGTTAAAGCCTTAATGCTGACATCAGCAAAAAGCACCTTTATCGTTGGCGCAGACATCACCGAATTTTTAAGTTTATTTAAGCAAGATGATGCAACACTGCTCACATGGGTTGAACAAGCCAATGCAGTATTCAACAAACTTGAAGATTTACCTTTTCCAACTATCTCTGCCGTTAACGGTTTTGCTCTTGGTGGTGGTTTCGAAACTATTTTAGCCACTGACTTACGTGTTGTTGATACCAATACACGTATTGGATTACCTGAAACCAAACTAGGTATCATTCCTGGCTTCGGTGGCACAGTGCGTTTACCTAGAATTATCGGCGCTGATAATGCACTTGAGTGGATTACCTCAGGTAAAGATCAACGACCAGCAGACGCATTAAAAGTTGGCGCTATTGATGCCGTTGTAGCTCCAGAAGATTTAGAAGCTTCAGCAATTCAAATGCTGAAAGAAGCACTTGATGGCAGCATCGATTGGCAAGCTCGTCGTACCCTAAAGCAATCACCATTAATGCTACCTAAACTAGAAGCCTTGATGTGTTTTAGCACCGCTAAGGGGATGGTATTCTCTGTTGCAGGCAAACATTATCCAGCACCTATGGCTGCTGTGAATGTTGTTGAACAAGCTGCAGGTTTAGGTCGTGATGATGCATTAAAAGTGGAAGCTCAGGCTTTCATTAAATTAGCTAAAACAGAAGTTGCCCAGGCATTAATTGGTATTTTCTTAAATGACCAGTACGTTAAAGCTAAAGCAAAGAAAGCGGGTAAATTGGCTCACGATGTTAACCAAGCAGCTGTATTGGGTGCTGGTATAATGGGTGGTGGTATTGCATACCAAAGTGCAAGTAAAGGCACGCCAATCGTGATGAAAGACATCGCGCAACCTGCACTTGATTTAGGTTTAAATGAAGCGGCGAAGATACTGACAGTTCAAGTAGCTCGTGGACGTTCTACGCCAGAAAAAATGGCAAAAGTTCTCAACCACATCACTCCTTCACTCGATTATGCTGCCATTAAAAATAGCGATATTGTAGTAGAAGCGGTTGTTGAACATCCAAAAGTGAAAGCAACAGTGCTAGCTGAAGTTGAACAATATGTATCTGAAGATGCCATTATTGCATCAAACACTTCAACTATCTCAATCAACTTATTGGCTAAAAGCCTTAAGAAACCTGAACGCTTCTGCGGTATGCACTTCTTTAATCCAGTGCACAAAATGCCATTAGTTGAAATTATCCGTGGTGAGCGCAGCTCTGAAGAAACCATTGCAACCGTTGTTGCGTATGCAAGCAAAATGGGTAAAACCCCAATTGTAGTAAACGATTGTCCGGGCTTCTTCGTTAACCGCGTATTGTTCCCATACTTTGCAGGCTTTAGTGGTCTACTCGCAGAAGGCGCTGATTTTGCGGCTGTCGATAAAGTCATGGAAAAACAGTTTGGCTGGCCAATGGGTCCGGCTTACTTACTTGACGTAGTTGGTTTAGATACCGGTCATCATGCACAAGCAGTAATGGCAGAAGGCTTCCCTGATCGCATGGGTAAAAACGGCAAAGACGCAATTGATATAATGTTTGAAAACAAGCGTCTAGGCCAGAAGAATGCCAAAGGTTTCTATGCTTATTCTGTTGACCGTCGTGGTAAGCCGAAAAAAGACATTGATCCAGTAAGCTATGAATTATTAAGCGCTGAGTTCGGTGAATTAAAAGCATTCGAGTCAGATGACATCATCGCTCGTTGTATGATCCCGATGATCATCGAAACAGTTCGTTGTTTAGAAGAAGGCATTATTGCATCACCTGCTGAAGGCGATATGGGTCTAGTTTACGGTATTGGTTTCCCTCCATTCCGTGGCGGTGTATTCCGTTACTTAGACACCATGGGCGTAGCAAACTTTGTTGCCCTAGCAGACAAATATGCACACCTTGGTGGTTTATATCAAGTAACCGATGCGATGCGTGAACTTGCAGCCAACAACGGTAGTTACTACCAAGCCTAATCAGTGGGAAAGGAATTAAATCATGAAACAAGCTGTTATCGTAGACTGCATTCGTACCCCAATGGGCCGTTCTAAGGCTGGGGTATTTAGAAATGTACGTGCAGAAACATTGTCTGCAGAATTAATGAAAGCTCTGATGGTGCGTAATCCACAACTAGATCCTAACGACATTGAAGATGTTATTTGGGGTTGTGTGCAGCAAACCCTTGAACAAGGTTTTAACATTGCGCGTAATGCATCATTAATCGCTGGTATTCCAAAAACGGCAGGTGCAGTTACCGTAAACCGTTTATGTGGTTCATCAATGGACGCTCTTCACCAAGCGGCTCGTGCAATTATGACGGGCCAAGGTGACACCTTCATTATTGGTGGGGTTGAGCACATGGGTAGCGTACCTATGAGCCACGGTGTTGATTTCCATCCCGGCATGTCAAAGCGTGTAGCAAGAGCATCTGGAATGATGGGCTTAACCGCTGAAATGTTAGGTAAAATGTATGGTGTAACTCGTGAACAACAAGATGCATTTGCAGTACGCTCTCATCAGCGTGCCCATGCCGCTACAGTTGAAGGTCGTTTCGCCAAAGAGATTTGGGGAATCGAAGGTCACGATGCAAAAGGTGCCTTGATAAAAGTGTTGACCGACGAGGTTATTCGTCCTGAAACATCACTTGAATCACTTGCGACTTTACGCCCTGCATTCGACCCAGTTAATGGTACTGTTACGGCGGGAACATCTTCTGCATTGTCAGATGGAGCTTCTGCAATGTTGGTTATGGAAGAATCTAAAGCTCGCGCCTTAGGTTTACCAATTCGTGCACGTATTCGCTCTATGGCCGTTGCTGGTTGTGATGCTGCAATTATGGGTTATGGTCCAGTACCAGCAACCCAAAAAGCATTAGCTCGCGCAGGTTTATCGGTTGCCGATTTAGACCTTATTGAATTAAACGAAGCCTTCGCAGCACAGTCATTACCTTGTGTTAAAGATCTTGGCTTACAAGATGTCGTCGATGAAAAGATTAACCTTAACGGTGGCGCAATTGCATTAGGTCATCCATTAGGTTGTTCTGGTTCGCGTATTTCGACAACACTGATAAACTTAATGGAAGAAAAAGATGCAACACTTGGTCTTGCCACTATGTGTATTGGTTTAGGTCAAGGTATCGCAACTGTATTCGAACGCGTTTAATGGTTATAAAACCAAGCTGATACTTTTCATTTATATCAACTGAGTTGAAAAAAACGAGCCATAAGGCTCGTTTTTTATTTTTTTAATTTGTCTACTTTGGCTAATGTTCCACGTGAAACATGTTTTATGGAAAATAAAAAATCAATTAAAAACTAAAATAACATTAAGAGTGAAGCAAACTTGGCAAGATTAAATGACAAGAGTAACATTAGCGATAATTAGATTAGTAATATAGATAGCATTCAATGACCGATATTTATACTCAAGCACAACACCACTTAGATGCTCTTGGCCTACGCTGCCCAGAGCCCGTTATGATGATCCGCAAAACGGTACGAAAAATGGCTGATGGAGAAGTATTACTTGTCATTGCTGATGACCCTGCAACGACTCGAGATATTCCGAGTTTTTGTGAATTTATGGATCACACGTTAATTGCCAGTGATACCAGCAAAACCCCTTACCAGTACTTGCTTAAAAAAGGATTGTAATTAATGACAATTACATTGGACGCTATCGCATATAAAACAGCAAAGCGCGGCATAATGAAACCAGCCTTTTGTGCCAATGTAACATTAGAGCGAGGTGTCGAAAATGATGTTTTTGGCCGACCAAGTAAACGTCAAGTGACCGTGATGTCAAAACAACAATGGCTAATGGCCTGTCAGCAAATTAATACAAACCTTGACTGGTTAACTCGTAGAGCAAATTTATTAATTAGTGGTTATGAATTTAGTGCCACTGATGTAGGTAAAATTATTGAGATTGGATCAGAATTGCAGTTACAGATTACAGGCGAAACTGATCCGTGCAACAAAATGGAACTAGCTCATCCCGGCCTAGAGCAAGCATTAATGCCAGATTGGCGTGGCGGTGTCACCTGCCGCGTGATTCGAACTGGATTAATACAACTAGATGACTCAGTAAAAATAGATTAGAAAACCGATAAATCATTTTCGTTTAAGCCTTTCATAATAAAATCTAACGCTATAGCACTCATTGTCTATTAATCGATAACAGACATATGTGTTAACGTCTGTCATTAATTGATACAGATTTGTTGTACACCTTATCGGTAATTTATGCGATAAAGGAACTATTCAAACCGACAAACGCAGTAAAGCCAAATACTCTTTAGGTCATCTAATCAGGCAAAATGACATTTCCTAAACGGGTATTGGGCTTGATTAAATCCACTGAAAATAAAAACGACAACGGATAATCTACTCTATGTTGACTCAAAAACTCACTCCACTTTACACGGCAATGGCACTTACTCTAGGTATGTCTAGCTTTGCCTATGCCGAAGATGACAAAATAAAATGGCACGTAAATGCTCCAGAAAATGCGCCATTAAGTAAAATTGATATCAATGTAACCGAAGGCACATGGATGAACGTCAATGTATCGCCAGATGGTGAACACATTGTATTTGATTTATTAGGTGATATTTATCAAATACCGATAGCAGGAGGCGAAGCCAAACCACTGGTAAAAGGTATAGCTTGGCAAATGCAGCCAATATATAGCCCAGACGGTAAGTATATAGCTTTCACCTCTGATGAAGATGGCGGCGACAATATCTGGATAATGAATGCCGATGGTACCAATCCACACCCTATCACTGCTGAAACATTCCGTTTACTGAACAGCCCGGCCTGGAGTCCTGATTCACAGTATTTAGTGGCACGTAAACATTTTACCGGCACCCGCAGCCTCGGAGCTGGTGAGGTGTGGATGTT
Source organism: Shewanella polaris (assembly GCF_006385555.1). NCBI lineage: Bacteria > Pseudomonadati > Pseudomonadota > Gammaproteobacteria > Alteromonadales > Shewanellaceae > Shewanella > Shewanella polaris. Next base: position 13,869 of record NZ_CP041036.1, on the reverse strand, counting down.
TCACGTTGCTGGTGGTGAAGGAGTTAAACTAACAGAGCGCCCTAACGAACAAAAAGATTTGGGTGAACCGGCCTACTCGCCAGATGGTAGATATATCTACTTTAGCCAAGATGCGACCCCGGGCAAGACCTTTCATTACTCAAAAGATTCTGTCAAAGGTATTTATAAAATTAAGCGCTATGACACCCAAACGGGCGATATTGAAGTATTAATTGAAGGAACTGGTGGTGCTATCCGCCCAACACCAAGCCCTGATGGCAAAACGCTTGCTTACATCAAACGTGATGGATTCCAATCGACACTATATTCACTGGATTTAAAGTCTGGTGAAGAAACTAAGCTGTATGACAAACTCGATCGTGATATGCAAGAAACCTGGGCAATTCATGGCGTGTATCCAACAATGTCTTGGACCAAAGACAATAAGCACATCGTATTTTGGGCTAAAGGTAAAATTAATAAACTTGATGTCGACAGTAAAAAAATATCTGACATTCCATTCAGTGTTAAATCTCAAAGAGATATTCAGCCATCAGTCCGCTTTACTCAAAACTTAGATCAAGATGAATTTGATGTAAAAATGCTGCGTATGGCACAAGTATCACCTGACGGCGAAAGAGTGATATTTGAAGCCTTAGGTAAAATTTGGATTCGTGATGTTAAAGATGGTAAACATAAACGATTAACCCGTTTAGATGATGACATCAATGAGCTGTTTCCACAGTGGTCACGCGACGGTAAAGACATTGTATTCACTACCTGGAATGATCAACAGCAAGGTACTGTCAGTGTCGTTAGTGCTAGAGGTAGTAAAGCCAAGGTATTGACCAACGAGCCCGGCAAATATGTCGAACCGACCTTTTCGCCTGATGGCGAATATATTGTTTATCGAAAGGCTCGCGGTGGATACATGACACCACGCACTTGGTCACAAGAACCCGGTTTATATAAAGTGGATGTCAAAGGCAGAAAAAGTACTAAGCTCTCTGCCAGTGGTCACCAACCACAATTTGGCGCTGATTCAGACCGTGTTTATTTTATGGATTTCAATAAAACACCAGAGTTTGCTTCTATCGGCATGAATGGTTTTGAAAAGCGTACTCATTACACCAGCGACCATGCTACCGAGTTTCGTTTATCTCCAAACGGTGAACACTTGGCTTTTGCAGAGCGCTTTAGAGTGTATGTCACTCCTTTTGCTAAACATGGTGAAACCGTCGCTATAGGACCTAAAGCAACCAACTTACCAATAACTCAACTAAGTGCTCGTGCAGGTGAAAGCATTAGTTGGAACGGAAAAAACAACCAACTATATTGGACATTGGGCCCAGATTTATATCAAGCTGATGTCGATACTCAATATGCAAAAGCTGAAACCAAGGTCGATCCTAAAATCACTTCAATTAGTTTTAAAAATAAAGTCGATGTTCCACGTGGAACAGTGGTATTTAGCGGCGGTAAAGTAATCACTATGGAAAATGATCATGTCATTGAAAATGGTGTCGTTATCGTTACAGACAATAAAATTGTCAGTGTTGGTGATGCTAATACCGTTATACCTAAAAAGGCCCAAGTTATCGATATTAGCGGTAAAACCATTATGCCAGGATTATTTGATGCCCATGCACATGGCGGCCAAGCAGATGATGAAATTATTCCACAACAAAACTGGGCCTTATATTCAGGCCTGTCACTTGGGGTAACGTCTATTCACGACCCATCAAATGACACTACCGAAATTTTTGCAGCTTCTGAACAACAAAAAGCAGGCAACATTGTTGGTCCGCGAATTTTCTCAACAGGCACTATTTTATATGGAGCCAACTTACCAGGTTATACTTCGCATGTAGATTCACTGGATGATGCAAAGTTCCACTTAGAGCGTCTTAAAAAAGTAGGTGCATTTAGCGTTAAAAGTTATAACCAGCCACGCCGAGATCAACGTCAACAGATTATTGCAGCGGCGCGTGAACTCGAAATGATGGTTGTGCCTGAAGGTGGAAGTTTACTGCAGCACAATTTATCCATGATAGCGGATGGGCATACAACAGTAGAACATTCGTTACCTGCTGCTTCAATTTACAACGACATTAAACAATTCTGGAGCCAAACAGAAGTTCACTACACACCAACTTTAGTTGTCGCTTATGGTGGTATTTCCGGCGAGAATTACTGGTATGACAAAACGGATGTATGGGCTCACCCTCGTCTAAGTATGTATGTTCCACACGATATTTTAGATGCGCGTTCAATGCGACGCATTACTGCGCCTGATGAACATTACAATCATTTTAATGTTGCCCGCGTAGCTAATGAGTTAAACAAAATAGGCGTTAAACCTAATATTGGTGCTCATGGTCAGCGCGAGGGATTAGCTGCGCATTGGGAGATGTGGATGTTTGCTCAAGGCGGCATGAGTAATATGGAAGTTTTAAAAACAGCAACTATTAACCCTGCTACTACCTTTGGTATGGACCATCAACTAGGTTCTATTAAAGTCGGTAAATTAGCAGACTTAATTGTGATTGATGGAGATCCATTAACCGATATCAGAACGACAGATAAGGTCACTTACACCATGGTCAATGGTAAGCTATTTAATTCTGAAACCATGAATCAACTCAATGGTGATAAACATAAGCGTCAGCCTTTTTTCTTTGAAAAAATTTAACGGTTAAGTTAAGCCAATAAAAATGGTGTTCCACGTGGAACACCATTTTTTATGATTAAAATCAATACTGACCGTAACAATGGCAATCAGTCGTATGGTCATTCACCATTCCCACAGCTTGCATAAATGCATAACAAATTGTCGGACCAACAAAGTTAAAACCAAGCTTTTTTAACGCTTTAGACATTGCTTCAGATTCGGGTGTTTGAGCAGGTACTTGGCTTAAAGATTCGAATTGATTGACGATAGGTGAACCACCAACAAAGTCCCATAAAAAAGCAGAAAAATCATTACCCTGCTCTACAAATACCATATACGCTTTAGCATTTTTGATGATCGAGTTAATTTTAAGGCGGTTACGCACAATGCCTGGCTCAAGCATTAATGCTTCAACCTTATCTTGATCAAACTCAGCAATAACACTTGGTTCAAAACCGGAAAACAGTTGCTCGTAGTTTTTTTGCTTTTTTAAAATGGTAAGCCAAGATAAACCGGCTTGCTGCCCATCTAAACAGAGTTTGGCAAAAAGATGTTTAGCATCAAAATCAGGCCGTCCCCAAACGGTATCATGGTAATGCTGATATAAAGGATCTTCACTTACCCAGCCACATCGGTTAACTTGCATGGTACGGTTCCATTAACGTTTTTATGAATACGTTAAAAAATAACCTACATCTGCCTTGCTCTACAAGGTATAATCACTACCATTTTCTATTAATAGCCTGACAGTAGTAGACATGACGACGAAACACGACGTAAAGACATTTCAGGGTTTCATACTAACCCTTCAGGAATATTGGGCGCAGCAAGGTTGCGCAATTGTTCAACCTCTCGATATGGAAGTTGGTGCTGGTACTTTTCACCCGCAGACGTTCTTACGTTCATTAGGCCCAGAGCCAATGAGCAGTGCATACGTGCAACCGTCTCGCCGTCCTACTGATGGACGTTATGGTGAAAACCCTAACCGTTTACAACATTACTACCAATTCCAAGTAGTGCTAAAACCATCTCCAGATAACATTCAAGAGCTTTATTTAGGCTCACTTGAAGCGCTTGGCATTGACACGTTAGTGCATGACATTCGTTTTGTTGAAGATAACTGGGAATCGCCAACATTAGGTGCTTGGGGCTTAGGTTGGGAAATTTGGCTAAACGGTATGGAAGTAAGTCAGTTCACTTACTTCCAGCAAGTTGGTGGTATTGAATGTAGTCCCGTTACAGGTGAAATCACCTACGGACTTGAACGTTTAGCCATGTATATACAAGAAGTAGACAGTGTTTATGACCTTGTATGGACAGATGGCCCATTAGGTCGTGTGACTTACGGTGATATTTTTCATCAAAATGAAGTAGAACAATCCACCTATAACTTCGAACATGCCAATGTCGACTTTATGTTCACCCTATTCGATCAATGTGAAAAAATGTGCATGCACTTACTTTCACTAGAAAAACCGTTACCACTGCCAGCTTACGAGCAAGTAATGAAAGCATCGCATGCTTTTAATCTACTTGATGCTCGCCATGCAATATCAGTCACCGAACGTCAGCGTTATATTCTCCGCGTTCGTACTATGGCCAAAGGCGTAGCAGAATCTTATTATCAAGCACGTGAAGCGCTTGGCTTCCCATTGTGTAAGTAGAGGTAACGAATGAATTTTGAAAACTTACTCATTGAGATTGGTACTGAAGAGTTACCACCAAAATCATTACGCACTTTGGCTGAATCATTTTTAGCTAACTTTACCGATGAATTAACCAAAGCAGATTTACCTTTTGAATCTGCAGTTTGGTATGCCGCGCCTCGTCGTTTAGCCATTAACATTATTGGCTTGGCGCAAGCACAGGCAGATAAAATTGTTGAAAAACGCGGTCCTGCGGTAAGTTCAGCATTTGATGCAGATGGTAACCCGACTAAAGCAGCACAAGGTTGGGCTCGTGGCAATGGTATTACCGTTGAACAAGCTGAACGTTTAGTGACAGACAAAGGTGAATGGTTAGTTCACCAAGCTAAAGTGGTTGGCGTAGAAACTAAAAGCTTAATTGCTGACATGGCACAACGCGCACTCGATAAATTGCCTATTCCAAAACCAATGCGTTGGGGCAATAATAAAACTCAATTTATCCGCCCTGTTCACACGGTTACCATTCTACTCGGTAGCGAATTAATTGACGCTGAATTATTAAGCATTAAGTCTGCACGAATCATTCGTGGACACCGCTTTATGGGTAAAGCTAGTTTTGAACTAGACCATGCTGACAATTATTTAAGCGCACTGAAAGAGCAAGGCAAAGTGCTTGCTGATTATGAATTACGTAAATCACTGATTAAAGCTGATGCAGAAGCTGCTGCGACTAAATTAGGCGGTGTAGCAGATATTCAGGATGATCTATTAGAAGAGGTTGCTTCACTGGTTGAATGGCCTGTGGTATTAACGGCTAACTTTGAAGAAAAGTTTTTAGATGTTCCTTCGGAAGCCTTAGTTTACACCATGAAAGGTGACCAAAAGTACTTCCCAGTATTTGATAAAGCTGGCAAATTATTGCCTAACTTTATCTTTGTCACCAACATAGAATCTAAAGACCCGCAGCAGATTATTTCAGGTAACGAAAAAGTGGTTCGTCCACGTTTAGCTGACGCTGAGTTCTTCTTTAATACCGATAAAAAGCAAACGCTTGAATCTCGTATAGCCAGTTTAGAGACCGTTGTTTTTCAAAAACAACTTGGTACGTTAAAAGCACGCGTTGAACGTATTTCAGCGTTAGCAGGTTTCATTGCAACTCAATTGAATAACCACAACGTAGACACCAACAGTGTTGACGCTAGCCGTGCCGGTTTATTGTCTAAAACAGACCTTATGACGAACATGGTGATGGAGTTTACAGATACTCAAGGCACAATGGGCATGCACTACGCACGCTTAGACGGCGAAACAGAAGCCGTTGCAATTGCACTTGAAGAACAGTACAAGCCTAAATTTTCTGGTGATACTGTACCAACGGCTACAGTGTCATGTGCTGTTGCACTAGCAGAAAAATTAGATACGTTAGTCGGTATTTTTGGCATTGGCCAGGCACCAAAAGGTGCAGCAGACCCATTTGCACTTCGCCGCGCGGCTATCGGTATTTTACGCATTATTGTTGAAAACAATTTGCCACTAGACTTAGTTGACCTTATTGCTAAAGCGCAGGCATTACACGCGGACAATGTCAGTAACGCCAATACTGCCGATGACGTGCTTGAGTTCTTAATGGCCCGTTTCCGCAGCTGGTATCACGATAAAGGCATTCAAGTTGACGTAATTTTGGCTGTACTTGCTCGTCGTCCAACACGTCCTGCTGATTTTAACAGCCGTGTTAAAGCCGTATCACATTTCCGTAGTTTAGAAGCCTCTACAGCCCTTGCTGCTGCAAATAAACGCGTTTCTAATATCTTGGCTAAGGTTGAAGGTAAATTGCCTGAAAACATCAACCAAGCGCTATTAACGGAAACAGCAGAGAAAGCCTTGGCAGATAAACTTGTTCAATTGCAGCCTTTGTTAGCACCATTATTTGCAAACGCAGATTACCAACAAGCATTAACCTTATTGGCAGACTTACGTGAAAGCGTCGATCAGTTCTTTGAAGATGTGATGGTAATGGCTGATGATGAAGCATTAAAAAATAACCGTTTAGCGTTATTAACCAATCTTCGTGAACAGTTCTTGCACGTTGCTGATATTTCACTACTGCAGTAATGAATACTAACCAAAGTAAAAAAAGCGCCTTTTAGGCGCTTTTTTATTATTAAAAAAACTACAAAAATTAATAACAGAATAATATCTAGAAATTGATGAGTTGTTGATGCAATTCGATAAACTGTTCTTCGCTAAACTCTACTTGAGCTAATAAAAGGGCTAAAGCTGGTTTAGGTAATTTATCCGCTTGCAGCAACATCGAACATTCACTAATAATATTGGCTTTCCAAATCAGCAATGCCATATCATCGTCAGGTTTAATATTAGTATTAGCAAGTAACGTTAGCGGTGTTTCAAAGTGTCGAGGTAATTGCCAATGACGAGCAAGAAGCGCACTTAAGGTTAACGACTTAGTGGTCATTACCTGCTTAAAAAGCATTGAGTTAGGTTGCTCTCCAGGTTCAGCTTGATAAAAAGAGTCCACCAGCATTTTAAAAATCGCAATTTTCCCTACATCATGCAGTAATCCCAAAAGAAATGAGCTATCTCGTTGATCTGGACTCGATAACTCACTGGCTAAAAAAGCGACCTGCATTGAATGACGCCAAATTTCAGCGCCAAAACGCCTGAAATAAATCGGTTTTATATCAATTAACTCTCGCGCTAAACACACTGTAATAAATTGTCTTAGTTGTTGCCTGCCAACTTGAACTAATGCTTGCTTAATACTATTAACATCACTATCAGATCGTTTAAACGCGGGGGAATTACACAGCTTGAGCACGTCCACACACAACAAAGGATCTTGTTCAATAAGTTGAATTAGCTCTTGGGTTTTAATCCCGTCATCGCTAAGTTTTTTATCGAGCTCGAGTATTTTACTCGGTAGCTTTAAAACATTTTCCGCAATTGCTTGTGGTGAACTTAATGCCTGTTCAATATTTTGCATTACGTTACGTTCAAGGTTATTAGCAATACCTGTAGTCGTTGTGGATGGCGTTGCAAATAATAAACTATAAAATAAAGCCGATAAATCTAACTGTGATTCAACAGCTTGCTTTTCTGTTACCTCAATGACTGGTGCTTGTTGCTTAGCTTGTTGACGTTTTTCTACTGCGGTGACACCTGTAAATTTGGCTTGTTCATTGCGGTCACGAATATTAAATAACCTTTTAAAGAAATCTGTCACCACGATTGAAAGCCTTATGAGATCTTGTACCAATCAAATTAATTGATACTTTCTTTATAACCATAGCAATAAAAACAAAAATGGGCGCCCTGAGGCGCCCATTATTTATCTAAAATGTCTTATACATCTAAGTTTGCGACATTCAGAGCATTGGTTTCAATAAACTCACGACGTGGTTCAACTTGATCGCCCATTAAGCAGGTGAATAATTGATCTGCAGCAACCGCATCATCAATAGTAACTCGTAACATACGACGTGATTCTGGATCCATTGTAGTTTCCCACAATTGCTCGGGGTTCATTTCACCCAATCCTTTATAACGTTGAATATACAAACCACGTTTAGCTTCGCTAATCGTCCAATCTAGTGCTTCTAAGAAGCTTTCAACTTCCTTAACACGTTCGCCACGTTGTACATAACCACCTTCTTCAATCATACCGTGCAATGCCGCACCTAACTTGGCAATACGGTGGTAATCAGCTGAATTGAAAAAGTCATAACCAAATAAATAGTTAGTATCAATACCATGCTTACGGATCGTCACGCTAGGAGTGTAAACTTTACGCTCAGGATCAAGCATGACATTGGCAGTAAAAATAATACCACTGCTTTCACGCTCAACTAAATCAGCAATAAAAGTATTACACCATGTGAGCATTTGTGCTTCATCACTCAACATCTCTGCTGTCACTTCTGGGTGATATAGCATGCGGTCGAGTAAGTTAGCAGGGAAACGTTTTTCTAAGCGCGTAATAATACGTTCAACTTCACGGTACTGCGCCACTAAACGCTCTAAAGGTTCACCAGACATACCTAGAGCACCAGGGCTTGGATAAACATTGGTACCATCGAGTGCTTGAGTGGTTAAATACTCAGTCAATGCAGGTTCATCTTTCAAATACTGCTCTTGTTTACCTTTCTTCACTTTGAAAAGAGGAGGCTGAGCAATATAGATATAACCACGCTCAATAAGCTCAGGCATTTGACGGAAGAAGAAGGTCAATAGCAAGGTACGAATGTGCGATCCATCGACATCAGCATCGGTCATGATGATGATGTTGTGATAACGAGTTTTATCTGGATTGTATTCATCGCGACCAATACCACAACCTAATGCAGTAATCAGCGTTGCCACTTCTTGTGAAGATAACATCTTGTCAAAACGCGCTTTTTCTACGTTTAAAATCTTACCTTTTAGCGGAAGAATCGCTTGGTTTTTACGGTTACGTCCCTGCTTAGCTGATCCACCAGCAGAATCCCCTTCCACTATGTATATTTCAGAAAGGCCAGGATCTTTTTCTTGGCAATCAGCAAGTTTTCCTGGTAAACCACCTAAATCTAACGCGCCTTTACGACGAGTCATTTCACGCGCTTTACGTGCAGCTTCACGCGCACGGGATGCATCAACAATTTTACCAACAATTAATTTAGCATCTGCTGGGTTTTCTAATAGGTAATCGTTTAACTGCTCACCCATTGTTTGTTCAACTGCACTTTTCACTTCACTAGATACTAGTTTATCTTTAGTTTGTGAACTGAACTTAGGATCAGGAACTTTTACCGAAATAACTGCCGTTAAGCCTTCTCGCGCATCATCGCCAGTAGCATTAGTTTTACCTTTTTTGTTAAATCCTTCACGTTCCATGTAGTTATTCAAGTTACGCGTTAGAGCACCACGGAAACCGGCTAAGTGAGTACCACCATCGCGTTGTGGAATATTATTGGTAAAACAAAAAATATTTTCTTGGTAACCGTCATTCCATTGCATTGCCACTTCTACGGTAATGCCGTCATCTCTTTCTTGAGAAAAATGAAATACGTCTTTATTAATTGGAGTTTTGTTACGGTTTAAGTAATCAACAAAGGCACTAATACCACCTTCGTACTTAAAGAATTCATCTTTATTTTCAATCTCGTCAACCAAGCGAATGCCCACTCCTGAGTTCAGGAATGATAGTTCACGTACGCGTTTGGCCAAAATTTCAAAATGGAATTCAACGTCAGTAAACGTATCTGTGCTTGGCCAAAAACGAAGTTCGGTACCTGTTTTAACCGAATCACCAATTTCTTTAATGGGTGCATCTGGTATACCGTGAGTATAAAACTGCTCGTATATTTTACCGGCACGACGAATGGTTAACTGCAGTTTTTTCGATAAAGCATTAACTACCGATACACCCACACCATGAAGGCCACCGGAGACTTTATAAGAGTTATCATCGAACTTACCACCAGCATGAAGTATCGTCATAATAACTTCTGCAGCGGAGATCCCTTCTTCTTCATGTATCGAAACAGGAATACCACGACCATCATCTTTTACTGAGACAGAACCATCGGAATGAATGGTAATGGTGATTTCACTACAATGGCCGGCTAAAGCTTCATCGATAGAGTTATCAACCACTTCGAATACCATGTGATGAAGACCTGTGCCATCATCAGTATCACCAATGTACATACCAGGTCTCTTACGGACTGCATCAAGGCCTTTTAATACCTTGATACTCGAAGAATCGTAACTATTCTCTGACATATTTATCTCTCATTGTTATTCAATAACCGTTACTTGCCCTTGTTCCACATGAAACATCTTGCTTGGAGGGCTAGATAACGAATCGACTATTGCTAGCGGATCGATAGCAGTGACAAAAATTTGTGCACCGGTTTCGGTTAACTGCTTTAGCAATAGCTGCCTATGCTGTGCATCCAACTCTGACGGTAAATCGTCAACCAGATAAATACTATTTTTATCTAGCTGTTGTTTGAGCAACTTTCCCTGTGCAATACGCAGTGCACAGACTAATAATTTTAATTGTCCACGGGACAACGCATCTTGCGCTGGTAAAGTGCCCACACGCAAACGTAAGTCTGCTTTATGGGGGCCACTGCCCGTATTTCCAGTGGCTAAATCTCTTGAGTATTGGTTTTCAAGTAATTGGGAATAATCCGTTTTACTGTCCCATCCTCGAGTAAAAGAGACCTTAATATCAATCTGAGGTAAAAACACTCCGATTATACCCTTAAGTAGCACATTTAACGAGTCTACATATTGATTTCGTATCTCGGTAACCTGTTCAGCATACCGTACCAACTCCTTATCCCAAAATTGTATTTGGCTATAGGGAGCTTGATTTCTAAGCAATTGATTGCGTTGCTTTAAAACCTTTCTAGTATTGACCCAAGCTTGATAAAAATGTGGATCAGAATGAAATGCCCCCCAATCGATAAATTGACGTCGAGCTTTAGGCCCCTCGAACAATAAAGAAAAACTTTCTGGAGTAATAACTTGGATAGGTAAAGTTTCGGCTAACGTTGATAGGCGCTTCACTTTTTCACCATCAATTTTAACTTCTATCTCACCACTTCGATGGCGACGTAAGCCAATTTTACAGTCTGTATCTGCTGTAATTGAATGTGCGAATAAAGTAAGTTTATCGTCATCATGGTTAATGACACGCTGTGATAAGTGGCTTCGAAATGAGCGCCCCATACCCAAAAAGTAAATAGCTTCGAGGATACTGGTTTTGCCACTGCCATTTTGGCCGTAAATCAAGTTTAAGCCATCGCAAGGCTGCAATGACGCAGAGGTAATATTGCGGAATGAACCAATGGTAATACGCGATAAACTCATGAAAACCTATTGTGATAAATGCAGTTAATAATCCTATACAGACAAATAAGGTGCCTTACAGCACCTTAATAAACAATAAGCAGATAAACCGTTACAGACGCATTGGCATCACTACATACATAGAATCTTCTTCTTTGTGGTTCTCTATCAAAGCACTAGAATTACCATCAATTAAGGTAATACGCACTTCATCGCTGGCTAAGTTATTTAGCACATCAAGAAGATAACTAACGTTAAAACCAATTTCTAAAGCTTCAGAGTTATAATCAACATCAATAATCTCTTCTGCTTCTTCTTGCTCGGGATTATTGGCAGTTATTTTCAATAAACCAGGCTCGAGCTGAATACGTACTCCACGGAATTTTTCATTCGACAGAATAGAAGCACGAGTCAATGCCTGTTTTAGCTGGTTACGACTGGCTATGACGACTTTATTGCCACCCTTAGGTAATACACGTCGGTAATCAGGGAAACGACCATCAACAAGTTTACTGGTAAACACGGCTGAACTAGTTATGGCTCGAATGGCATTATCACCAATGGCAATTGTAATGTCTTGATCATCACTGTCGAGCAAGCGCGCCATTTCAACAACACCTTTACGAGGCACAATGACTTGTTTTTCAGGTAATGAAATATCAATAGTACGATGGCTTAATGCTAAACGGTGACCGTCGGTGGCAATTGCACGTAATACATTACCTTCTGTTTCAAATAACAAACCGTTGAGATAATAGCGAACATCTTGGTTAGCCATTGAAAACTGAGTAGAATCAATAATCGATTTCAACACACCTTGCTTTAAGTTAAATTCAATATCTGCTTGAAACTCTTCAACGTTAGGGTAATCTTCGGCGGGTAATGTTGCCAATGAAAAACGGCTGCGACCTGAACGCAATAACCATTTATTGTCTTGTTGTTCGACTTTTAATTCACTTTGCTCTGGTAATGATTTAACAATATCCAATAGTTTTTTAGCCGGAACAGTAGTACGACCAACAACAATATCTCCATGAATTGCCGCTTGACCGACCAACTCAACTTCTAAATCAGTACCTGTAAGCTTAAGTGAGGACTCACTAACTTCAACGAGCAAGTTGGCTAAAATAGGTAAATTGTGTCTGCGCTCTACTGCGCCGCACACTAGCTGCAATGGCTTTAATAGGGCATCCCTATCAATTGAAAATTTCATCGTGTCTACATTCCCTGAATTACGAAGACAAAGTTCTAATCAAGTTAGCATAATCTTCTTTAATGTCATGACTTTCTTCGCGTAATTGCGCTATTTTACGGCATGCATGTAAGACTGTCGTGTGGTCTCGACCACCAAAAGCATCACCAATTTCCGGTAAGCTTTGGTTTGTAAGTTCTTTAGATAGCGCCATTGCCACTTGTCTAGGTCTAGCGACACTACGAGAGCGACGCTTAGACAGCATATCTGCCATTTTTATTTTGTAGTATTCAGCAACCGTTTTCTGAATATTATCTATAGTGACTAATTTTTCTTGCAGTGCCAAGAGATCTCTTAATGCTTCACGCACAAAATCGATAGTGATCGGACGGCCAGTAAAGTTGGCATTGGCAATCACACGGTTTAGTGCACCTTCTAATTCACGTACGTTTGAACGTAAACGCTTGGCAATAAAGAATGCCACTTCATCAGGTAAATTAATGCCACTTTCTTGTGCCTTACGCATTAAAATCGCCACGCGGGTTTCTAACTCTGGTGGCTCAATAGCAACCGTTAAACCCCAACCAAAACGCGATTTCAAGCGATCTTCTACCCCGTCGATCTCTTTTGGATAACGGTCAGAAGTTAAAATAATTTGATGATTGCCTTCAAGTAACGCATTAAAGGTATGGAAAAACTCTTCTTGTGAACGATCTTTATTGGCAAAAAATTGAATATCATCAATAAATAATGCATCTACGCTGCGGTAATAACGCTTAAATTCTTCAATGGCATTATTTTGTAACGCTTTCACCATGTCCTGAACAAATCGTTCAGAATGCATGTACACCACTTTAGCATTGGGATTATTTTTAATAATTCCATTACCAACTGCATGTAATAAATGTGTTTTACCTAAACCGGTGCCACCATATAAAAATAATGGATTATAAGCACCACCTGGGTTTTCAGATACTTGTAACGCCGCCGCTTTACCTAATTGGTTCGATTTACCTTCAACAAAGTTATCGAACTGGTATGTAGGATTAATATTGCTACGGTGATTGGCATTAATAATGGGTTCGGCCTGAGTATTAAAAGATGTCGTTCCTACTTGGGCTTTTGTTTGACGATTAACAGGCTTAGCAGCTACTGGAGCGGGTGCAACAGGACGTGCAGAAGGACGGCTACCAATATCAAAACGTAACATAGGTGCATTACTGCCCATTTGTTCAGTAAAAAATTGATTAATGATATTGATGTATTTATCGCGTACCCAATCGAGCACAAAACGATTTGGCGCATACAAAACCAATGTATCACCATCCATTTCAGCCTGTAACGGACGGATCCACATACTGAACTGCTGCGCTGATAACTCGTCTTGCAGTCTGCCGATACATTGTTGCCAAAGTGAAACCGCCACTTATTTATCCCCAATATCTTTAATCAAAGGAGGTGTATTCTATAGTGAGATCACAATGATCGCTATCCTTAAAAGAATAATTATCCCCAACGGGATCATT